>NZ_JAKRML010000041.1:0-53948 GCF_022346505.1 Achromobacter sp. ACRQX
CAACGTGACGATGACCGTCAAGCTGCTGGCCCCGATCGCCATGGAAGAAGGTCTGCGTTTCGCCATCCGTGAAGGCGGTCGTACCGTCGGCGCCGGCGTCGTCGCCAAGATCCTGAAGTAATTCGGATCTATTAAGCAGCACCCAACCAGCGAGGGCGTGATCCCGCCCTCGCGTCTCGTTCTTTAGGAAACGCCATGAAAAACCAAAAGATCCGCATCCGCTTGAAAGCCTTCGATTACAAGCTGATCGATCAATCGGCCGCCGAAATCGTCGACACCGCCAAGCGCACGGGCGCTGTCGTCCGCGGTCCGGTGCCGCTGCCCACGCGTATCCGTCGCTACGACGTTCTGCGTTCGCCGCACGTCAACAAGACGTCGCGTGACCAGTTCGAAATCCGTACCCATCAGCGCCTGATGGACATCGTTGATCCCACCGACAAGACCGTTGACGCCCTGATGCGTCTGGACCTGCCGGCCGGCGTCGACGTCGAAATCGCGCTGCAGTAAGACGCTCCGGGCCTGCTACCTTCGCCGGCAGGTTCGTAAAAAAATGGCCGCACTCCCTCGGGACTGCGGCCATTTTGTTTTCGCGTTCCGGCCCGAAAGAGCATGTAAGCATGTGCTCACTACCTGCTCAAACGACGCTGAAAGGCAGCATGCCCGCCAGGCCGCGCAAACCGTGGCAAAAATGCCCACCGAGGCATGGCCTGAATCCGCTAAGTGCTTGTGCCGCTTAGAAAAAACATGCTAATATGCGAAGCTTGCCATTTTGTGGCAAGTCTAACTATGGACAAAGCCCAAGCCACCTTGCTGTTTGAGGGCGCTGCGCCTAATCCAGGTTGAACATAGTCGTAGGGCAAAGGCCGTTACCTTTTGCCTGATTAGCCCCGACCAATCGCAGTCGGGAATGGAGAAAACGATGTCGAATTCGACACCCACGCCCGCCGCTCACCGGCTGGGGCTGGTGGGTCGCAAGGTCGGCATGACCCGCATTTTTACCGAGGAAGGTGAATCCATCCCGGTGACCGTGCTGGACGTGTCCAACAACCGCGTGACCCAAGTTAAGTCGCTGGAAACCGACGGCTACGCCGCCATCCAGGTGGCTTATGGCACTCGTCGTGCCTCGCGTGTGGCTCAGCCGCAAACGGGCCACTACGCCAAGGCCGGCGCTGAAGCCGGTAGCATCCTCAAAGAATTCCGCCTTGATCCCGCTCGCGCCGCTGAATTTGCGGCCGGTTCCGTGATCGCCGTGGAATCCGTGTTCGAAGCCGGCCAACAGGTCGACGTCACGGGCACGACCATTGGTAAAGGCTTCGCCGGTACCATCAAGCGTCACAACTTCGGTTCGCAGCGCGCGTCGCACGGTAACTCCCGTTCGCACCGCGTTCCGGGCTCGATTGGTCAAGCACAAGATCCGGGCCGCATTTTCCCGGGTAAGCGCATGGCCGGTCACCTGGGTGACGTCACCCGCACCGTTCAAAACCTCGACGTCGTTCGCGTTGACGTTGAGCGCGGCCTGCTGCTGGTCAAGGGCGCTGTCCCCGGCCACGCTGGCGCCGACATCGTTGTGCGCCCGGCCATCAAGGCCCCGGCCAAGAAGGGAGCGTAAGTAAATGGATCTCAAGCTCCTGAACGACCAAGGTCAGGCCGCTGCTACGTTCAGCGCGCCGGACACGATCTTCGGCCGTGACTTCAACGAAGCGCTGATTCACCAGATCGTCGTGGCTTTCCAAGCCAACGCGCGTTCCGGCAATCGTGCTCAGAAGGACCGTACGGAAGTCAAGCACTCCACCAAGAAGCCCTGGCGTCAAAAGGGTACCGGCCGCGCTCGCGCTGGTATGACTTCGTCGCCGCTGTGGCGTGGTGGTGGTCGGACTTTCCCGAACTCGCCCGAAGAGAACTTCAGCCAGAAGGTCAACAAGAAGATGTACCGCGCCGGGATCCGCTCGATCCTGTCGCAGCTCGCTCGCGAAGACCGCATCGCCGTCGTTGAATCGTTTGATCTGGAATCGCCCAAGACCAAGGCTGCCGCTGCAAAGCTGAAGAGCCTGGGCCTGGACTCGGTCCTGATCATCACCGACAGCGTCGATGAAAATGTTTACCTCGCCACCCGCAACCTGCCGCACGTTGCCGTTGTCGAGCCCCGTTATGCCGATCCGTTGTCGCTGGTCCACTACAAGAAAGTGCTGATCACCAAGCCGGCCATCGCTCAACTCGAGGAGATGCTGGGATGAACGCTGAACGCTTGATGCAAGTCATTCTGGCTCCGATCGTGACCGAAAAGGCCACGTTCGTCGCTGAGAAGAATCAGCAAGTCGCTTTCCGTGTCGTGGCTGACGCTACCAAGCCGGAAATCAAGGCTGCCGTCGAACTGCTCTTCAAGGTGCAGGTCGAGTCCGTGCAGGTCCTCAACCGTAAGGGCAAAGTCAAGCGCTTTGGCCGATTCGTTGGCCGTCGCCGTAATGAGCGCAAGGCTTACGTCTCGCTCAAGGACGGCCAGGAAATCGACTTTGCGGAGGTGAAGTAAATGGCCCTCGTAAAAGTTAAGCCGACTTCGGCTGGCCGCCGTGGCATGGTGAAGGTTGTCAGCCCGAACCTGCACAAGGGTGAGCCCTACGCGCCGCTGCTCGAAAAGAAGACCCGTGGTTCTGGCCGTAACAACAACGGTCACATCACGATCCGTCATCGTGGCGGTGGTCACAAGCAGCACTACCGTATCGTCGACTTCCGTCGCGATAAGGACGGCATCCCGGCAAAGGTCGAGCGTCTGGAATATGACCCCAACCGTACGGCGCACATCGCTCTGCTGTGCTACGCCGACGGCGAACGTCGTTACATCATCGCTCCCCGTGGCCTGGAAGTCGGTGCGACCGTGCTGTCGGGCACCGATGCTCCGATCCGCGCTGGCAACACGCTGCCGATCCGCAACATCCCGGTCGGTACGACGATCCACTGCGTCGAAATGCTCCCCGGCAAGGGTGCCCAGATGGTCCGCTCGGCTGGCGCTTCCGCCGTCCTGCTGGCTCGCGAAGGCATCTACGCTCAGGTGCGTCTGCGCTCGGGTGAAGTCCGCCGTGTGCACATCGAATGCCGCGCCACCATCGGTGAAGTCGGTAACGAAGAACACAGCCTGCGCCAAATCGGCAAGGCCGGTGCAATGCGTTGGCGCGGTGTCCGCCCGACCGTTCGTGGCGTCGCCATGAACCCGGTGGATCACCCGCACGGTGGCGGCGAAGGCCGTACCGGTGAAGCACGCGAGCCGGTCAGCCCGTGGGGCACTCCGTCGAAGGGTTACAAGACCCGTCGCAACAAGCGGACGAACAATATGATCGTCCAACGGCGCAAGCGCAAGTAAGAGGCGAACACTATGTCACGTTCGATCAAGAAAGGCCCGTTTGTCGATGCTCACCTGATCAAAAAGGTGGACACGGCCGTTGCGGGCAAAGACAAGAAGCCGATCAAGACCTGGTCGCGTCGTTCCACGATCCTGCCCGAGTTCATCGGTCTGACGATCGCTGTGCACAACGGCAAGCAGCATGTTCCCGTTTATATCAACGAGAACATGGTCGGTCACAAGCTGGGCGAGTTCGCGCTGACCCGTACGTTCAAGGGTCACGCCGCGGACAAGAAGGCGAAGAGGTAAGCGATGGAAACTACTGCCATTATCCGTGGGGTTCACATCTCCGCTCAGAAGACCCGTTTGGTTGCGGACCTGATCCGTGGCCAGAAGGTCGGCCGTGCGCTGGAAATCCTCACCTTCTCGCCGAAGAAGGCTGCCGTCATCCTGAAGAAGGCTGTCGAGTCCGCCATCGCCAACGCCGAGCACAACGACGGCGCCGACATCGACGAACTGAAAGTCACCACGATCTTCGTGGACAAGGCTCAGTCGATGAAGCGCTTCTCCGCTCGCGCCAAGGGCCGCGGCAACCGTATCGAGAAGCAGACCTGCCACATCACGGTCAAGGTCGGAGCTTAAGGAGTCACGATGGGTCAGAAAATTCACCCCACTGGGTTCCGTCTCGCGGTCACCCGTAATTGGTCCTCGCGTTGGTTCGCCGACGACAAGGCCTTCGGCTCGATGCTGGCCGAAGACATTCGCGTTCGCGAGTACCTGAAGAAGAAGCTCAAGAGCGCCTCCGTTGGTCGCGTGATCATCGAGCGTCCCGCCAAGAATGCCCGCATCACCGTCTACTCGGCTCGTCCGGGCGTGGTGATCGGCAAGCGCGGCGAAGACATCGAAAGCCTGAAGGCTGATCTGCAGCGTCTGATGGGCGTGCCCGTGCACGTCAACATCGAAGAAATCCGCAAGCCGGAAACCGATGCTCAACTGATCGCCGACTCGATCTCGCAACAGCTCGAGAAGCGCATCATGTTCCGCCGCGCCATGAAGCGCGCGATGCAGAACGCCATGCGTCTGGGTGCCCAAGGCATCAAGATCATGAGCTCGGGCCGTCTGAACGGTATCGAAATTGCTCGCACCGAGTGGTATCGCGAAGGCCGTGTGCCGCTGCACACCCTCAAGGCCAACATCGACTACGGCACCTCCGAAGCCCACACCACGTACGGCGTGATCGGCATCAAGGTCTGGGTCTACAAGGGCGACATGCTGGCCAACGGCGAATTGCCGCCGGAAACCGCAGCCCCGCGTGAAGAAGAACGTCGTCCGCGCCGCGCTCCGCGTGGTGATCGTCCGGACGGTGCTCGCACCGGTCGTCCGGGTGGTCGTGGCCGCGCTCCCCGCAAGGCGGACGCTGCTCCGGCGCCTGAAGGAGAATAACCATGCTGCAACCCTCCCGCAGAAAGTATCGCAAAGAGCAGAAGGGCCGCAACACCGGTCTGGCGACTCGTGGCACCCACGTGTCGTTCGGCGAGTTCGGCCTGAAGGCTACCGGCCGTGGCCGTCTGACCGCCCGTCAGATCGAAGCTGCTCGTCGCGCCATCAATCGTCACATCAAGCGTGGCGGCCGTATCTGGATTCGCATTTTCCCGGATAAGCCCATCTCGCAGAAGCCTGCCGAAGTCCGTATGGGTAACGGTAAGGGCAACCCGGAGTACTGGGTTGCTGAAATCCAGCCCGGCAAGGTGCTCTACGAAATGGAAGGGGTTAGCGAAGAGCTCGCGCGTGAAGCTTTCCGCCTGGCCGCTGCCAAGCTGCCGATTTCGACCACGTTCGTCGCGCGTCATATCGGTGCTTAAGGAGTACTAACATGAAAGCTAGCGAACTCCGTTCGAAAGACGCCGCCGAGCTCGGCAAAGAGCTCGAAAGCCTGCTGAAGGCCCAATTCGGTCTGCGCATGCAGAAAGCCACGCAGCAACTGGCCAACACCAGCCAGCTGCGCAACGTGCGCCGCGACATCGCTCGCGTCCGCACCTTGCTGACCGAGAAGGCAGGGAAATAAAGATGAGCGAAACTCAAAACACCCAAGTGGCCAAGCGCCAGCGCACGCTGGTTGGCAAGGTCGTCAGCAACAAGATGGACAAGACTGTCGTCGTTCTGGTTGAGCGCCGCGTCAAGCACCCCATCTTTGGCAAGATCATCATGCGTTCCGCGAAGTACAAGGCGCACGATGAATCGAACCAGTACAACGAAGGCGATACGGTTGAAATCGCTGAAGGCCGTCCCATCTCGCGCTCGAAGTCGTGGCGTGTGGTGCGTCTGGTTGAAGCCGCACGTATCATCTAAGTGAAAGCTGCACCTCGGAACGGTTCGCCGTTCTGATATAAAACGGCAAGGGCCAAAACCCTTGCCGTTTTTTTATGTGTCGTATTTGGGAATTCTGTAGGGAAGCATGGTCATCGTCCGCAAATCAGCCGGGCTTGCCGTCGCCATCGCGTGCTTGATGGCAATGGCCGCCGGCGCCGCGTTCGCGCAGGAGCGAGGCGCGCCCATGCCGTCCGCCGCCAGCGCCGCGCCTGGTGCGGGCGAGGCTGCCATTGCCGGCACGTTTCCCGCTCCGATGTTGCCAAGCTCCGCTGCCGGCGTACGTGGCGCGAGCGCAACCGAGGGTGCTCCGCCTGCGGCGCGCGGTTCCACGCCACCGCCGATGGATGCAACGACGCTCGGCAAGCAACTGCTCAATGCCGGGCCGGATCCGCGAGTTCAATTGGATGGCAGATCCAAAGATCATGCCGCCATCTTCGGTACCGAAGACGAGGACGAGCAGAGTTTGCTGGACCAGGAACGCGCATTGCAGGCGCAGCGAGACCAGCTGAAGGTGTTGGAGCGCGTGCTGAACGCCCCGCCGCCACATGCGGATCCGCACCCACCGGCCATGATTCCGCTGACCCCTGGCGGTCAGATGACCATGCCGCCCTTGATGCCCACGCCGTCGGGTTCTCAACTGAATCGCACCAGCAGTCAGACGCAGCGCAGTGTGGACGACATGCAGCGGCGCGTCGATGAGTTGAGGCGTGGTGCCGATACGCTCAGGCAGGGCGGACGCTAGCCCAGGGCCTGAGGCCGGATGACAGACGCGCAGAACGCGATGTTGTTCCGCGGCACTGCCTATGGGCGCCGAGCAAACTCCCGCAGCCGTCCGGCGACGCCGGTCGGAAAGTAATACACCGACAGCACGAACAGAATTCCGAGCCAGAGCAGCCAGCGGTCCGGCTCGAACAGCAGGGCCAGCGGGGGGATGCCCGCCACGACCTCATGCACGGCATGCAAGCCGTCCTGCAGATAGCTCTGCGCGAACACGAACAGGCTCGCACCGACCACTGCGCCGTACATGGTGCCCATTCCGCCGATCACGACCATCAGCAGGATGTTGAGCATGATCTCGAACGACAACGTCGTGTCCGGGCCGTTGTAGCGCAGCCAAAGCGCATACAGCGCGCCCGCCAAGGTCGCGAACGCCGCCGCAAGCAGGTTCGACAGGCTGCGGTAAAGCACCGTGCGGTAGCCGATCGCTTCGGCGCGGAAAGGATTCTCGCGAATCGCCTGCAGCACGCGGCCGAACGGCGAATTCACGATGCGCAGCAACATCAGGAAGAGCACCACGCAGACCGCCGCGATCAGGTAGTAAGTGATGATCCGTCCGTCGACTGTGACGCCAAACAGGGGTTCAGAAAGCGGACGGAACGCCGGTCGCAACATCTGCGGAACCTTGAAGTTCAGGCCATCCTCGCCACCGGTCAATTCCGACAACTGCGACACCAGCGTCTGAAACGCCGCAGCGACGGCCAAGGTGATCATCGCGTAGAAAATGGCGCGCACGCGCAGACTGGCCAGGCCGATCAGCAAGGCGAAGGCGAGCGACACGGCCAGTCCGGCCGCGGTCCCGGCAAACACCGCCGTCCAGCCGGGTTCCATGCGTATGCTGGCGATCGCCACGCCGTACGCGCCAATGCCAAAGAACATGGTGTGCGCGAAGCTGACGATGCCGGTGTATCCCAGCAGCAGGTCGTAGCTGGCAACCAGGACGATGAAGACGAGGATCTTCGCCGCGACGGCCAATGCCTTGGGGCCGGGAAACAGGAAGGGCGCCGCGGCCAGCGCGGCCACGATTGCCATGAGCAGCAGCGCCAGGATCGCGCTGCGCGGAGGATCGCCGGAAAGCAGGCGAAACGACATGTCGGCGGCTCCTAGCGGTTCGTGACGGGGTACACGCCTTGCGGGCGCCACAGCAAAATGGCGACCATCAGCGCGATGTTCGAGAAGAGGGCGGCCTTCGGCATCAGAAAGCCGGTGTAGTTGGCCATCAGCCCGACCAGCAGCGCGCCGATCAGGCAGCCCACCGTGGAGCCCAGGCCGCCGATCATGATGACGATGAAGATCAGCACGTTCACCTGCGCGCCCAACTGCGGCACGATGGATTGCTGGTACATCCCCCACAACACGCCGCCCAATCCGGCCAGCATCGACCCGGCAACGAACACCCCGACAAACAGATGCCGGATCCGGTAGCCCAGGCTTTCGACCATCTCACGGTCTTCGACGCCGGCGCGGATCAGCAGGCCAAGCTTGGTGCGGTTCAACACCCACAGCATGCCGCCCAGCACGATCAGGCCGACCACCAGCGCCACCACGCGATACTTCTCGATGGCGGCGTCGCCCAGCAGGAACGCGCCGCGCAGGGATTCGGGCAACGGCAACGTGATCGTTTGCGGTCCCCACATCATCTTGATGATCTCTTCGCCGATGATCATGCCGCCCATCGTGATGAGGATCTGCTTCAGATGCTGGCCGTAGACCGGCCGCACGATCACGCGCTCAAACGCCAGGCCCACGGCGCCCGCCACCAGCATGCCCACGATCATGGCTGGCAGCACGGCGACCAGATTGGTCCACAGGCTGCCGGACTGCGTCCAGTCAGCCATGGAACCCAGCACGGTGGCCGCCATGTAGGCGCCGATGGCAATGAACAGGCCGTGGCCGAAATTGAGCACGTCCATCAGGCCGAAGACGAGCGTCATGCCCGACGCCACGATGAAGATGATCATGCCCATCGCCAGCCCGGCGAAGGTCAGCGTGACCCAGGTGGAAAACGACCCGACCAGGGGCAATGCGATGACCGCCAGCGCCAGCACCAGCAGCACAGGCATGAGGTCGGCGCGTGCGCGCGGCAGCGGCGCTTCGATGTCCAGCGTGCTCATTGGTGGCTTCCCAGTGACAGGCCCAAAAGGCGTGTCTGCAGCGCCTCGTCCGCGGCCAGGTCGGCCATGGCGCCTGCGTGCACGACCTGGCCGTTGTCCATGATTGCCGCGTAGTCGCCAACGCGGCGGGCAAAGTTGAAGTTCTGTTCGACCAGCAGGATGGTGGTGCTGGACTGTTTGAGTTCGATGAACGCGTCGATCATGTTCTGGATGATGGCCGGCGCCAGACCCTTGCTGGGTTCGTCGACCAGCAGCAGGCGCCGCGGCTCGATGATCGCGCGCGCCATCGCCAGCATCTGCTTCTGCCCGCCCGACAGTTTGCCGGCGGGGTGCAGCCAGAACTTCTTCAACGCCGGAAAGAACCCGAAGATCCATTCCAGCCGGGCGGTGTCCAGTTGCGCGGCATTTCTGGCAAGGCGTGCCGCGAGCAGGATGTTCTCCTTCACGGACAGGTCGCCGAAGATGCCCATGTTCTCGGGCACATAAGCCATGCCCATGCGCGCCATGTCGGGTGGCGACGCGCGCGTGCCGGGTCCGCCGATCGGCTTGGCGTCCAGGCAGATCTGGCCCTGCGATGCGCGCCACAATCCCATGATGGTGCGCAGCGTCGTCGTCTTGCCCGCGCCATTGCGCCCGAGCAGCATGGTGACCGCCGATGCCGGCACCGACAGGTTCACGCCGTGCAGGATGTGATACGCGCCGATGTGCGTGTGCACGTCCTTCAATTCCAGAAGCGGTTGCGCCGTCATGCCGCCTCCTGCGCGCTGATGCCCAGGTAGGCCTGCTGCACGATGGGCGAGGCAATCACGGTGGCCGGATCGCCGTCGGCCATCAGCCGCCCGTTGTGCAGCACGACGATGCGGTCCGCCAGCTCGCGCACGACATCCATCTTGTGCTCGACGAGCAGAATGGTCTTGGACGCGTCGGCCTTCAGCTCGCGGATGAGGTCCAGCACGACGGGCACGTCATCCACGCTCATGCCGGCGGTAGGTTCGTCGAACATGAACACCGAAGGCTCCAGCGCGATAAGCATGGCGATCTCCAGCTTGCGCTGGTCGCCGTGGGGCAGGTCGGCGGCGGGTTGGTCGCGGCGGGCGGTCAGCCGTGTGCGTGCGAGCAGGGCATCGGCACGCTCCATGAGACCGCGATCGTCGCGCCACGTGCGCCAGAACCGGATGTGGCGCCAACCCATGCCCTGTTGCCGAGACTGCAGGGCAAGCCGCACGTTTTCGTGAACGCTCAGCCGGGGGAATAGCTGCGTCAGCTGAAATGCGCGGCCTAGCCCCGCGTGCATGCGGGCCGGCGCGGACAGCGTGGTCAGATCGCGTCCGTTCAATGTCACGGTGCCGGCACTGGCGCGCAACTGCCCCGAAATCAGATTGAAGTACGTCGTCTTGCCGGCGCCGTTCGGGCCGACGATGGCGGTCAAGGTGCCGGGCGCGTAGGCGCAACTGACATCATTGACCGCCACATGACCGCCGAAGCGAACGGTGAGCGAATGGGTCTCAAGCATGAGCGGCGGGAATCAGCGCTTGTTCTGGATAGGCACGGCCATCTGGTCCGGCGTGATTTCCTTGACCAGGTCCTGGACTGCCCATGGCACCGAGGGATCGTTCTTGATCCGGAAGTGATACATCGACTGCATGGCCTGATGGTCCTCGGGCCGGAACGTCATCTTGCCCTTGGGCGTGTCGAAGCTCATGCCTTCCATCGCCTTGATGAGCTTGTCGGTATCCGAATCGCCACCAGTCTTGTTCAAGGCCGCAACGATCGCGATGCCCGATGCCATGCCGCCTGCGGTGAAAAAGTCGGGCGGTTGGCCGAAACGCTTCTGATGCTCGGCCACGAGCCAATCATTGACCGGGTTCTTGGGGATGCCGTAGTAGTAATACGTGGCGCCTTCCATGCCCGCCAGGGATTTGAGCGGCGTCATGGCGGTCAGCGTGTTGCCTCCCGTGGCGATCTCGATGCCGTAGCGCTTGGGATCCAGATCGGCGATCTTGAACGGATTGCCGGCGCCGGCCCACAGGATGAAGATGATCTTGCGGCCGGGCTTGTCCTTCAGCGCGTCGAACAGCCGCTGCGCGCCGGCCGTGAAGTCGGTCGCGTTGGCCGGCAGGTATTCCTCGTGCACGATCTTGGCGTTCTTGAGCGCGCCCTTGAAGGCTTTGACGCCGTCGCGGCCAAAGGCATAGTCCTGCGCCAGCATGGCGATCGACGTGCCTTCCTGGTCGAACGCCACGGCGTTCGCGATGGCGTCCTGCGAGGAGTTGCGTCCGGTGCGGAAGATGTACTTGTTCCACTTCTCGCCGGTAATGGAATCGGCCACCGCCGGCTCCACCAGCAGGATCTTTTCGTATTCCTCCGCGATCGGCAGCATTGCCAGCGCCACGCCCGACGACGTCGGACCGACGGCGATGTCGGCGTTGTCGTCGGCATAGGCGGACGCGAGTTGCGCGCGGGCCACATCGGGCTTGCCCTGGTTGTCTTTCTCGATGACGCGGATCTTGCGCCCGGCCACCGTCATGGTGCCCTGCGTGGCGTATTCCAGCCCCAGCATCAGTCCGTTCTGGGTCTGCTTGGCGTAAGCCTCAAGCGGGCCGGTCTTGTCATAGACATGGGCGACAACGAAGTCCTTTGCCGCCAGCGCGGAACTCATGCACAGGCTGGCCATGGCGGCGAGCAGAATGCGTTTCATGGAAGTCTCCTGGTGTCAGTGGGCGCGCGCGGCCGTGTCGTCCGGCCTGGCGAGAAATTGACGGATGGGTTCGATCTGGGCGGGCACGTTCAGCGCGGGGGCGTGCCCGCAATCGGGAAAGTCGATGCGCTGTGCGCGGGGGCCGCGCTGCGTCATGGCGTGCGCAACGTCGGGCAGCAGCAGGTCCGATTCGGCGCCGCGCAAAAGCAACGTCGGGATGCGCAGCGTGTCGTAGCCGGCCCACCGGTCATAGTCGTTCGGGTGATGGCTGAACTGTCCGACGATGGCCGGATCGTAATGGGCGGTGACGCGGCCGTCGGGCAGCCGGCGCACCGACGTTTCCGCCATCCGGCGCCACTGATCGTCGCTCTGCCAGCCATAGGGTTTGTAGGCGGCGCGCAGCCAGGCTTCGAGCTCCGTCACCGTGTCGAAGGCCGGCGGGTTGCCGGCATAGGCCAGGATGCGCTCGATGGCAGGCTGCGGCAGTTCCGGCCCGATGTCGTTGACGACCAGGTGCGAAATGCGATCGCGCAACGTGGTCGCGGCCGCATGCATGCCGGTCGCGCCGCCCATGGACGTTCCCACCCAGCGCACGCGCGCCAGCGACAGGCCGTCCAGCAGGGCGCGCGCCAACGTGGCGTAGAAGTCGAGCCGGTACTCGGCGACCGGATCGGGGCTCCATTGCGATAGGCCGCGCCCGATCGCGTCGGGACAGATCACGCGGTAGTCGCCGGCCAGTGCCTGCGCCAGCTCGTCAAAGTCTCGGCCGGTGCGGGCCAGGCCATGCCACATGATGATGGGCGGCGCGTCAGAAGCGCCCCAGTCCGTGTAGTGCAACTCGCGCCCTGCGCAGCGCAGATAGCGCGACGCCGGCGTATGGCGCGCGGTTGCCGACCCTGCCTCGTCCATGCGTCTCCTCCCGGTTTGTCCAGGTTGTGTGCTTATCGGGCTGAATATAGACTTGCGGCAAGCGCGCCCACAATGCGCCGGCCACCCCACAGCAGGGTGAGTCAACAATATGTAGACGCAAGATCAATTTGCGCAGCCCCCAGGAGACCGTGCCATGCCAGATACGGAATTCGCCATTTCGGCCAGCGCCGGCGCCGACCGGCGCGATGCGTGGCGCGCCGCGCTGGCCGATGCTTTCGGGCCGTTCGAGGTGCATGGCGGCAAACCCGGTCACTTCGCGGGCCATGTCCGCTATGCGCGACGCGCCAGCCTTCAATTCAACGATCTGCATTACCAGGGCCAGCGGCTGGAACGCACGCCGGGCAACGTGTCGCGGCTGGATCAGGAGTTCTATACCTTCGGCCTGCCGCTGGCCGGTCCGCTGGCAGTGCGTCAGCAGGGTCGCGAATTTCAGGTCGAACCCGGCTGCGTTTATCTGATGAACCAGAGCCTGCCGTATCAGGCAACCGCGAACGGCGCGGCGGGCTACCGCAGCCTGAGCGTCTCGTTCCCGCGCAGTGCACTGTCGCAGCGGGATTCACGCATCGGCGCCTTCTACAAGCTGCGCACCGACGACGGGTCGCCCCGCGGCGCGCTGCTGGCCGGCTACATGGATCACCTGTTCAAAGGCATGGACGGCTGGTCCGAGACCGAGGCCGCCGAACTGGGCGAGCGCCTGATCGATCTCATCGTGCTCTTCCTGGTGCAGCCGGGACAGGGACAGGTCTCGGAGGCCGACAGCAGCGTCACAGTGGCGCACAGAGCGCGCGTGCTGGCCTATATCCGCCAGCATCTCGCCGACCCGGATCTGTCTCCCGCGCGGGTGGCGCAGGGCTGCGGCGTCTCGGTCGCCTATCTGCACCGCATCCTGCGCGCGGGTGGGTTGTCGGTGGAGTCGTTCATCTTCGAGCAGCGGCTGGACCGGTGCCGCGAACTGCTGCTGGACGTGCGGCACCGCCATCGCGGCATCGCCGAGCTGGCGTATCAGGTGGGTTTCTCTCATCCTTCGCATTTCAGCCGGCTGTTCAAGCAGCGCTTCGGCATGACGCCGCGGGACCTGCGCGCGGGCGGGCGCGCCTTGTAGGCGTGAACGCGGACCGTTGCGCGCCAGGCAATGCCGCCAAACAAAAACGGCCCGCTTGATCAGCGGGCCGTCGGCCTTTCGGAACCTTCGAATCAGGCTTAGAACGGCGAAGGCTGGTTGGACAGGTTGACGATGCTGTTGGTCGTCAGGTCCAGGCGGATGTGCTCGGACGGCGCACCGTTGGCGAGCTTGAGCATGATCGCCATCAGCGGCTTGAAGCGCGCCTTGAACAGGTCTGCGGGCGTGTTGGCGTCGCTGACGTTGTTGCCGTTCATCTGCACCGCGGCGTTGGTCTGGTTCAGTGCTTGAGCCAGCAGCTTGTACTGGCTGGCGCGCTGCGCCGGGATATCGGTAAACGCGAGGTCGCCGGCATTGGCCAGGCGCACGAAGTCCCCGGCCATCTCCAGCGCCGTCCACTGCGCGAAGTCCGCCAGCTGCATGCCGTTGGCCTGGGCCAAGGCTTGCGCGCGCGATTGCGCGTTGGCGGCATCCGCGGCATAGGCCGGATTGCTGGCGCCGCTGCCGCCGCCGTCAGACAGGCATGCAAAGAACGCGGGCGTCAGATTGTTCTGATTGCCGGTGTTCGCCAATTCCTTGAGCGTGACCGTCGTCTGCAGTTGCGACAACGCCAGCAGGTCGGCGCCCGTCAGCGGGCTCTTGACCAGCTCCCGCATCTCGCAGCGCCAGTCGTCGTTCAGCAGGCGCAGGCGCACCAGTTCGCTCATGTAGCGATAGGTGAAATCGCCGTAGTCCTTGGCGTCCAGGATGGAAACGTCCCAGCGCGGCGGCACGGTGTAGGCGTTTTCCGCGCGGTACAGGTCGAACAGCTCATCGAAGCGCGGCACCTTGTCCAGGCGGATGGTCTGCACTTCGATCTCATCGGCGCTCTGCAGCGTCATGAGCTTGTACGCGGGCACATAGGCGGCCATGGAGGGCGCCTGGATGTTGAAGAGCGCGTGGTCGCCGCCGTAGTTGCGCAGCGCCATGTCGTTGAAGTGCATGTGGCCGCCCACGTGTACCTTCAAACCGGTCTCGGCCAGCGCGCGCGTGGTGTTCTCCGCGGGACGGCGGATCATCTGCATCTTGTTCGCGCCCAGCAGCGCTTCGATGTCGTCGGACGCGCCATTGAAGAACTCGGACATCGGGAAGTGGCTGAAGGCGATGACCTGCTTGCCCTGCGCCTTGCCGCGCGCCACCACGTCGGTCAGCCACGTGATGACGTGCGCCTTGTGGGTCAGCATCTTGTTGTAGCCCTGGTCACCCGAGCCGGTGAAGTCGTGGGCGCCCGGACCCGTCGGCACGTAGACGTTGGCATCCAGGCCCACCAGCCACACGCCCTCGACGGGCTCGACCACGTACGACGTGTCGGGCACCATCTTGCACAGCGTGTAGTTCTGCGGCTTGTTCGGACCGCCGGTGCCTTCGGCGCAGATCTCGTACTGACGGTTGATCCAGTTGGCTTGCGAAACCGCCGTGGCGTAATCGTAGTCTTCGTACTTGTAGGTGCTGTACGGGGTTTCGTAATACACGTTCTGCGGCTGCGGCATGAAGCCATGCTGCTCGAGCGCGGTCGTAATGCCCGAGTAGCCCATGTGCAGCACTTCCTCGGTGCAATAGGTGTTGCCGATGCGCGTCCAGTCGCCGCTGTAGGCGGTGTTGCATACGTTTGCGCCGCGGCTGTAGATTGGCTGCGAAAAGCCGATCGCGCCCGTCACGGGATCCAGGCCAAGGTAGTCGCCCTTGCCCGCGGGCTGGTTGAAGGGGCGGTTGGGGTCATGGTTGCCGGGCGCGGCAAAGAACTGGATGCCGTGCTTCTTCGAATAGTCGTCCATGATCTTGACCAGGCCGCGCATGTGCACAGGCTGGCCGTCGTCCGAGAAGTCGCCCGGCAGTGCGATGTACTTCACGCCGCGTTTCACGGCGTCGTCCAGCGCGGCCAGGAAGGCGAAGTAGTTTTCGTTGAAGAGGCGCGTGGACGTCAGCTGCGCGTACATCGTGCGGATGGTCGCGTTGTCGCCCGCTTTCGGGTTGGGGATGCCAGGGAATGAGCCGTCCTTGAAGTCCGCGTAGACGTCGTGAAAGTGGATGTCGGGCATGAACGCAACCTGCACGGGCGCGGGCGGTTGCGCGGGCGTTTCGGCCGGGGGCGGCGTCTCGGCGACGGGCGGTGGCGTGTTGTCGTCGTCCTTGTCGCCGCCGCAAGCGGCGAGCAGGGCAACGAGCAGCAGGGAGGCTGCGGCGCGGACGGGGCGGGAAGGGCGAAACGTCATCGAGGGCGGAATCCACGGGTCAGTGCGGCGGCGGTCGCGCATGGGCGTTGGCCATGCGGAAGCGGCAGCCGCGGTTAAGCGATTTGGGTCAGCTGCTGGGGTCAGCTGCTTGTAAGCGGGCCCAATGCTCACTGAGCCGCATGACAGCGTCATGAATCCCTGACCGGTCCGCGCCACACGACAGACAAAAAAAAGCCCCGCACGCCAGGTGCGGGGCTTTGCTTTGCGATGACCGCAGGATCAGACGTGCGTGATGAACTTGGTGACCAGATAGCCCTCGAAGGTCTCCGTGCCGCCTTCGCTGCCGATGCCGCTGTCCTTGATGCCGCCAAAGGGGGTCTCGGCCAGGGCGCTGCCGAAGTGATTGATGTTGACCATGCCGGCTTCCAGGCCGTTGGACACTTTGGTCGCGGTCTTCAGCGAATTCGTGAACACGTACGAGGACAGGCCGAAGGGCAGGCTGTTGGCGCGGCGCAGCACCTCGTCGGTGTCCTTGAAACGGACGACGGGCGCCACGGGGCCGAACGGCTCTTCGGTCATCAGCATGGCGTTGTCGGGCAGTTCCGTGACCACGGTCGGCGCAAAGAAGAAGCCCTTGCGGTCCAGCGGACCGCCGCCCACCACCACCTTGGCGCCGTGCTTCTTGGCGTCGTCGATGAAGGCGCTCATGGCGGGCACGCGGCGCTCATGCGCCAGCGGCCCCATCTCGGTGCCGGCTTCCAGGCCGTCGCCGACCTTGATGTTCTTGAGGACCTCAGAGAACCGCGCCAGGAACTGCTCGTACGCGCCGTCCTGCACGTAGAAGCGGGTGGGCGACACGCAGACCTGGCCCGCGTTGCGCACCTTGAACTTGGCCAGCATCTCGGCGGCGCGGTCGATGTCCGCGTCGTCGAACACCAGCACGGGCGAGTGGCCGCCCAGTTCCATGGTGACGCGTTTCATGTGCGCGCCTGCCAGCGCCGCAAGCTGCTTGCCGACCGGAACGGAGCCGGTGAACGACACCTTGCGCACGATCGGCGAACGGATCAGGTAATCGGAGATGGTGGCGGGTTCGCCCCAGACGATGTTCAGGCAGCCCTTGGGCAGACCCGCATCGTGGAACATGCGCGCAATCGCCATGACCGCGCTGGGCGAGTCCTCGGGACCCTTGAGCACGACCGTGCAGCCGGCGCCAATGGCGGCGGCGATCTTGCGGATGGCTTGGTTGTACGGGAAGTTCCAGGGCGTGAAGGCGGCGCAGACGCCGATGGGTTCGCGCACCACGATCTGGCGCACATCCGGATTGCGCGGCTGGATGACGCGTCCGTAAATGCGGCGGCATTCCTCAGCGTGCCAGTCGGCATGTTCCGCGCAGGAGGTGACTTCGCCCACGGCTTCGGCCAGCGGCTTGCCCTGATCCAGCGTCATGTTGCGGCCGATCTCCTGGGCGCGCTCTCGCGACAGCGTGGCGACCTTGCGCAGGATCGCCGAGCGGTCCATGGGCGAGGACTTCTTCCACGATTCGAAGGCGCGCTGGGCAGCGGCAAGGGCGCGGTCCAGATCGGCTTGCGTGGCGTGAGGCAGCTGGCCCAGCACCTCGAGCGTGGCGGGGTTGATGACGTCCTGGGTGCGCCTGCCCTCGCCGGCGACGAATTCGCCGTCGATATACAGCGCCAACTGTTCATACATGCCTGTCGTTCCTTGCGTAATAGGAATGGGTAGCCAAGGGCGAGAGCGACCGCTGTCGCCCACGGCAGTCTAAACCAGCTTCCCCGCAGTGGAAGGAGCCAATCCCCGCCGCGGGCTTGGGTCCATTGGCGTGCCAAGTGCCGGCACGCGTGCCACCGTGGACAAGCGCATCGCCGTGGACAAAAATGAGGAATCTTCGGCTGTCATCCGTATATCCATCGTGCAACCCATCGATGCGCGTCCGGCCGCCAAGCCCAGCCTCTATTCGCGGGTTGTTTTCCGCTTCATTGACTGGCTGCGTCAGCGCATTGCGCAGGCCTCGCTGGTCGGCGACAAGCCGATATTCCAGAACAGCCAGTTCCCGTGGGTTGCCACCCTCGAAGCGCGGGCGCCTGCCATTCGGGCCGAACTGATGAGCCTGCTGGCCGACCGCCAGGCGCTTCCGGCCTTCCACGAACTCTCCCCGGATGTGGGCATGATCACCTCCGACGACCGATGGAAGACGTTCGTCTTCCTGGGCTATGGCCTGCGCTCTGAACGCAACCTTGCCCGATGTCCGTCCACCGCGCGCGCCCTGCAGGACATCCCGGGCCTGCGCACTGCCTTCTTCTCCATCCTCGAAGCCGGCAAGCGCATCCCGCTGCACACGGGGCCGTACAACGGCGTGCTGCGCCTGCACCTCGGCCTGGTCGTCCCCGACCCGCCCGAAAGCTGCTGGATAGAAGTCGGCGGCCAGCGCTATAGCTGGCGCGAAGGACAGGCGGTGGTCTTTGACGACCTGTATCCCCACGAGGTGCACAATGACACCGGCGGCGTCAGAGCCGTGCTTTTCGTGGATTTCGAGCGTCCCTGCCGAGCTCCTGTAAAATGGCTAAATCGCCTTGTGCTCATGGCCGCACCGTTCACGGATGAAATCCGTCGCGGCAAGGCAAATCATGACGCCTGGGAGAAGGGCTACTACCGCCAGAAATAGGGGCGGATGGCCCGACAAACCGACCCCCTTGACAGGGGGCGTGGTCTTTTGTGCGCAATCCCAACAAAGTGCTTGCGCTCAAAAATTAACCACGTTAGAATTATCAGCTTTCCCAGATTGTCGATTCACTTAGCCGAAGGTTAGGTGAGCGCGTCGGGGGGAATACCCGCAGGATTTCAACCCAGGGTCGTTGCGTTGCCACCAGTTGCTGGTCCAGTAGTACGGACTTGCCGACAAAAAAGCAGGGCGGCTGACCTGACGGGACCAAAACTGGCAGGAATTGCAGTGTTCCCTTGTTGGGAAAACCGTATTTCCAGTTAAGTTGGAACAGGAAAAATCATGATCCAAATGCAGACCACGCTGGACGTGGCCGATAACACTGGTGCGCGTCATGTCATGTGCATTAAGGTGCTCGGTGGCTCCAAGCGCCGTTATGCCGGTATCGGCGACATCATCAAGGTGAGCGTCAAAGATGCGGCTCCGCGCGGACGCGTCAAGAAAGGCGAAATTTACAATGCCGTGGTGGTTCGTACCGCCAAGGGCGTGCGCCGTAAAGACGGTTCGCTGATTCGTTTCGGTGGCAATGCTGCCGTGTTGCTCAACGCCAAGCTGGAGCCTATCGGCACCCGCATCTTCGGACCCGTTACGCGTGAACTGCGTACCGAGAAGTTCATGAAGATCGTGTCGCTGGCCCCGGAAGTGCTGTAAGGAGCCCTACGATGAACAACATTCGTAAAGGCGACGAAGTCATCGTCCTGACCGGCCGCGACAAGAAGCGTCGTGGCACGGTGCTGGCCCGCGTTGGCGCCGACCACGTTCTGGTCGAAGGCGTCAACGTTGCCAAGAAGCACGTGAAAGCCAACCCGATGGCTAACAACCCGGGCGGGATTGTCGAAAAGACCATGCCGATCCACATCTCGAATGTGGCGCTCTTCAACCCCGCAACCGGTCGTGGCGACCGCGTGGGCGTTCAAGAAGTCGAAGGTCGCAAGGTCCGCGTGTTCCGTTCCAATGGTGCCGTTGTCGGCGCCAAGGCGTAAGGGGCGATAGACATGTCTCGTTTGCAAGATTTCTACAAGAGCAAGGTCGCTGGCGACCTGCAGGCCAAGTTTGGCTACAAGAGCGCAATGGAAGTGCCGCGCATCACCAAGATCACCCTGAACATGGGTGTCTCGGAAGCGGTCTCCGACAAGAAAGTCATCGAGCACGCTGTGTCGGATCTGACCAAGATCGCCGGCCAGAAGCCCGTCGTGACGAAGACCAAGAAGGCTATCGCCGGTTTCAAGATCCGCGAAAACTACCCGATTGGTTGCATGGTCACGCTGCGTGGTCAACGCATGTACGAATTCCTGGATCGCCTGGTGGCGGTTGCGCTGCCTCGCGTGCGCGACTTCCGCGGTATCTCGGGTCGTGCGTTCGACGGCCGTGGCAACTACAACATCGGGGTGAAAGAGCAGATCATTTTCCCCGAAATCGAGTACGACAAGATCGACGCGCTGCGTGGGCTGAACATCAGCATCACCACCTCCGCCAAGACCGACGAAGAAGCCAAGGCGCTGTTGACGGCCTTCAGCTTCCCGTTCCGTAACTAAGGGGCTGATGACGTGGCTAAACTTTCCCTCATCAATCGCGACATCAAGCGCGCCAAGCTGGCTGACAAGTTCGCTGCCAAGCGCGCTGAGTTGAAGGCGATCATCGACGACCAGTCGAAGACCGACGAAGAACGTTACCAAGCTCGGCTCAAGCTGCAACAGCTGCCGCGCAATGCCAACCCGACGCGTCAACGCAACCGCTGCGTGGTCACCGGTCGTCCTCGCGGCGTGTTCCGCAAGTTCGGCCTGACGCGCCACAAACTGCGTGAAATGGCGATGAAGGGTGAAATCCCCGGCATCACCAAGGCCAGCTGGTAGGAGAAACAATATGAGCATGAGCGATCCCATCGCCGATATGCTGACCCGCATTCGCAATGCGCAGCAAGTGGACAAAGTTACGGTGAGCATGCCCTCCTCGAAGCTGAAGGCGGCTATTGCCGCTGTGCTGAAAGACGAAGGCTACATCGACAGCTTTGAAATCAAGGGCACCCAGGCCAAGCCTGAGCTCGAGATCACCCTGAAGTACTACGCTGGCCGTCCGGTCATCGAGCGCATCGAACGCGTCTCGCGCCCTGGTCTGCGTATCTACAAGGGCCGTACCAGCATTCCTCAGGTCATGAACGGCCTGGGCGTGGCTATCGTTTCGACCTCGCGCGGCGTCATGACCGACCGTAAGGCTCGCGCCAACGGCGTCGGCGGCGAAGTGCTGTGCTACGTGGCCTAAGGAGAAATTCGAATGTCACGTATCGCTAAGTATCCGGTCGAACTGCCCAAGGGTGTCGAAGCTGACATCAAGCAGGATCAGATCACTGTCAAGGGCCCGCTGGGCTCCCTGACCCAACCCCTGACTGGCGACGTCACGATCTCGCTGGACGGTGGCAAGCTCACGTTTGCCGCTGCCAACGATTCCCGTCACGCCAACGCCATGTCGGGCACCGTGCGCGCGCTCGTGGCCAACATGGTCAACGGCGTGAGCAAGGGATTCGAGCGCAAGCTGAACCTGGTCGGCGTGGGTTACCGCGCCTCGGTTCAAGGCGACGCCGTTAAGCTGCAGCTCGGTTTCTCGCACGACGTTTTGCATCAGTTGCCGGCCGGTATCAAGGCCGAATGCCCCACCCAGACGGAAATCGTCATCAAGGGCTCCAACAAGCAAGTCGTCGGTCAGGTGGCCGCTGAAATCCGCGCGTACCGCGAACCCGAACCCTACAAGGGCAAGGGCGTGCGTTACTCGGACGAACGCGTCGTCATCAAAGAAACCAAGAAGAAATAACGGCGCACGCAAGGACGAATCATGGACAAAAAAGTTTCCCGTTTGCGTCGTGCGGTTCCGACTCGCCGGAAGATCAACGAGCTGCGCGTTCATCGCCTCTCGATTTTCCGCTCGAACCAGCACATCTACGCCAACATCATTTCGCCGGAAGGCGATCGCGTTCTGGTCAGCGCCTCGACGGTGGAAGCCGAAGTGCGTGCGCAACTGGCCGGCCAAACCGGTCAGGGTGGCAACAAAGCCGCTGCGACGCTGGTTGGCAAGCGCGTGGCCGAAAAGGCCAAGGCTGCCGGTATCGAACTGGTCGCTTTCGATCGCTCGGGCTTTCGTTACCATGGCCGCGTCAAGGCGCTGGCCGATGCCGCGCGTGAAGCCGGCCTGAAGTTCTAAGCGAGGATCTGTCAAATGGCTAAAGTACAAGGCAAGAACGCCGCGGAAAAAGAGAACGATGACGGCCTCCGCGAAAAGATGATCGCGGTCAACCGCGTGAGCAAAGTGGTCAAGGGTGGTCGCACCATGAGCTTTGCCGCGCTGACCGTGGTTGGCGATGGCGATGGCCGCATCGGCATGGGTAAGGGCAAGGCGCGTGAAGTGCCGGTGTCCGTTCAGAAGGCTATGGAACAGGCCCGTCGCGGCATGTTCAAGGTCGCTCTGAAGAACGGCACGCTGCACCACACCGTGGTCGGCAAGCATGGCGCCGCTACCGTGCTGATTTCGCCCGCTGCTGAAGGTACTGGCGTTATCGCCGGCGGCCCGATGCGCGCTATTTTCGAAGTGATGGGTGTGCGTAACGTGGTTGCCAAGAGCCTGGGCTCGAGCAACCCCTACAACATGGTTCGCGCCACGTTGAACGGCCTGCGCGCCTCCCTGACCCCGGCCGATGTTGCTGCCAAGCGCGGCAAGACGGTCGAAGAGATCCTGGGGTAAATCATGGCTCAGAAGCAGATCAAAGTGACCCTCGTGCGCTCGGTGATCGGTACCAAGCAATCGCACCGTGATACGGTTCGCGGTTTGGGCTTGGGCCGCATCAACAGCAGCCGCGTGCTGGTCGATACGCCCGAGGTGCGTGGGATGATCCGTAAGGTGGATTATCTCGTTTCCGTCTCGGAAGCCTAAGGAATCACCATGTCGGATATGCAACTTAATACGCTGAAGCCCGCCGAGGGCTCCAAGCACGCCAAGCGCCGCGTCGGCCGTGGCATCGGTTCGGGTCTGGGTAAGACCGCCGGCCGTGGTCACAAGGGTCAGAAGTCGCGCTCGGGCGGTTTCCACAAGGTTGGCTTCGAAGGCGGTCAAATGCCGCTGCAACGTCGCCTGCCCAAGCGTGGTTTCACCCCGCTGGGTCAACACCTGTATGCACAAGTTCTCTTGTCGGACCTCCAGGCCCTGCCCATCGATGACATCGATGTGCAAGCGCTGAAGGCGGCCGGCGTGATTGGCCAGGCGGTTCGTTACGCCAAGGTCATCAAGTCTGGTGAACTCTCGCGCAAGGTCGTGCTCAAGGGCATTACCGCGACGGCCGGCGCTCGCGCCGCCATCGAAGCCGCGGGCGGCTCGCTTGCTTGATCAGAGGTGACGAGTGGCTAACGCGCAGGCATTGGGCAAATCCGGAGCACGATACGGCGATCTGAAGCGCCGTCTGGTGTTCCTGGTGCTCGCCCTGGTGGTTTACCGTTTGGGTACACACATCCCGGTTCCGGGTATCAACCCGGACGCGCTGGCGGACTTGTTCCGTCAGAACCAGGGCGGGATCCTGGGCCTGTTCAACATGTTCTCGGGCGGAGCGCTCTCGCGTTTCTCGATTTTTGCCCTGGGGATCATGCCGTACATTTCGGCATCCATCATCATGCAGTTGATGTCGGTGGTGGTGCCGTCGCTGGAAGCGCTCAAGAAAGAGGGCGAATCCGGCCGTCGGAAGATTACCCAATACACCCGCTACGGCACGGTCGTGCTGGCGCTGGTGCAAGCCGTGGGCATTTCGGTGGCGTTGGAGTCTCAGCAGGGACTGGTGATCGATCCGGGCATGCTGTTCCGCTTCACGACCGTCGTGACTCTGGTCACTGGCACCATGTTCGTCATGTGGCTGGGTGAGCAGATCACGGAACGCGGTCTGGGCAACGGGATTTCCATCCTGATCTTCGCAGGTATCGTGGCGGGTCTTCCCGCGGCGCTGGCTGCACTGTTGGACCTGGTCCGCACCAACGCGATGTCTGTGCTTTCGGCACTGTTCATCGTGGCTCTGGTGGTGCTGGTTACCGCTTTTGTGGTGTTCGTGGAACGCGGACAGCGCAAGATCACGGTGAACTACGCCAAGCGTCAGGTCGGCAACAAGGTCTACGGTGGTCAAAGCTCGCATTTGCCGCTGAAGCTGAACATGGCAGGGGTGATTCCGCCGATCTTCGCGTCGTCGATCATTCTGTTCCCGGCCACGATCACGAGCTGGTTCTCCAGCAGCGAGAACATGCGCTGGCTTAGCGACCTGGCTGCGGCCCTGTCGCCTCGTCAACCGCTCTACATCACGCTGTACTCGGTCGCGATTATTTTCTTCTGCTTTTTCTACACGGCTCTGGTTTTCAACAGCCGCGAAACGGCGGACAACCTGAAGAAGAGTGGTGCGTTTGTTCCGGGCATCCGTCCGGGCGAGCAAACGGCGCGCTACATCGACAAGATCCTGATGCGTTTGACGCTCGCAGGTGCCATCTACATCACGTTGGTGTGCCTGTTGCCGGAATTCTTGGTGATGCGCTGGAACGTTCCCTTCTACTTCGGTGGTACGTCTCTGTTGATCATTGTGGTGGTGACGATGGATTTCATGGCGCAGGTTCAGGCCTACATGATGTCTCACCAGTACGACTCGTTGCTCAAGAAGGCCAACTTCAAGGGCGCGGGTTTGCCGATGCGGTAAGCAAAAGAATGTCCAAGGACGACGTCATTCAGATGCAAGGTGAGGTTCTTGAGAACCTCCCGAACGCGACATTTCGCGTCAAGCTCGAAAACGGCCACGTGGTGTTGGGCCATATTTCCGGCAAGATGCGTATGCATTACATCCGGATCCTGCCGGGTGACAAGGTCACAGTGGAGCTCACGCCCTATGACCTGACGCGAGCCAGGATTGTTTTCCGCTCCAAGTGAGCGAAACCGGATTACGGAAAATTAGGAGTCAACCATGAAAGTAATGGCATCGGTTAAGCGGATCTGCCGCAACTGCAAAGTTATCAAACGTCACGGCGTGGTGCGCGTTATCTGCACCGACCCGCGTCACAAGCAGCGTCAAGGCTAACTCGGGTTAGCGACTACGCAACGGATTTATTCAAGGAACAGTCATGGCCCGTATTGCTGGCATTAACATTCCGCCGCAACAGCACGCCGAGATCGGCCTGACCGCCATTTTTGGCATCGGTCGTACGCGCGCTCGCAAGATTTGCGAAGCGGCAAACGTACCCTTTGACAAAAAGGTCAAGGATCTGAGCGACGCTGAATTGGAACGCGTCCGCGAACATGTTGGTTTGTTCACGGTTGAAGGCGACCTGCGTCGTGAAGTACAGCTCTCGATCAAGCGTTTGATCGACCTGGGAACCTACCGCGGTATGCGTCACAAGCGCGGTTTGCCCGTGCGCGGCCAGCGCACTCGCACCAACGCCCGGACCCGTAAGGGCCCGCGTCGTGCTGCTGCGTCCCTGAAGAAATAATCGAGGAACAGGATTATGGCGAAAGCTTCCACCAGCGGCGCTTCGCGCGTGCGCAAAAAGGTCAAGAAGAACGTCTCGGACGGCATCGCGCACGTTCACGCTTCGTTCAACAACACCATCATCACCATCACCGATCGTCAGGGCAACGCACTGTCGTGGGCCACGTCGGGCGGTGCTGGCTTCAAGGGTTCGCGCAAGTCGACCCCGTTTGCCGCGCAGGTTGCCGCTGAAACGGCTGGCCGCGTTGCGCTCGAGTATGGCATCAAGACGCTGGAAGTCCGCATCAAGGGCCCCGGTCCTGGCCGCGAGTCGTCGGTCCGTGCGCTGAACGCGCTGGGCATCAAGATTTCGTCCATCGCCGACATCACGCCCGTTCCGCACAACGGCTGCCGTCCGCCGAAGCGTCGTCGTATCTAAAGGGAATCCACATGGCACGTTATATTGGACCCAAATGCAAGCTCTCGCGCCGCGAGGGTACTGACCTGTTCCTGAAGAGCGCCCGCCGCTCGCTGGATTCCAAGTGCAAGCTGGATTCCAAGCCTGGCCAACACGGCCGCACTTCGGGTGCCCGCACTTCCGACTACGGCCTGCAGCTGCGCGAAAAGCAAAAGCTGAAGCGCATGTACGGCGTGCTGGAAAAGCAATTCCGCAAGTACTTCGCGGAAGCCGAGCGTCGCCGTGGCAACACCGGCGAAACGCTGATCCAGCTGCTGGAATCGCGTCTGGACAACGTCGTCTACCGCATGGGCTTCGGCTCGACGCGCGCCGAAGCTCGCCAGCTGGTGAGCCACCGCGCCATCGAACTGAACGGCCACACGGCTGACATCGCTTCGATGCTGGTCAAGGCTGGCGACGTCGTCTCGGTTCGTGAAAAGGCCAAGAAGCAAGGCCGTATCAAGGAATCGCTCGACCTGGCCACCAGCATCGGCATCCCCCAGTGGGTGGAAGTCGACGCGGCCAAGCTGACCGGCACGTTCAAGTCGGCCCCCGATCGCGCTGACGTCGCTCGCGACATCAACGAATCGATGGTCGTCGAACTGTACTCGCGTTAATCACGCCTGCCGGCGCCTCCTTCGCAAGGTGCTGGCAAGCTGGTCACGCGACCCGGTTGACCCGTTAGCAAGTCCCGCAGCAGCCCGCTTTCGCCATTTGGTGGAGCGGGCTTTGCGGTAAGTATCGGGCAGCGTTTTTGCGCCGCCCATGGTTTGAGCATCAAGTCTCACCCTGTCCATCAGCCTTATCGGTGTAACGAGCCGAGGGTATTGAAAAGGAACACAGTAAATGTCCACTCAAGGTTTCCTGAAGCCGCGCTCCATTGAAGTCGAACCGGTCGGCACGCACCATGCCAAGATCGTGATGGAGCCGTTCGAGCGTGGCTACGGTCACACGCTGGGCAACGCCCTGCGCCGCATCCTGCTGTCTTCGATGACCGGCTACGCGCCGACCGAAGTCCAGATGACGGGCGTGGTGCATGAATACTCGACCATCCCGGGCGTTCGCGAAGATGTCGTCGACATCCTGCTGAACCTGAAGGGCGTGGTCTTCAAGCTGCACAACCGCGACGAAGTGACGCTGGTTCTGCGCAAGTCCGGCGCCGGCACGGTGCTGGCCAGCGACATCGAGCTGCCGCACGACGTCGAGATCATCAACCCCGGCCACGCCATCTGCAACCTGACGGAAGCAGGCAAGCTGGAAATGCAGATCAAGGTCGAAAAGGGCCGCGGCTACGTGCCGGGCAACGTGCGCGCGCTGTCGGAAGACCGCACCCACACCATCGGCCGCATCGTTCTGGACGCGTCGTTCAGCCCGGTCCGCCGCGTGAGCTACGCCGTTGAAAGCGCCCGCGTTGAACAACGCACCGACCTGGACAAGCTGGTCCTGGACATCGAAACCAACGGCGTGATCTCGCCCGAGGAAGCGGTGCGCCAGTCGGCCCGCATCCTGATGGACCAGATCTCGGTCTTCGCCGCCCTGGAAGGCGCTGGCGATTCGTACGAAGCCCCGGTCCGCGGCACGCCGCAGATCGACCCGGTGCTGCTGCGTCCGGTCGACGACCTGGAGCTGACGGTGCGTTCGGCCAACTGCCTGAAGGCCGAAAACATCTACTACATCGGCGACCTGATCCAGCGTACCGAAAACGAGCTGCTCAAGACCCCGAACCTGGGTCGCAAGTCGCTCAACGAGATCAAGGAAGTGCTGGCTGCACGTGGCCTGACCCTCGGCATGAAGCTCGAGAACTGGCCGCCCCTGGGCCTGGAGCGTCCGTAAGTCTTGAAAGGGTGCCGCCCCTGAAAAGGGGCGTCTCCCGCAGCGCCCGGCCTCACCGCCGGGCAGTTTGCGAAATCGTCGTAAAATGCCCCGTTTTCTACCGGACCGCAGCCTGATTGCAGGCTGATAGAAGAGCCGGCAACCCGATGGCGGAAACGCCTTCTTTAGATTCAAAGGAAACTTATCATGCGTCACGGTAATGGCTTGCGTAAGCTCAACCGCACCAGCAGTCACCGTCTTGCCATGTTCCGCAACATGGCCGTTTCGTTGATCACCCACGAAGCCATCAAGACCACGCTGCCGAAGGCGAAAGAATTGCGCCGCGTCATCGAACCCCTGATCACGCTGGGCAAGGAGCCCACGCTCGCGAACAAGCGTCTGGCTTTTGCCCGTCTGCGCGATCGCGATGCGGTTGTGAAGCTGTTTGCCGAAATCGGCCCGCGCTACGCGGCCCGTAACGGCGGCTACACCCGCGTGCTGAAGATGGGCTTCCGTCAAGGCGACAACGCTCCCATGGCTTTCATGGAACTGGTTGACCGTCCGGAAGTCGATGAAGCCGCTGAGGACAGCGCCGAGTAATTTCGGCAGCTAGATAAGCGACAAGGGCGGGTCTTCGGACCCGCCCTTGTTTTTTTGGGTAGCACGATCGGGCTCTGCGATTCGCGATGGGACGCGAATGCACCGATCAGGCGTTGCCCGCATCCTCGCGTTCGCGCCCGCCGCGCAACTGCCCCCGCAGCTCCGCGGCTGTGGCGGCCAACACATCCTGGGGCGGCTGAGGCGGCATCCTGAAAGTCAGGTCCTGCTGCTCGATGTATTGCGTGGACGTGACGTCCTGCGGGTGATGCATCGGAACGACATGGGCGTGCGCGTGCGCGACGTGGATGCCCGTGAACGCAAACCCCACGCGCTCGACGCCGTACAGGCGTTTCATCTGGCGGCCCAGCCGCTGGCCCAGGTTGACGATGCTGGCGGCCAGGTCAGCCGGCATGTCTTCGTAATAGGGATAGTGCTGCTTGGGAATGATGAGCGTATGCCCGGGGCGCACGGGCTGGATGTCGAGGAAGGCCAGCAGGCGATCGTCTTCGTGGATGACGTGCGCGGGAATCTCGTGACGGGCGATGCGGCAGAACAGGCAGTTGTCGGACATGCTTGCCTCGGCGTGTAAGAGGGCGGCGCGGCGGCCTGGCGCGCGGCGGTTCCGGGAAGGTGGCCGCAATACCGATAAAATACCGCGAGTTACATCCCACGCGGGTATCCCAAGGAGGCTCCATGTTGCGCGATGACGACGTCGTGCTGGTCATCAGCAATGCGCCGGACCTGTTGCTGGCCAAACGCATTGCGCACGTGCTCGTCGAAGACGGACTGGCCGCGTGCGTGAACCTCGGCGCGCCCGGGTTGTCCATCTACCTGTGGAACGGAGAGGTCGAAGGGACGGAAGAAATCCCCATCCAGATCAAGACGACCTACGCGCGGCATGCCGCCGTCGTGCAGGCCTTGTCGAAAATGCATCCCTACGACGTTCCCGAGATCATCGTGCTGCCGGTCATCGCCGGCGCAGCGCCATACCTGGACTGGGTGCGCGAGCAGACGGCCATTACGCAGAACAAGAGAAACTGATGTTGCAACTTGCCGGTACGGTCGGCGCGCGCGGACGCGCCGAGAGCGCGACCTCCCCCTTTTTCAGGCACTGCCTGATGCTGCTGGCGACGGCCATCCTGCTGTTCGGATGGCAGGCTGCCGCGCGCGCGGATACCGAGTTCCTGGAGCCTGAAAAGGCGTTCGTGTTCAGCGCCAACATGGCGTCCGCGGACACGCTGGAGCTGCACTACAAGGTCGCGCCCGGCTATTACATGTACCGCGAGCGCTTCGCCATTGCCATCAGCCCCGCCGATGCCACCACGTTGGGCGAGGCCGTTTATCCCAAGGGCGAGGTCAAGTACGACCCGACCTTTGAAAAGGACATGGAAGTCTTCCACAAGGACGTGACGATCCGCGTCCCGGTGGGAGCCGGCGGACAGCCGTTCACGCTGACGCTGACGGGCCAGGGCTGCGCGGATGCCGGCCTTTGCTATCCGCCGATGGACAGCACCGTGAAGCTCACGCCTGTGGCAGGTGGATATACGGTGGCGGGCACGGGGCTTGGCGGGGCGTTGGCGCCGCAAGCGGCTTCCGGCGGCTTGTCCGCGCTGGTCAATGCCGGAGACACGGGCCTGGCCGACGCGCTGGGTGGCCTGGGATGGATCAAGACGGCTGGCGTGTTTCTGGTGCTGGGCCTGTTGCTGGCTTTCACGCCGTGCGTTCTGCCCATGATCCCCATCCTGTCGTCCATCGTGCTGGGCGGCGCGCAGCAGGAGCGGCCTAGCCGCGGACGCGGATTGGCTTTGGCCGCCACCTACGTGCTGGGCATGTCGGTGGTGTACACCGCGCTGGGCGTGGCAGCCGGCCTGAGCGGCGCGGGACTCGCGGCCTGGTTGCAGACGCCGTGGATCCTGACCCTCTTTGCCATCCTGCTGACCGTGCTGGCGCTGGCGATGTTCGATGTATTCACGTTCCAGATGCCGTCGGGCGTGCAGGCGATGCTGTCCGAGCGCTCGTCGCGCGTGCCGGGCGGACGCTACACCGGCGCCCTGGTCATGGGCGCCTTGTCGGCGCTGATCGTCGGCCCGTGCGTGGCCGCGCCGCTGGCCGGCGCCTTGCTGTATATCTCGCAGACCGGGGACGTGGTCCTGGGCGGATCGGCGCTGTTTGCGATGGCATGGGGGATGGGCGTGCCGCTGTTGATCGTCGGCGCGTCGTCGTCCGCCTTGCTGCCCAAGGCCGGACCGTGGATGGATGGCGTCAAGCGGCTGTTCGGCATGCTGCTGCTGGCGACCGCGTGGTGGATGCTGATTCCCGTCGTGCCCACCTGGGTCCAGATGACGGGGTGGGCGTTCCTGGCTGTCGTGTCGGCCGTGATGCTGCGCGCCTTCGACGCCTTGCCGCAAGGCGCGGGCGCCGGACGCATGTTCGGCAAGGGCCTGGGCCTGTTGCTTGCCTTGGCGGCCGCGGCGTGGCTCGTCGGTGCGGCCAGTGGCGGGCGCGACGTGCTGCAGCCGCTGTCGCACTTGGCCGCGCGCGGCGATGCGCCGGCTGCCGGCGCCGCCGCGGCGGGCGAGGTCCATTTCACGCGTGTGCGCAGCAATGCCGAGCTGGACGCGCTGCTGGCGCAAAGCACCCGGCCGGTGATGCTGGACTTCTATGCGGAGTGGTGCGTGTCGTGCCGCGAGATGGAGCGCTTCACCTTCACGGATCCGGGCGTCGCGCAGCGCATGGCGGGCATGGTGCTGGTGCAGGCGGATGTGACCGCGAACAATGCCGACGACCGCGCGCTGCTCAAGCGCTTCCGGCTGTTCGGCCCGCCGGGCATCATGTTCTTCGAGCCGGGCGGTAAGGAAATCGCGGATGCGCGCGTAGTGGGCTTTCAGGACGCAAAGCGCTTCACGGAATCGCTGGACCGCGTGCTCGTGCGTTGAGGGACGAGCACGCTGGCGGCGGGGCATGCGCCAGCGTCTGATGCGCGCAACGCGACGACGCTTGCGTTGAATCAAGAAAGGGCGCGATATACCATGATCGCTTCGCTGCTCGCGCGGCGCATCCCACTCCCTCCAGGCCGGCGCCGTGACGTCCCCCACCGTTGATGCAAGTCAGGACCGGAACGGTCTGATTTATCTTCAATTGATGTTCGTCATGGCCACGTGGGGCCTGAACATCGTCTCCATCAAGTATCTGACCCAGCATATGGACATCCAGGCGCTCGCCGCCGTTCGGATCGTCATTGCGTTCATTACCGTCACCCTCATCATCAAGGCGCGCGGCGGCCGTATCCCCAAGTTGGGTAGCGCGCAGCTGGGCTGGGTGGCGCTTGCCGGCTTTCTGGTGGTGTATGCGCACCAGGTGGCGTTGGTGTCGGGTTTGCGAGTGTCGTCGGCGGCCAATGGCACGCTGATCATGGCCACCAGCCCGTTGCTGTCCGCCTTTCTTGCCGCCATCTTCTACCGTGAAAAACTCACGGCGACCCGCATTGCCGGCGCGCTGCTCGGCCTCCTGGGCGTCGGCATGGTGGTGGTGGGCAGCGGCGCGCAGCTCGGGTTGACCGGCTGGGGCGATGCCGTGGTGTTCGTGGCCGTGCTGGTGTTCGTGTTTGGCGGCCTCGTCATCCAGCGGATGTCACGCATGATGGATCCGCTGGGGATGCTCTGGTACATGTACCTGGCCGGCGGCGTGATGCTGGTGGGACATGCCGCGCTGACGCCGTCGTCGTACCACGCTGAGACGTGGCAGATGGCATGGTGGCCTTGGGCGGTGCTGATGTTTTCGGCGGTGGTCGCGTCCGGTATCAGCAACATCGTGTGGAACGCGGGCATCGCGCGGCTGGGGATCAGCCGCGCCGCGCTGTTCGTGAACTGGCTGCCGATCTTCGGGCTGCTGTTCGCGGCCCTGTTCCTGGACGAGCACGTCACGCTGACGCATGTCGTCGGTCTGGGCTGTGTGCTGGGCGGGACGTGGCTGGGGCTGCGCCGCGGCGCGCAGCCGGCGCGGGCTGCCGCCGCAAAGGCTTGATGGCGGGGGATTGCCGGCGTCCTGGCCGGCGGGAGGCGCCGAGCGCAGACGGCCAAAGCCGCCGCGCCCGGAGGTCTTTCTAGCGCTGGTTTTTCAGCAGCTTGGCCGCTTCGATGGCGAAGTACGTCAGGATGCCGTCGGCGCCGGCGCGCTTGAAGGCCAGCAGCGCTTCCATCATGACCTTGTCGTGATCCAGCCAACCATTGGCGGCGGCCGCCTTGATCATGGCGTATTCGCCGCTGACCTGGTAGGCGAAGGTCGGCACGCGGAACGTGTCCTTGACCCGGCGCAGCACGTCCAGGTAAGGCATGCCCGGCTTGACCATCACCATGTCGGCGCCTTCCTGCAGGTCGCCGGCCACTTCACGCAGCGCCTCGTCGATGTTGCCCGGATCCATCTGGTAGGCCATCTTGTTGGACTTGCCCAGATTGGTGGCCGAGCCCACGGCATCGCGGAAGGGGCCGTAGAACGCGCTGGCGTACTTGGCCGAATACGCCATGATGCGCGTATGGATGTGGCCATTGGCCTCGAGCGCGCGACGCACCGCGCCGATGCGGCCGTCCATCATGTCGCTGGGGGCGACCATGTCGACGCCGGCTTCGGCCTGCGTGAGCGCCTGCTTGACCAGGATCTCGACGGTGGGTTCGTTGACCACGTAGCCGTCCGCATCGATGACGCCGTCCTGGCCGTGGCTGGTGTACGGGTCCAACGCCACATCGCACAACACGCCCAGTTCCGGGAAACGCGACTTCAGCTCGCGGACCACGCGCGGGATCAGGCCGTCGGGATTGGTGGCTTCGATGCCGTCCGGGGTCTTCAGCGACGGGTCGATGGCGGGAAAGAGCGACAGCACGGGGATGCCCAGCGCCACGCATTCCTCGGCCACCGGCAGCAGCGTGTCCAGCGAATAGCGGACCACGCCGGGCAGGGACGCCACGGCCTGCCGCAGGCCAGAGCCCTCGGCCACGAAGACGGGGTAGATCAGGTCATTGACCGTCAGTGCGTTCTCGCGCACCAGACGGCGGGTGAAGTCGTCGCGGCGCAGGCGGCGGGGGCGGGAAACCGGAAACTCAGGGGTGATGATCTGCGGGTTCATGGTACGACCTTGGGGGAAATCCAATTTTCGATGTGGGCGCCGGCTTCTTCCAGGCCGATGCGCTCGGGCGCCGAGAAGGGAATCGTGTGCAGCGCGCCGATGTCGGCCAGGTCCTTGCGGACCGAGAACACGGTGCGCATGCGCTGACCGTACGGCAGCTTGTCGGCCTTGGTCAGCAGCGCCAGCACCGGGCGGCCGGTGGGTGCAATGAAGTTCGCCAGACGCCGGTCCAGTTCTGTCACGCCGCGGCGGATGTCGATGAGCAGCACGATGCCGACGAGCGACTCACGGTCGCGCAGGTAGCCGCCCAGGATGTCCGCCCACTTTTCCTTCTCGTTGCGGGCCACGGACGCATAGCCGTAGCCGGGCAGGTCGACCAGATAGCCGATGTGGGCTTCCGGGTCCAGCGGGTCCGGCAGGCCGAACATGTTGATCAGGCGCGTGCGGCCCGGCGTCTTGCTGGAGAACGCAAGACGGCGCTGGTTGCACAGCACGTTGATGGACGTGGACTTGCCGGCGTTGGAGCGGCCGACAAAGCAGACCTCGGGAGCGCCGGCGGGCGGCAACTGGTCGAGGCGAGCCGCGGAAGTGAGGAAGGAGGCGCGATGTAGGAGGGACACGGATGGCTTTCGATACGGTTGGTTTCGAGCCCTATTGTATAATCCGGCGTTTGCTACAGTGGTCCCCGTGCGCGGAGCCGTCTTTTTTGCTTACTGTTTAGCTGTCATCCAGCCGATAAAAGCCCCTTTCGGGCAGCGCTGACGCAGCTTCGCAGAAAGATCGCAAGCAGGACAAGCAAAACAGGTTCGATACGGTTTTACTGCGAGTGCGGGCAGGCGTGGGCGCCTTTTTGCGCCTTGATCGATGTGATCGTCGAGGTCTTCATGAAGCGTGTGCTGTCCCGGATGTTGGTTGCGAGCGGGCTGTTGCTCGGCGCCTCCGCCCTCTCTGCTACGAGTTTCGCCGCCAATGGCGCTGCGGGCCCGGCCAAACCAGATGCCGCCAAGGGCGGTCAGCTGTTTGACCAAGGCGACGCGGCCCGCGGCATCATTGCCTGTGCCTCCTGTCACGGCGCGGCGGGTAACAGCACCATTCCGGTGAACCCGAACCTGGCCGCGCAGCCGCACGAATACTTGGCCAAGCAGCTTGCCGACTTCAAGGTGAAGGAAGGCGCCAAAGCGCCTGTTCGCAACGGCCCGGGCGGCAATCCCAGCCCCATGACCGTCATGGTGCAGAACCTGACGCCGGCCGACATGCAGAACATCGCGCTGTACCTGGCAACGCAGCCGCTCAAAGAGCCCGCCACGGCTGGCCATGAGAACCTGGTTGAGCTAGGTCAAAAGATCTGGCGTGGCGGTTTGCCAGACCGCAACGTCCCGGCTTGCGCGGCATGCCATTCTGCCAATGGCGCCGGGATTCCCGGTCAGTACCCCCGTCTGTCGGGCCAGTTCCCCGTGTACATCGAAGAGCAACTGAAGCTTTTCCGTAGCGGCGACCGCAAGAACGACGTCATGCATGCCATCGCGGACCGCATGTCGGATGCCGACATCAAGGCGGTGTCGGATTACGCGGCCGGCCTTCGGTAGAACGATCGGCCGCAACGTGCGCGGCCGGTCCGCGTTGATGCAACTTGCGCGTGCCGGAACCTCGTTCCGTCATGCACTGTCTATGAGGGGGGTAGCCGATAGCGCGGCCCCCCTTTTTTCATGAATTCGACTCGAACCCACTCCCGCCCCTCTTTGCGCAGCCTGCCAGGCGATCTCTTTGAACTTCTGGGTTCGATGCGTTTTGCCGTCAGCCTGCTGATGTTCATCTGCGTGGCCAGCCTGGTGGGGACGGTGCTGCAGCAGAACCGCTCGTCCAACAACTACATCGACCAGTTCGGCCCGTTCTGGTTTGAAGTGTTCGACAAGTTCTCCATCTGGCACGTCTACAACAGCTGGTGGTTCCTGCTGATCATGGGCTTTCTGGTCGTGTCGACCTCGGTGTGCCTGATCCGCAATGCGCCCAAGATGCTGCGCGACGCCCGGTCGTTCCGCGAGCACGTGCGCGAGGGCAGCTTGCGCGCATTCCCGCATCGCGTGGAAACCACCGAGCCCACCGGCGTGCCGCAGACCGTGACCGGCCTGAAGGCGCTGCTGGGCCGCATGGGGTATGCGGTGCGCGTGCGCGAGGACCAGGATGGCGTCCTGCTGGCCGCCAAGAAGGGCAGCGCGAACCGCCTGGGTTATGTGTTCGCCCACGCGGCCATGGTCATCATCTGTATCGGCGGCCTGCTCGACAGCGAGTTGCCGGTGCGCCTGCAGGTCATGTTCGGCGGCAAGCAGCCCATCGTCGACAACATGCTGATCTCCGAAGTGCCGGAAAGCGGCCGCCTGTCGGTCAACAACCCGAGCTTTCGCGCCAGCGTCCTAGTGCCCGAGGGCGGCCAGGCCAGCACCGCGGTCGTGATGGTGGGTGACGGCGCCCTGGTGCAGCCGATGCCCTTCACGCTCAAGCTCAAGAAGTTCGTCGTCGACTATTACTCCACCGGTATGCCCAGCCGCTTCGCCAGCGAAGTCGAGGTCACGGACCCGGACACCGGCAAGACCTTCGATTCCACCATCGAGGTCAACGAACCGCTGCGCTTCAAGGGCATGACGGTCTATCAATCCAGCTTTGACGATGGCGGCAGCACGGTCGCGCTCAAGGGTTATCCGCTGGTGGGCGCCAACGACGCCACGTTCTCGGTCGATGGCACGGTCGGCAAGACCAGCGAGCTCACCGCGCAGACGGCCAAGGGCCCGCGCAGCATGGGCATTGAGATCACGGCCATGCGTCCCATCAACGTCGAGGACCTGACCCGCGGTGACCCCAAGGGCGCCGACCAGAGCTTTGCCGAACACGTGGCATCGGTTGCCGGCAGCGCTGCCGGCAAGAAGAACGAGAACCTGCGCAACGTCGGGCCCAGCGTCGAGTACAAGCTGATCGACGATGCGGGCCAGGCGCACGAATTCCAGAACTACATGCTGCCCGTCGAGCTGGACGGCGCGGCCGTGTTCCTGGCCGGCGTGCGCAACAACGCGTCCGAGCCGTTCCGCTATCTGCGCATTCCGGCCGACGACGACAGCACCATCGCTGAATTCATGCGCCTGCGCGCCACCCTGGCCGATCCGGCCGCGCGCAAGGAAGCCGCCCGCCGCTTTGCCGAACGCAACAGCCCATCGGGCGCGGACCGCCAACCGCTGGAAACCGCGGCAGAGCGCGCGCTGGACACCTTTGCCGCCGGCGGCCTGCAGGCCGTCGCGGCTTTCCTGCAAGCCAATACGCCGGCCCCGGATCTTGAGCGCGCGGCCGATGTCGTGATCCGCCTGATCGGCGCCAGCATGAACGAATTGCGCGCCATCGCGCGCGAACGCGCGGGTCAGCCGCCCGTGCCCGTCGAGGGCCAGGAGGGCGAACGTGCGGCGGTGTGGTCGCGCCTGGCAGTGGCGGCGCTGTCCGACCTGACCGTCTATCCCGCGCCGGTGTTCCTGTCGCTGGCCGACTTCAATCACGTGCAGGCCAGCGTGTTCCAGGTCAGCCGCACGCCGGGCAAAAACACGGTCTACCTGGGCAGCCTGCTGCTGGTCCTGGGCGTGTTCTCCATGTTCTACATTCGCGATCGTCGTGTCTGGATCTGGGTCAAGCCGCAAGGCGGCGGCAGCAGCGTCCTGGCGGCCATGACGTCTCAGAAGCGTACACTTGACTTCAATCAAGAGTTTGAACGCTTCAAGCAGGCGCTGCTGCGCCAGAAAAAAGGGTCCTGAGGTTATTTATGTCCACGACGACCACCACGCAACCCCCGTCGCCTGAAACGCTCTGGCAGGACGCCTTATCCGAAACCGGCGACAGCCGCGCGCAACGCGGCAAGCCCGACTGGACCGACATCGTCTTCTTTTTGCTGCTGGCAGCGGGCGCGGGATTCGCGCTGACCCGCTACGGGCACGCGATGGACTACTACGAGAAGATCATCCTGTGCGGCACGGTGCCCGCGGTGGCCTGGCTGGGCTGGCTGTGGCGGCCGCTGCGCCGGCTGATGATCGCCTGTGCGATCTCGTCGGGCCTGGCGCTGATGCTCTATGGCACCGACCTTGCCCGCGCCGAGCAGGTGTTCTTCCTGAAGTTTCTGTTTTCTTCGCAGTCCGCCATTCTTTGGATGAGCGCGCTGTTTGCGCTGTCGATGGTGTGCTACTGGATCGGCCTTTTCAGCCCGACGGCCGCCTGGCTGGGCACGGCGCTGAATTGGGGCGCGGTGTTTGCTGGCGTCACGGGTCTGCTCGTGCGCTGGCGCGAGGGCCATCTGATGGGTCCGGACCTGGGTCATATCCCGGTCAGCAACCTGTATGAAGTCTTCGTGCTGTTTTGCCTCATCACGGCGCTGTTCTATCTGTACTACGAACGCAAGTACGCCACGCGCGCGCTGGGCGGCTTCGTGATGCTGGTGGTCACCTCGGCCGTCGTGTTCCTGCTCTGGTATTCGTTCACGCGCGACGCGGGACAGATCCAGCCGCTGGTGCCCGCGCTAAAAAGCTGGTGGATGAAACTGCACGTGCCCGCCAATTTCATCGGCTACGGCACGTTCTCGCTGGCGGCGATGGTGGGCTTTGCGTACCTGGTCAAGCAGCACGGTCAGACCACGTCGTGGGCCAAGCTGGCGCCGCTGTTCATCCTGGGCGTGTTGCTGTGTGCCGAGCCGATGGTGTTCCGCACTGATGGCTTGTCGGCCACCTGGATGCTGTACTTCGGCGTGGGCGCGGTGATCGTGGGCGCCATTCTTCTGGGCCGCCGCCGCATCGCGGAGGCGCTACCCTCGCTGGAAGTGCTGGACGACATCATGTATCGCGCCATCGCGATCGGGTTCGCCTTCTTCACGGTGGCCACCATTTTGGGGGCGCTGTGGGCGGCCGACGCGTGGGGCGCGTACTGGCAGTGGGACCCGAAGGAAACCTGGGCGCTGATCGTCTGGCTGAATTACGCGGCCTGGCTGCACATGCGGCTTATCAAGGGCCTGCGTGGCGCGATGGCTGCCTACTGGGCGCTGATAGGCCTGTTGATCACGGGGTTTGCGTTCCTGGGCGTGAACATGTTCCTGTCGGGCCTGCACTCGTACGGCCAGCTTTAACGCCGCGAACATCCTGGCAGACGAACGAAGGCCCCTGGATGCAGGGGCCTTTGTCTTTTGCGCGACGCCGGTTCAGGGTAGCAGCGATTCGCCGCGAAGCTGGTCCGCCAAGGTTTCGCGCTGACGCACGACATAGTATTTGTCGCCATCAACCATGACCTCGGCCGGGCGCCCGCGCGAGTTGTAGTTGCTGGCCATGGTCATGCCGTAGGCGCCGGCCGATTCCACCGCCAGCACGTCGCCCTGGCGGATGGTCAGCAGGCGCTGTTTGGCGAGCCAGTCGGCGCTTTCGCACACGGGGCCGACGAGGTCGTATTCGGCGGGGTCGCCGGCGCGCGGATGCAGCGGCTGCACGCCATGGAACGCGTCATAGAGCGCCGGGCGCAGCAGGTCGTTCATGGCTGCGTCGACGATGGCGAAATTGCGGGCTTCGGCATGCTTGATGTACTGGACGGTGGTGAGCAGCACGCCGGCGTTGCCGACGAGCGAGCGTCCCGGTTCCAGCACCAGTTGCAGATGACCTTGGCCGCGCGCGTTCATCCGTTCAAAAACGCGGTCGAGCAGGGCGCGGGGCGAAGGCGGCGTCTCGTCCAGGTAGCGGATGCCCAGTCCACCGCCCAGGTCCAGGTGTTCGATAGGGATGCCCGCCTGTTGCAGGCTTTCGATCAGGTCCAGCAGCTTTTCGAGGGCATCGAAGTAGGGACTGATGTCGGTGAGCTGCGAGCCGATGTGGCAGTCCACGCCGACGATCTGAAGACCAGGCAGCGACTGCGCAGTGCGGTAGGCCTCGAGCGCGTCGCCGATGGCGATGCCGAATTTGTTTTCCTTCAGGCCGGTCGAGATGTACGGGTGCGTGCGGGCGTCGACGTCCGGGTTCACGCGCAGCGACACGGGGGCGCGCAGGCCCATGTGTGCCGCGACGTCGGACAGGCGGTGCAGTTCGTCGACCGATTCGACGTTGAAGCACTTTACGCCAGCGCGCAGCGCATCGCGCATTTCCCAGGCCTGCTTGCCCACGCCTGAGAACACGATGCGGGAAGCATCGGCGCCGGCGGTAAGCGCGCGATGCAGTTCGCCGCCGGACACGATGTCAAAGCCGGCGCCCAACCGCGCAAATTCGCCGAGCACGGCCAGATTGGAGTTGGCCTTCATGCCATAGCAGACGAGCACCGGACGCGGTCCGATGGCGCTGCAATAGGATTGCCACGCGGCTTTCAGCGCCGCGCGGGAGTAGACGTAAAGGGGTGTTCCCAACCGTTCGGCCAGATGGTCAAGCGGCACATCTTCGGCGTACAACACATTATTGCGGTACTGGAAGTAGGGATGGCCGGCCAGGTCTGGCGGAGTGGGGAACGGTGGCGTCATGGGAGGGTCGGGGCCGGAGGGATCTGCACCGGCGGCGCGGTCTGCTGCGTGCTGGCCGGCGCCTTGCTGCCTTCAGGGGGCGGCGGCATGGAGAGCGGCCCCTTGTACCCGCAGGCCGCCACGATGCCGGTCGCCATGAGCGTGGCTACAATGCGAAGAGCCATGCGGCTGTATGCCAATTGGAACACTGGGAACTCCGTAATTCTTGCAGGCTCGATTATGACCGAAACCGAATTTCTTGCGTTGATCGACCAGGTGCTGGACAGCATCGAAAGCCAGGCCGATGACTGGGCGGCTTCGCTCGACGTCGATGTCGAAACCAGCCGCAGCGGCAATGTGCTGACCATGGTTTTCGAGGACAACACCCACGTCGTGGTGAACAGCCAGGCCGCCATGCAGGAGCTGTGGGTCGCCGCGCGCAGCGGCGGCTTCCACTACCGCTTTGATGGCCAGCACTGGAACGATACCCGGGGAGGACCGCAGCTGCCGGACGCCCTGTCTCAGATCTGCTCCGCTGCCGCCGGCGTCCCCGTGACGATACGGCTGTAAAAAAAGGCCGGCCCACTGGGCCGGCCTTTTTGCATCAGAAGGGAATCTTCTGCGACCAGGGCGTGGTGGTTTGCGTCCCCACGCCCGGCGCGACCTTGATCCGGGTGTCCTCGCTGGAGCTGCTGCTCAGGCCATTCAGGAATTCACCCAGCGTGTCGGCTTCGGGCAGTCCGAGGCGCGCCACGGCTTGTCCCGGCGGAAACTCCGAGAAGTAGAACTCGCCATTTTCGACGAGCAGACCGTCCGGACGCGGACGCTGCTTTTCTTCCGGCACGCCCTTCAGCACGCTCTGCATGTAGTCCACCCAGATCGGCATGGCGACGCCACCGCCGGTTTCGCGCGAACCCAGCGACTTGGGCTGGTCAAAGCCCAGCCAGGCGGTTGCCGCCAGCGTCGGCGTGTAGCCCGAGAACCAGGCGTCCACGGATTCGTTGGTCGTGCCCGTCTTGCCGGCGATGTCGCCGCGCTTGAGGAGCGCCCGGGCGCGCGCCGCGGTGCCGTACGTGGTGACGCCGCGCAGGATGTCGTCCATGACCCAGGCGGTGCGCGGGTCGATGGCGCGGGCTGCCGCGTCGCCGGCCACAACCGGCTTGGATTGCATGATGACCTTGCCGCTGCTGTCGGTGACGCGGTCGATGAGATAAGGCGTGACGCGGTAGCCGCCGTTGGCGAACACCGAGAAGGCGCCGGCCAGTTGCAGCGGCGTGACCGAACCTGCGCCCAGCGCCAGCGGCAGCACGGCGGGCTGCCGCGCCTTGTCAAAGCCGAAGCGGGTCAGGTAATCCTGCGCGTACTGCGGGCCGATGGCCTGCAGGATGCGGATCGACACCATGTTCTTGGACTTGTACAGGCCTTGGCGCAGCGTCAGCATGGGCTCGTACTGGTTGCCGTAGTTCTTGGGATTCCAGGCCTTCGAGCCGGTTTGCGCGGCGGTCAGTTCAAACGGCTGGTCCGAGATCTGCGTGCCCGGCGTCAGGCCGCGTTCCAGCGAGGCGGCGTAGATGAAGGGCTTGATGTTCGAGCCCGGCTGGCGCCATGCCTGTGTCACGCGGTTGAAGTTGCCGCGGTAGAAATCGAAGCCGCCGACCATGGCACGGATGGCGCCGTCCTGCGGCGACAGCGCGACGAACGCTGCCTGCACCGACGGCAGGTTGATGATTTCCCAGTTGTCGCCGAACTTGCGGATGTAGACCACGGAGCCGCGCTTGATGCGCTGTTCCGGCTTGGCCTTGTCGTTCAGCGCGCGGGCCACGACACCGAGCACCTTCTTGTCCGTCACGGTGATGACTTCGCGCGAGCTGCGCGCCAGCTTCACTTCGGTGGGGCTGGCCGACAGCACGACCGCGGTCAGCAGGTCGCCGCTGTCGGGGAACTTGTCGAACACGCCATCCAGGAACTCGTCCAGCGCGGCGGGGTTGTTCTCGGTGCCGGCGGGCAGGTCCAGCTGTTCTTCCGGGCCGGGGTAGGGCGCGCGGCGCGTGTATTCCAGCACGCCTTCGCGCACGGCGCGGTAGGCGGCTTCCTGGTCCTTGGACTGCACGGTCGTGTAGATGTTGATGCCGCGCGAATAGACGTTGTCCTGGTACACGTTGTAGAGGAGCTGGCGCGCCAGCTCGGCCACGTATTCGCCATGGATGGAATAGCCGCCGGCCGGGGTGCCTTCGGCGGACTTCATGACGATGGGCTGCGCCATCGCCTGCTTGTATTCGGGTTCCGTCAGGTAGCCCAGCGAGTGCATGCGGCCCAGCACGTAGCGCTGGCGGAGTTCGGCGCGGGGGCGGTTGGCAATGGGGTTGAAGCGCGAGGGGGCCTTGGGGATGCCGGCCAGCATGGCGGCTTCGGCCGGCGTGATTTCGGACAGCGGCTTGCCGAAATACGTACGCGACGCGGCCGCAAATCCGTAAGCGCGATGACCCAGGTAGATCTGGTTCATGTAGAGCTCGAGGATCTGGTCCTTGGTGAGCTCGGATTCAATCTTGAAGGTCAGCAGCAGTTCGTAGAACTTGCGTGAATAGGTCTTTTCGGACGACAGGTAGAAGTTGCGCGCGACCTGCATCGTGATCGTGCTGGCGCCCTGCGTCTTGGACATGTTGATCAGGTTGGTCAGGCCGGCCCGCACCACGCCCATCCAGTCGATCCCGCCGTGCTGGTAGAAGCGGTCGTCCTCGGCCGCCAGGACCGCCGATTTCATGACGTCCGGGATTTCGTTGAAGCGCAGCACGTTGCGGCGTTCTTCGCCGAACTCGCCGATGAGGACGCGGTCTGCGGTGTACACGCGCAGCGGCACCCGCGGACGGTAGTCCGTCATGGCGTTCAGGTCGGGCAGGTTGGGCCACGCGAGCGCCAGCGCCATGCCCGCGAGCAGGACGCCGCACAGGAACAGGCCGGCGAAAAGGATGCCGGTTTTAACGAAGAACCGCAGTATCGGGGAGCCGCTGCTGGCGGGCTTGTCTTTCTTGGAGGAATTCTGGGGCTTGCTCATCGCGGCGATTTTACGGGTATCTCCGGTCCCGCCTCATCGTGGCGGATCGGTTTCTGTAACAAAATAGGTCAGTGTGGTGCGCGGGCAACTGCGGCAAATGTGATAATGCCGCCATGAACTTTGCCGCTAACTCATGTCCGGAGGCAGCCCCGGACCCGGCGCGCGCCGACGCTGCGCCTGAAAGCCAGCCCTGCGCCGTCGAGTGCACGGGCAAGACCGCGTCGTTGCCGCACGACCTGCCGGTATTTTTGGTCGGAATGATGGGCGCGGGCAAGACAACCATAGGCCGTAGCCTGGCGCGCGCGCTGGGGCGCGACTTTATGGATCTGGATCATGAGCTCGAGGCGCGTTGCGGCGTGCGGGTGCCGGTAATCTTCGAAATCGAGGGCGAAGCCGGTTTTCGTCGCCGAGAGTCCGCCGCCTTGGAAGAGTGTACCCAACGGCGCAACATAATTCTTGCAACGGGCGGCGGCGCCATCCTGGACGCCGGGAACCGGCAGCTTCTGCACGAGCGCGGCATCGTCGTCTATCTGCGCGCCAGCGTGGACGAATTGTTCCGCCGGACCTGCCGCGACCGCAACCGGCCCCTCCTGGCCACCGCCGACCCGCGCGGCACCCTTCGCGACCTGATGACCCGGCGCGAGCCCCTATACAAGGAAGTCGCCGACCTGGTGGTGGAAACGGGGTCAATGCCCATCCACACCCTGGTCAAGGCGCTGCTGCCGCAATTACAAGCATTCGAGAAGCGCATATGAACGTTGTTGACGTTGAAACTCCGGGCGGAAGCTATCCGATCCACATCGGACCGGGCCGTCTGGACTCCCTGGATCAATGCATTCCCGCGGACGCCACCGCAATTGCGGTGGTGACCAATCCGACCGTGGCGGCCCTGTATGCCGAACGCGCGGAAGCCGCGCTGGCGCGCACGGGCAAGCGGGTGCTGCGCATCGAACTCCCCGACGGCGAGGCCTATAAGGACTGGCAGTCGCTCAACCTGATCTTCGACGCGCTGCTGGGCAATCGACTGGACCGGCGCTGCGTCCTGGTGGCGCTGGGCGGCGGCGTCATCGGCGACATGACCGGTTTTGCCGCGGCCGTGTACATGCGCGGCGTGCGTTTCCTGCAGGTGCCCACCACGCTGCTGGCGCAGGTCGACTCCTCGGTGGGCGGCAAGACGGCCGTGAACCACCCGCTGGGCAAGAACATGATCGGCGCCTTCTACCAGCCGATCGCGGTCGAGATCGATACCGACGTGCTGGGCACCCTGCCGGCGCGCGAGGTCTCGGCAGGCTTGGCCGAGGTCATCAAGTACGGCCTCATCCTGGATCCGGAATTCTGGCGCTGGTGCGAGGACAATGCGCAAAAACTGCGCGCCCTGGACCCCGAGGCCGTCACGTATGCCATCCGCCGCTCGTGCGAGCTGAAGGCGCAGGTGGTGGGCAAGGACGAGCGGGAATCCGGGCTGCGCGCCATCCTGAACCTGGGACATACATTCGGCCATGCCATCGAATCGGGCCTGGGCTACGGCGCCTGGCTGCACGGCGAGGCCGTGGGCTGCGGCATGGTGCAAGCCGCTGAGCTGTCGGCCGATGTGGCCGGCTTTGATCCCGCCGACGTCGAACGCGTTCGCGCGCTGGTCCAGGCCATCGGCTGCCCGACCGTCGCGCCGGACCTGGGCGCCGACCGTTGGTTGGACCTGATGCAGGTGGACAAGAAGACCGAAGGCGGCTCGATCCGCTACGTGCTCATGACACGCATCGGTGAGGCCCTGATGCGGCCGGCCCCCGACGACGCGGTGCGCGCCGTGCTGGCACGAACCACCCAGTAAACGTAGTGAAGGACGGTGTTGCAGATGAATGAACTGGCTTCCTATGCTTCTCACCCGTCCCGATCGCGCGGCCGGGCGCATGCCGAGCCGCCACCCGAGAACCGCACGGAATTCCAGCGCGACCGGGATCGCATCGTCCATTCCAGCGCCTTCCGGCGGCTGGAATACAAGACGCAGGTCTTCGTCAATCACGAGGGTGATCTATTCCGCACTCGCCTCACGCACAGCCTGGAAGTGGCGCAGATCGCGCGCACGCTGGCGCGCAGCATGGGGCTGTCCGAAGACCTGACCGAAGCCATTTCGCTGGCGCACGACCTGGGGCACACGCCGTTCGGCCATGCCGGCCAGGACGAGCTGAACGCCTGCATGCGCGAACTGGCGCCGGAGGCGGGCGGCTTTGAACACAACCTGCAAAGCCTGCGGGTGGTGGATGAGCTTGAAGAGCGCTATGCCGACTTCAATGGCTTGAACCTGTGTTTCGAGACGCGCGAGGGCATTCTCAAGCATTGTTCGGTGGCCCACGCACGGGTGCTGGGAGATGTCGGCGAACGGTTTCTGAACCGCACGCAGCCGTCGCTGGAGGCGCAGCTTGCCAACCTGGCTGACGAGATCGCTTATAACAACCACGACGTGGACGACGGCCTGCGGTCCGGGCTCATCACGCTGGATCAGCTGAAGGAAGTGTCGATCTTCGAGCGCCACCATGCTTACGTGATGGACCGCTATCCCGGTCTGGCGCCGCGGCGCGCAGTTGCTGAAACGATACGCCGCATGATCAATACGCTGATCGTCGACCTGACCCACACGTCGCTGGCGTGCATCCGCGACGCGGCGCCGGCCAGCGCGGACGACGTGCGCCGCTCGCCGCCGCTGGCGGGGTTTTCCGACGAGATCCGCCGCGAAGCCGACACGCTGAAGAAATTCCTGTTCGACAACCTGTACCGCCACTATCGCGTGCTGCGCATGACGCGCAAGGCGCGGCGCATCGTGCGCGAGCTTTTTGCGGTGTTCCTGGATGATCCGCGTCTGCTGCCGCCCGATTACCGCCGCGCGCAGTTCAACGAACAGGCGCGCGCCATCTCGGACTATATCGCCGGCATGACCGACCGCTACGCCATCCGCGAACACAAGCGGCTGTTCGACATGGCGTAGCAAGCCGCCCGTGCCCTCGGGCGGATAGTCTTCAGCGCTGTTTGCGGTAGGGCTCGTCGGCCTCGACGAAGGTCGCTTCGGCCAGCGCGTCCCGCGTCCATTCCCGCATAGCCGGCAGCGCCAGGACAGCGTCCATGTACTCGCGCACCGGACCTTCCGCGGCGATGTTGTAGGTCTTGAAACGCGAGACCACCGGCGCAAAGAAGGCGTCGGCAATGGAAAGCCGCCCAAAAAGAAACGGGCCGCCCTGGCCGAACTGCACACGCGTTTCCTGCCAGATGGCCTGCACGCGCGCGACGTCCGCGAGCGCCGCGTCGGGGAAGTCGATGCCCGGCAAATCGGCTTCGACATTCATCGGCATGGCTTGGCGCAGCGCGCCGAAACCGCTGTGCATCTGCGCGGCCAGCGAACGCGCGCGGGCACGGGCCTTGGCATCTTTCGGCCACAAGGCGGCCTCCGGATGACGCTCGGCGGCGTACTCGCAGATGGCCAGCGAATCCCACACGGCGAAATCGCCGTCCAGCAGCACGGGCACCAGGCCGGCGGGCGACACCGCCGCGACACGCTTGGAAAATTCCTCGGTGAACAGGCCGACCTTCTGCTCCGTGAACGCGATGCCCGCGGCGCGCAGCGCGATCCACGGACGCATGGACCAGGACGAGTAGTTCTTGTTGCCGATGATCAGGGTGTACATGCTGGCTTTCCCATTGGATGGAGTGGGGGTGTTCAGTCGCCCGGCTTGCGGCGCAAAAGCTTGCCCAGATACTGGCCGGTATGGCTGGCCTGCGTTGCTGCCACGATTTCCGGCGTGCCTTGCGCCACGACCCTGCCGCCGCCGTCGCCGCCTTCAGGACCCATGTCGATAAGCCAGTCGGCCGTCTTGATGACGTCCAGGTTGTGCTCGATGATGAGCACTGTGTTGCCGGCGTCCACCAACTGATTGAGCACTTGCAGCAGCAGTTCGATGTCGCGGAAATGCAGGCCGGTGGTCGGCTCGTCCAGGATGTACAGCGTGCGCCCGGTGCTGCGGCGCGACAGCTCCTGCGAAAGCTTCACGCGCTGCGCCTCGCCGCCGGACAGCGTGGTCGCGCTTTGCCCCAGGCGGATGTACGACAGACCCACGTCGATCAGCGTATGCAGCTTGCGCGAGATGGCGGGCACCGATTCGAAATATTCGAGCGCCTGCTCCACCGTCAGGTCCAGCACTTCGCTGATGTTGCGGCCGCGGTAGCGGATCTCGAGCGTCTCGCGGTTGTAGCGCTTGCCGTGACAGACGTCGCAGGGCACGTACATGTCGGGCAGAAAGTGCATCTCGACCTTGACCACGCCGTCGCCCTGGCAGGCTTCGCAGCGGCCGCCCTTCACGTTGAAACTGAACCGCCCCGGGTCATAGCCGCGCGTGCGCGCTTCCGGCACGCCGGCGAAGAGTTCGCGGATCGGCGTGAACAGTCCCGTGTACGTGGCGGGATTGCTGCGCGGCGTGCGCCCGATGGGGCTTTGATCCACGCTGATGATCTTGTCGAAGTTCTCCAGCCCCTGCATCGACACGTAGGGGGCGGGCTCGCTCTGCGCGTGATGCAACTGGCGCGACACAGCCACCGCCAGCGTGTCGTTGATGAGCGTGGACTTGCCCGAACCGGACACGCCGGTCACGCAGACGAGGCGGCCGGCGGGCACGTGCAGGTCGACGTTCTTGAGGTTGTTGCCGGTGGCGCCGGTGAGCGTCAGCCACGGCAGTTCGTCGTCGACAGGGCGGCGCTTCGGGATGGCGATGGCGCGCGCGCCGCTCAGGTATTGGCCGGTCAGCGAATTGGGATCGCGCTGCACGGTCTCGGGATCGCCTTGAGCGACGACTTCGCCGCCGTGCTCGCCCGCGCCCGGTCCCATGTCCACGACCCAGTCGGCCATGCGGATCATGTCCTCGTCATGCTCGACCACAATGACGCTGTTGCCGAGATCGCGCAGGTGCTGCAGCGTGCCGATCAGGCGGTCGTTGTCGCGCTGGTGCAGGCCGATGGAGGGCTCGTCCAGCACGTACATCACGCCCGTCAGGCCCGAGCCGATCTGGCTGGCCAGCCGGATGCGCTGTGCCTCGCCGCCGGAGATCGTGTCCGCGCTGCGGTCCAGTGACAGGTAGTTCAGGCCGACGTTGTTCAGGAAGCTCAGCCGGGCCTCGATCTCGCGCACGATGCGCTGCGCGATCTCCTGCTTGGCGCCCGTCAGGTTCAGGTTGCGGAACCAGTCCAGGCAGCTGGACAGCGGCATGGCCTCGACTTCGTAGATGGCCTGGCCGTGGCGTTCGCCGCCGCGCGGGTCATGGCCGATCAGCACATTGCGCGCTTCGGGGCGCAGGCGCGAGCCGGCGCAGTCAGGGCAGGTCTTGATGTTGCGGTATTTGCCCAGTTCTTCGCGCACCGTCGCCGAGTCCGTTTCGCGCCAGCGGCGCTCCAGATTCGGGATGACGCCCTCGAAGGTGTGGCGCTTGACGGTGCTGCGGCCTTTTTCGTTCAAGTACAGGAACGAGATCTCTTCTTCGCCGGATCCGTACAGGACCTTGTCGCGCAACGCTTCGGGCAGGTCTTCAAAAGGCGCTTCGATGTCGAATTCGTAATGCGCGGCCAGGCTGGTCAGCAGCGAGTGCGTGAAGGCATTGCGGCGATCCCAGCCGCGGATCGCGCCGGCGGCCAGGCTGAGTTCCGGAAAGGCGACGACCCGCTTGGGATCGAAGAAGCCGACCTGTCCGATGCCGTCGCAACTGGGGCAGGCGCCCATCGGATTGTTGAAGCTGAACAGGCGCGGTTCGAGTTCGGGCAGGCTGTGGCTGCACACCGGGCACGCGTAGCGGCTGGAGAAGACCTGTTCGCGCTCGCTGTCCATGTCCAGCGCCAGGGCACGGCCTTCGGCGAGCTGCAGCGCCGTCTCGAAGCTTTCGGCCAGGCGCTGCTTGCTTTCGGGCTTGATGCGCAGGCGGTCGATGACGACGTCGATATCGTGCTTCTCGGTCTTCTTCAGCGGCGCCATGCCGTCGATTTCCACCAACTGGCCATCGACGCGCAGACGAACGTAGCCCTGCGCCTGCAGGCTGGCGCATTCGTCCTCGAAGCTGCCTTTCTTGCCGCGCGCAATGGGCGCCAGCACCGCCAGCCGCGTCTCGGGCGTCCAACCCAGCACCGCGTCCACCATCTGGCTGACGCTCTGGGCCTGCAGCGGCAGGCCGTGGTCGGGGCAGTAGGGCGTGCCGACCCGCGCGTAGAGCAGGCGCAGGTAGTCGTGGATTTCGGTGATGGTGCCGACCGTGGAGCGCGGGTTGTGTCCCGCGGCCTTCTGTTCGATCGAGATGGCCGGAGACAGGCCCTCGATGAGATCCACATCCGGCTTGTCCATCAGTTGCAGGAACTGGCGGGCGTAGGCCGAAAGGCTTTCCACGTAGCGCCGCTGGCCTTCCGCGTACAGCGTGTCGAATGCCAGCGAGGATTTGCCGGACCCGGACAGGCCAGTGACGACCACCAGCTTGTGGCGCGGCAGGTCCAGCGAGACGTTCTTGAGATTGTGGGTGCGAGCACCCCGGATGCGTATGGTCACGTCGGTATGGGTAACGTCCAGTTGCGTCGTCGATGACGCCTTTGATCCCGCGCACCCTTTGGGCGCATTTAAGCGATTTCAAAGGCCAACTTGGTACTATAGCGCGCCGAATCCTCTCGCGTTCAAGGCCGTTCATCCGGTTGGACTGGCCCGAGGCCGGCGCCGCACCGCAAGCATCAGACCGTGAGCGTATGACATGAGAAGCATGCGCGCCGCCCTAGTCATCGTTGAAATTTCCGCATGCCGGCAGATAAAAAACTGAAATTGACTCCCTCCGAGCGCCGCGCCAGCGTGGCCCTGGCCGGCCTGTTCGCCGCGCGGATGCTGGGGCTGTTCCTGTTGCTGCCGGTTTTTGCCGTTGCCGCAAGCGGCATGCCGGGCGGCGACGATCCTGCCCGCGTGGGGCTGGCGCTGGGCATGTACGGCCTGACCCAGGCGTTCATGCAGATTCCCTTCGGTCTGGCGTCCGATCGCTGGGGGCGCCGTCCGGTGGTGATCTTCGGGTTGTTGCTGTTTATCGCCGGCAGCATCGTCTGTGCGCAGGCGACGGACGTCTTCTGGATCACCATAGGCCGCGCCATCCAGGGCGCCGGCGCCATTTCCGCCGCGGTCACCGCCTGGCTGGCCGACGCCACCCGCGACGAGGTGCGCACGCGCGCGATGGCGATGGTGGGCGCATCGATCGGATTGTCGTTCGCCGTGTCCCTGGTGCTGTCGCCGGTGCTGGTGGGCTGGTGGGGGCTGTCGGGCCTGTTCTGGACCATCGCCTGCCTGGGCGTCGTCTGCCTGGCCGTGGCGCGCTTCGTGGTGCCCGTGGTGCCTCGCACGCAGGCCCGAACGATGCAGGCGGCCAAGCCGCGCGAGGTCCTGACCCATCGCGACCTGTTGCGGCTGAATTTTGGCGTCTTTGTCCTGCATCTGATCCAGGTGTCGCTGTTTGTCGTGGTGCCGGCGCTGCTGGCCAAGGTCGGCGGACTGGACGCGCGTGACCTGTGGAAGGTCTACCTGCCGGTCATCCTGGTGTCGTTCGTGCTGATGGTGCCGGTGGTCTTCGTGGCCGAAAAGCGCAGGGCGCACCGCGGCGCGCTGCGCGCGTCGGTGGCCGGCCTGGTGCTCGTGTGCGCGCTGCTGCCGGCCGCCAGCCAGGGCTTTTACACGCTGGCCATCGCGCTGACCGGATTCTTCGTTGCCTTCAATGTGCTGGAGGCGCTGCAACCGTCGCTGGTCTCGCGCGTGGCGCCGCAGGCCTACAAGGGATTGGCGCTGGGCTTCTACAACACCGCGCAGGCCGCGGGCCTGTTCGCCGGGGGCGCGCTGGGCGGCTGGCTGGCGGGGCATTCGGGCGCCAGCGCCGTGTTCATCGGCGCGGCAATCCTGTCGGCCGTGTGGCTGGCGGTCACCTGGGCGCTGCGGCCCCTGGCCTGACCGTTGCGGGCTTTCCCGCAGCCTTCGGAAAGTCGCGGATCTGGCCCCGAACGGCGTCCAACAGCGCCGAAATGGTTTGCCTGCGGTGATCGATTTGTCACCGATCCCGTTTGGCGCGGCGGGCGCTTTCGTCGATAATACGCATCAACACAGGCTTCACCTGGGCATCGCCGGTCATCGCTTCGATGACCGGCGAGTTTCATGAAGCCGGTCTTCAACATCGCTTTTTTATGTTGTTGCCGGCGCGCTCGCGGCAACGCTAGTCGCAGGCTGTCAACAACAGAGGGACATCGGCATGGCATCGGTTAACAAAGTCATACTCGTGGGCAATCTGGGTCGCGACCCGGAAGTCCGCTACAGCCCCGACGGGGCGGCAATCTGCAACATGTCGATCGCCACGACCTCGTCCTGGAAGGACAAGGCCAGCGGCGAAAAGCGCGAAGAAACGGAATGGCACCGCGTCGTCATGTACAACCGCCTGGCTGAAATTGCCGGCGAATACCTGAAGAAGGGCCGCTCGGTCTACATCGAAGGCCGCCTGAAGACACGCAAGTGGCAAGACAAGGACACCGGCGCCGACCGCTACAGCACCGAAGTCGTCGCTGACCAGATGCAAATGCTGGGCGGCCGCGAAGACGGCGGCGGCGGTGGTGGCGGCAACTACGGTGGCGGCGGCTACGACGACGCGCCGCGCCAGCAGCGCGCTGCTCCGGCCCAACGCCCGGCGCCTCAGCAGCGCCCGGCTCCCGCAGCGGCCCCGGCCAGCAGCGGCGCCAACCTGGCGGATATGGACGACGATATTCCGTTCTAAGCGTCGCCTCGCGTTACGTATGTTCAAGACCCCGGCTTTCAATGGAAGGCCGGGGTTTTGCTTTTGGGGAACAAGGGGCGACGCAGCCGCGTCTCAAGGGCTAGGGACGGTCCGCGCCAGCGATTTCCTTTGCAGGACCTGGCTGAAATGCCTCAACCAGAAAATCGATAAACGCCCGCGCGCGGGCCGTCTGGTTGCGGCGCTGCGGGTAGTAAACGAACAGGTCCGCCGACGGCAGCGTGAAGTCGGGCAGCACCACCCGCAGCCTGCCGCTTTCCAGATACTTGGCCAGATCCCATTCCGACCGGATGAGGATGCCGTGGCCGTCCAGGGCCCAGCCCAGGACGATGTCGCCATCGTTGCTGGATAGTCCGCCTTCCACCTTCACCATTTCGACGCGGCCTTTGTGCGTGAACCGCCAGACGCCGTGCGCCTCGTCGTTTTGCCGGTGCAGAATGCACTGGTGATGCGCCAGGTCGGCCAGGGTTGCCGGCGTGCCGTGCGCCTTCAGGTAGCGGGGCGACGCGCACAGAAAGCGGCGGTTGGTCATGATGCGGCGGGCGGCGAGGCGTTTGTCGGGCAGTTCGCCGAAGCGGATGGCCAGATCGAATGCGCCTTCCACCAGGTCGACGGGCCGGTCCGTGACCTCCAGTTCAACCTGCACCTGCGGATAGCGCTTCGCAAAGTCGGAGACCAGCGGCGCGATGGTCGTGCGGCCGAACCCCAGCGTGGCGTTGACGCGGATCAGGCCGCGCGGCTGGGCGCTGCTGCTGGACACGACGTCCTCCATCTCGCGCAGGTCCGCCAGGATCCGGGTCGCATAGGCAAGGTAAGTCTCGCCTTCGTTGGTCAGGCTGATGCTGCGCGTGGTGCGGTTGACCAGCCGCACGCCAAGGCGCTTTTCCATCAGGGCCAGTCGCTTGGTGGCCGCCGGTGGCGTCAGATCCAGTTGCCGCGCCGCCGCGGACAGGCTGCCCAGCCGGGCGATCAGCACGAAGAACTGCAGCTCGGAGGCGAGGTCGGCTTTCACTGAAAGTAAATAATCAAATGAACTTGGGTGAATTCTAGAGCAGGGATGCGCCACTAATCTATCGATTCCCGATGCGACCCAACCGGAGACAAGCCATGAGAATCGTCGACATCCGCGAGCAGACCCTGCCCATCAGCTCGCCCATCCGCAACGCATACATCGACTTCAGCAAGATGACGCTGAGCCTGGTCGCCGTGATCACCGACGTGATCCGCGACGGTAAGCCGGTGGTCGGGTACGGCTTCAATTCGAATGGCCGCTATGGACAGGGCAAGCTCATGCGCGAGCGATTCATCCCGCGCGTGCTGGAAGCAGACCCGGACACGCTGGTGGACGCCACGGGGCGCAACCTGGATCCGCACAAGGTCTGGGACGCGATGTTCAAGAACGAGAAGCCCGGCGGTCACGGTGAGCGGTCGGTGGCGATCGGCACCATCGACATGGCCGTGTGGGATGCGGTCGCAAAAATCGAAGGCAAGCCGCTTTTCCAGTTGCTGGCCGAACGCTACGGCACTGGCCAGCCGGACCGGCGGGTGTTTGTGTACGCGGCCGGCGGCTACTACCACCCAGGGCAGGACCACGCCGCGCTCAAGGACGAAATGCGCAGGTATCTCGATCGCGGCTATACGGTCGTGAAAAAGAAGATCGGCGGCGCGTCGCTGGACGAGGACCTTCGCCGGATCGACTCGGTGCTGAGCGTGCTGCAGGACGGCCAGAAGCTGGCTGTGGATGCGAACGGGCGGTTCGACCTGGACACGGCGATTGCCTACGCCAAGGCGCTGTCGCAGTACGACCTGTTCTGGTACGAGGAGCCGGGCGATCCGCTCGACTTCGAGCTGCAGGCGACGCTGCGTAATTACTACGACAAGCCCATGGCCACGGGCGAAAACCTGTTCTCGATGCAGGATGCGCGCAACCTGATCCGCTATGGCGGCATGCGCGCCGACCGCGATTATCTGCAGTTCGATTGCGCGCTCAGCTATGGGCTGGTGGAGTACCTGCGCACGCTCGCGATGCTGCGTCAGCACGGCTGGTCCGCGAGCCGCTGCGTGCCGCATGGCGGGCATCAGATGTCGCTGAACATCGCGGCGGGTCTGGGTCTGGGCGGTAATGAGAGCTACCCGGATCTGTTCCAGCCCTTTGGCGGCTTTCCGGACGGGGTGAAGGTGGAGGCCGGCTACGTCACGATGCCGGATCTGCCGGGCATCGGCTTTGAGGGCAAGTCCGATCTGTACGCCGTGATGCAGGCGCTGTCGGCCTGATTGCCGGCGACGGCGGTCCCGTTGGCCGCGCCAGCGGTAACCGCCGCACTGCACTGATTCAGGCCGTCACGCCGCATCCGATGTGGTTGGCCTGCGTCGCGACATAAATTGTTTCACTTTACCGGCTTGCGTCGTCTATTTAGTAGTAGGTAAGATTCATCCCATCGACGCAGCGCAAACAACAAACCGCCCGGCGCCGAAATCAGAAATACAGTAGGATCGCTTTTTTATTTCTCTCGACATCTACCTACAAGTAGATAGCTAACTGAAACGCATACTGCATCTAAAACTGGAGATTGACCATGAAGACCCTCGTATCCGCCCTGATCCTTTCCGCTTCCTTCATCGGCGCTGCCCAAGCTGGCGAACTGGACTATCCGCCTGAACTGAACACCCAAAGCACGGTGACCCGCGCTCAAGTGCAGCAAGAACTGGCCGCCGCCCGCACCAACGGTGAACTGGCATTCGGTGAAGAAGGCTACGCCGCTGCCCCGATCGCTTTCACCAGCGACAAGACCCGCGCTCAGGTCAAGCAAGAACTGGCTGCTGCCCGCGCTCAAGGTCTGACC
>NZ_JAKRML010000042.1:0-52665 GCF_022346505.1 Achromobacter sp. ACRQX
CCAACGCGTCCTGCACCACCTGACAAAGCGCGCAGAGACCATGGGCTACAGCTTGGTACCGTTGGCCACCCCAGAAAAAGCCAATGAAATATCAACAGCTTAGGAGGAGTTTCTTGAGAGGCAGTCGCCGAAGGCGACAACGAAGATGACGACGGGGACGTCCGGAGCGAAGGCTCCGGACCGCAATCGTGGGCGATCGCCTCCCCGGAGACCACGGCGTCGGGCGACCTACGAAGACTATCGCCACGAAGGCCGCTATCAGACACCTAACTCAGCCTTCCCAAGCCGAGACAACCCTTCAATTCACCTTAGCCCCAGACACCTCAACCGCCCTCTTCCAAGTCCCCAACTCCCGCTCGATATGCGCCCCAAACTCCCCAGGCGTAGACCCCACCACCTCATATCTATATCCCGCCAACTGCCCCTTCAACGCAGGCACCGCCACCGCCTCCGCAATTCCCTTGCTGACTGCATCAACCACCGCCCCCGGCGTGCCCGCCGGCGCCAATATCCCGTACCAGCCGTTGACGACGAAGTTGGGAACGGTTTCTGCGACGGTGGGGACGTCGGGCAGAAGCGGAGAGCGGTGTTCGCCGGTGACGGCGATTGCTTTCAATTTGCCGGCCTGCACTTGCGGCAGCGAGGTCGAGATGCTGTCGAACATCAAGGACACTTCGCCGCCGAGCAGTGCAACGACCGCAGGACCGCTGCCTTTGTACGGTACGTGCATCATGTCGGCGCCCGTCTGGTTCTTGAACATCTCGGCGGCCAGGTGGCTGGTGTTGCCGTTGCCGGCGGACGCGAAGCTCAGCTTGCCGGGGTTGGCCTTGCCGTAGGCGATCAGTTCGCTGACGGTGTTGGCGGGCGTGGCGAGCGGGGCGGCGACGAGCATGGGCAGTGTGGCGACGAGGGAGACTGGCGCGAAGTCCTTGCGGGTGTCGTAGGGCAGCGAGGGATAGAGACTGGGGTTGATGGTGTGGGCGGCCAGCACCATCAGGAGCGTGTAGCCGTCGGGCTTGGCGCGGGCGAGTTGGGCGGAGGCGATGGCGCCGCCTGCGCCCGGTTTGTATTCGAGGACGACCGGTTGGCCCCACTTCTTCTGGAGTTCTGCGCCCAGCGGGCGCGCGAGCATGTCTGCGCTGCCGCCCGGCGGGTACGGGATCAGCAAGGTGATGGGCTTGTCCGGATAGGTTGGCGCGGCGTGCGCGACGGCGCTGGCGCCTAGACACAGCACGCTTGCCGACGCGGCTGCCAGGATTGAACGGATCATCGGTAGCTCCTTTGCCCAGCGCGGGGCGGACGTGGGTCATCATCAGGGCGGCAGGAACGGCTGCGCCTGCCAGTCGTTTGCGCACATCTCGGCGTGGCTGCGCAAGCCGGTCGCTTACGCACATCGCGACGCGCCCCGCGCAGAATCCCGCTTACGTGTGTCGCGGCGCGGCTGCGTCAGCGGGTCGATTGCGCGTATCGCGGCACGCCCGTGCCATCCACGACGATCGTTCGCGGCGATTGTGGAAAGTGCAACGGCGCGTCGGTGACCGACCGCAGGAAGTCTTCGGTCACGCCCGCCTTCATCGCGTGCACCTCCAAACCCACGGGCATGACGTCGATGACGGCAAGGTCCGTATAGATGCGCGACACCACGCCTTTGCCGGTGAGCGGATAGGTGCATTGCCGCAGGATCTTGGGCGTGCCGTCGCGGCCGCGGTGTTCCATGGTGACCAGGACCTGCTTGGCGCCAACGGCCAGGTCCATGGCGCCGCCGACGGCGGGGATGGCGTTCGTGGCGTCGGTTTTCCAGTTGGCGAGGTCGCCGCGTTCGGACACCTGGAAGGCGCCCAGGACCGCGTAGTCGAGGTGGCCGCCGCGCATCATGGCGAAAGAGATCGTGTGTTCGGTGATGGACGCGCCTTGCAGCAAGGTGATGGGCTGGCGGCTGGCGTTGATGAGGTCGGGGTCGATGTCGTTGCCGGTGGCGGCAGGGCCCATGCCGAGGATGCCGTTTTCGCTGTGCAGCAAGATTTCGCGGCCACTGGGCAGGTAGTCACCGACGAGGGTTGGCATGCCGATCCCGAGGTTGACGATGGCGCCGTCGGGAATGTCGCTGGCCAGAAGCTGGGCGATCTGCTGGCGGGTCAGGCCGATGATGTCTTGCATGTCAGGCCTCCACGCGCACGACGGATTTCACGAAGATGCCCTGCGTCATGATCTGTTCGGGCACCAGCGCGCCCAGCGGCACGATCTCGTCGACCTGCGCGATGGCGTGTCCGGCTGCCATGCACATGACGGGATTGAAGTTGCGCGCGGCGTGGCGGTACATGAGGTTGCCCCAGCGGTCGCCCAGGTGCGCGCGGATGAGGGCGTAGTCGGCGCGCAGGGGCTGCTCGAGCACGTAGCCGATGCCGTCGATGACTTCCTGGCGCCGGCCTTCTGCCAGTTCGGTGCCGTAGCCGGTGGGCGTGTAGAACGGACCGAGTCCAGCGCCGGCGGCGCGCAGCCGTTCTGCCAGGGTGCCTTGGGGCACGCATTCCAGTTCGACCTCGCCTGCGCGGTAGGCGCGCGCGAAAGCCTCGGAGTTGGGTGGGCGCGGGTGCGAACAGATGATCTTGCGGACCTGCTTGCGCACCAGCAGCGCGGCGATGCCGCGTTCGAAGGTGCCGGCGTTGTTGGAGATGATGGTGAGGTTGCGCCGGTCAAGTTCCGCCAGGCAGTGCAGCAGTTCGTAGGGCACGCCGGCTTCGCCGAAGCCGCCCACCAGCACGGAGGCGCCATCGGGAATGACGGCCACGGCCTGCGCCATGGATTCCTGAATCTTGTCGATCACTTATTGCTCCTGCACGAGACCCGCGGCGTCCACGATGCTGTTCCAGCGGGCGCGTTCCTGGTCGATGAAAGCCGCGAAGTCTGCGGGCGTGTTGCCGCCGGCCTGGCCGCCCATGGCCTTGAAGCGCTCGCTGATCTCGGGGCTGCGCACCACGTCGCGCGTGGCGGCGTAGAGCTTGTCGATGGCGTCCTGCGGCGTGCCCGCGGGCGCGACGAGGCCAAACCACGCGGTGACGACCATGTCCTTCACGCCGGCCTCGGCCATGGTCGGCACGTTGGGCAGTTCGTCCAGGCGCTTGTCGCTGGTGACGGCCAGCGCGCGCAGCTTGCCGGCCTGGATGTACGGCATGGAGCTGGGCAGGTTGTCGATCATGAAGGTGAACTGCTGGCCGAGCAGCGCGGCCACGGCGGGGCCGGCGCCCTTGTAGGCGACGTGCGTGCCGGGGATGCCGGCGCGCTGCTTGAACATTTCGGCGGACAGGTGCGGCGACTGGCCCGCGCCGGAGCTGCCGAAGGAGACCTTGTTGGGGTCCTGCCTGACCTGCGCCAGCAGATCGGCCACGCTGCGGGCGGGCGAGGCTTCGTTGACGACGAGGACGTTGGGCACCGAGATCACGAGCGTCACCGGCGCGAAGTCGGCGGGCTTGTAGGGCAGCGTCTTGTAGAGCGCGTAGTTGATGGCGTTGGGGCCGATGTTGCCCATCAGCAGCGTGTAGCCGTCGGGCTTGGCGCGCGCCAGCGCCTGCGCGCCGATGATGCCGGCGGCGCCGGCGCGGTTTTCCACGATGACCTGCTGGCCGAGCTTGGCGGACAGCTTGTCGGCGATGAGGCGTGCCGAGATGTCGGTGGTGCCGCCCGGCGCGGCCGGGATGATGAGGGTGATGGGCCGTTCAGGCCAGGCCGCCTGCGCCGGGTTCGCGATGGCGATGGCCATCGCGCCGGCTGCCAGCCAGCGATGCGCACACATCATGCTTGTCTCCCTGCGTGACCATTGATTGGTCAACTCGTGAGCACGAGTGTGGGCGCGGGGGTGGCAATTGCCTATTCCGGAATCCGGAGGTGTGGGTTCGCCTGGGCTGAAGTACGCATTCTGGCCGACGCGGTTTAACTGCCGCGGGCGCCACGATGGCCTTGCCGGCCAACGCTGCGGCGGCCGACCGGCGTGTTCAGTGGCGGCCGCCGGGCGTCGGGTATTACGCCCCCGCGCGCTCCCAGCGCCGCTGGATGGCCTTGGCCGCGACCACGCCGTCCGCCATCGACGTCACCACGCACGGATGCATGCGGTGCGCGACCTCGCCGATGGCGTAGATGTCGGGCACGCTGGTCTCGGCGGTGGCGAAGTCGGTGCGGATGTAGCCGCGCTCGTCGCGCGCGAGCCTCAGGTCGTCGGCAAACGCGGCCTGTGGTTCCCAGCCGTAGAAGACGAGGACCAGGTCGTACTGCCGGCCGTCCACGCTGCGGGTGGCCGGGTCGACCTTGTAGGGTCCGATGTGCACGCCTTCGGTACCGGCGCGCGTCACCCATTGCTGTTGGGCGCGCACACTGCGGGCGTAGAGATGGACATTGCGCGCGCCGCGGTTGCGCACGTAGACGTAGTTTTCGAAGGCGTTGTCGCCCCCGCCCAGCACCGCGACCGACAGGCCGGAATAATCCTGCGCCACGATGGGCGAGCCGGGGCCGATCAGCACGCCCGGCCAGGACGCGCCCGGCGGGTGGTCGGGCAGCCCCTTGGCGCGAACGCCGGAGGCAATGACCAGAGTGCGGGCGCGGGCCAGGGTTTCCTGGCCGTCCGGACCGGCGAGCGTGGCCTCGATGCCGCCCTTGCAGGGCCGCACGCCGGTGACGCGGGTTTCCAGCCGTACCGGCACATCGGCGGCGCGCACGCTCGTGTCGATGTTGGCGGCCACCTGCTGGCCGGTCACGCCGGGCAACACGGCGATCCAGTCGTCGGCGAACGGGTTGTCATTGCCCAGCCCGCCCAGACGGGCGCTGGCCTCGACCAGCAATGGCGACAGGCCCAGGCGGGCCAGCCAGAGGGCGCAGGAGGCGCCGGCCGGGCCGCCGCCTACAATGACCGAATCGTGCATCTGTTGCATTTCACCCCTTATTGACTGCGCCGGCGCCTCGCGGGCGCCCGGACATGGCCGAATTGTAGCCAGCGCGTCCCCCATCCGCCGCCGCCTTACAATTCGGGCTATTCCACCCAGGTTTTCATCATGCCCACTCGCCGCATCATTCTTTCCGGCCTTGCGCTCGACGCCCGCATCGGCATCCTCGAGCACGAGCGCCGCGCCACCCAGCCCCTGCACGTTGATGCCGAATTCGACGTCGACATCCAGCGTTCGGTGGACGACCACGATATCCACAGCGTGCTGGACTACCGCCGGCTGCGCGAGGCCATCGTCGAGGAATGCACGCAGGCCCACGTGAACCTGATCGAAACCCTGTCCGAACAAGTGGCGGCGCGCCTCTTGGCGGACTTCCAGGAAATCCGCGCGCTGCGCTTGCGCATCAGCAAGCCCATGGCCTTCTCCGACTGTGCGGCGGTGGGCGTGGAAATCCAGATCAATCGCTGACATGAACGATATCGCTCCCCCCGGCGTGCAATTTCGCACGCCTGCCGACGAAAAGGCACGCCACGAAGGCAACAAGCTGACCAAGCGGCTGGCGCGCGAGACCACGCGCGCCTTGTCCGACTACAACATGATCGAGGAAGGCGACCGCGTGATGGTCTGCCTGTCCGGCGGCAAGGATTCCTATGCCATGCTGGACATCCTGCTGCAGCTCCAGAAGCGCGCGCCGTTCAAGTTTGAACTGATCGCGGTGAACCTGGACCAGAAGCAGCCGGGCTTTCCTGACCACATCCTGCCGCAGTACCTGAAGGAACTGGGCGTTCCCTTCCACATCGAGACGCAGGACACGTATTCGATCGTGACGCGCGTGCTGGAAGAGGGCAAGACGATGTGCTCGCTCTGTTCGCGGCTGCGTCGCGGCATTCTGTACCGCGTCGCATCGGAACTGGGCGCCACGAAAATCGCGCTGGGCCATCATCGCGACGACATCCTGGCCACGTTCTTCCTGAACCTGTTCTATGGCGGCAAGGCCAAGGGCATGCCGCCCAAGCTGGTGTCCGACGACGGCCGCCACACGGTGATCCGCCCGCTCGCGTACGTGGTCGAGTCCGACCTGATCGCCTACGCCGAGCTCAAGCAGTTCCCGATCATTCCGTGCAATCTCTGCGGCTCGCAAGAGAACCTGAAGCGCAAGGAAGTGGGCCGCATGATCAAGGAGTGGGACAAGCAGCACCCGGGCCGGTCGTGGAACGTGTTCAATGCGCTGTCGCGCGTGGTGCCTTCGCATCTGATGGACCGCGACCTGTTCGACTTCGTGGGGCTCAAACCCACGGGCGTGCCGGATGCCAACGGCGACACGGCGTTTGATACGGTCGACCCCACGGACGAGTCGGACGATGCGTGCGGCGATACGCCGCCGGCGTTGGAGCCGGGCGCGATCATCGAGAAGAAGGTGGTGTTCTCGCGCGGGTGATGCGCCGCGTGCAAAGCGACCATCCCAAATGAAAATGGGGCTGCGATAGGCAGCCCCATTTTTTTTGCTCGGGCGCAATCAGGCGTTCAACACCCGGATCGGCGAGCCCGCTGCCCAGGCCTTCACGGCTTCCAGGCAGTTCTGATAGAAGGCCTCGAAGTTTTCGCGGCTGACGTAACCCAGGTGCGGGGTGAGGATCACGTTGTCCAGGTCGCGCACGCTGTCGGTGGGCGACAGCGGCTCTTCGGGATACACATCCAGCCCCGCCCCGGCGATGCGGAACTTCACCAGCGCGTCCATCAGCGCTTCCTGATCCACAAGACCGGCGCGTGAGGTATTGACCAGATAAGCGGTCGGCTTCATCGCAGCCAGCGCGGTGGCGTCGACCACGTGGCGGCTGCGCTCGGACAGGATCAGGTGCAGGCTCACCACGTCGGACGTGGAAAAGAGTTCGTGCTTGTCCACGCGCGTGACGCCGGCGGCCTCGGCGCGCTCGTCGGTCAGGTTGGGGCTCCAGGCCACCACGTCCATGCCGAAGGCCAGACCCACCTTGGCCACCGCGGCGCCCAGCTTGCCCAGGCCCACCACGCCCAGGCGCTTGCCGGCCAGCGGCTCGGGCATGGCCGTCTGCCACATGCCGCGGCGCATGGCGGCGTCTTCGGCGGGCAGATGCTTGAAGAGACCCAGGATGTGCGCCCAGGCCAGTTCCGCCGTGGCGGTGTTGGCGTCGGCACTGCCGGGCGCGCCGGACACGACGATGCCCTGCTCAGCGCAGGCCTGCATGTCGATGGCGTTGTTGCGCATGCCGGTGGTGACCAGGAGGCGCAGCTTGGGCAGGGCGCGGATGCGCTCGGCGGGAAATGGCGTGCGCTCGCGCATGGCGACGATCACGTCGAAGGGCTCGAGCGAGGCCTCGACCTGGTCGTCGGGAATGAAGTTGTTGAAGATTTGCACCTCGGCGTCGCCGCCCAGCGAGGTCCAGTCCGCATAGCGCCGGGCTACGTCGTGGTAATCGTCGAGTATTGCGATTTTCAAGTCTTGTCTCCGGGAGGGATGGCGCTTGCCGCGCCCCCCTTTCCCGGGCCGGCGCGACGCGCGCCGGTCAGTTCAAACGGGCCTTGAGCTGGTCCAGCGGCAGCGCGCCGCTGATGCGCGAGCCGTCGGCAAAGAACAGCGTCGGCGTGCCGCGCACCATCAGCTGCTGGCCAAGCTCCAAAAGCTTGTCTTCGGGCACGTCGCAATTGGCGTTGGGCGGCGTCTTGCCGCGCAGCATCCAGTCGTCCCAGGTCTTGCCCTGGTCTTTGGCGCACCAGACATTGCGCACCTTGACCTTGGAATCCGGCGACAGGATGGGGTAGAGGAAGGTGTAGACGGTCAGGTTGTCCACATCTTCGAGCGTCTTGCGCAACTGCTTGCAATAGCCGCAGTTGGGATCTTCGAAGATCGCGACCTTGCGTGAGCCGTCGCCCTTGACCTGCTTGATCGCCAGGTCCAGCGGCAGCTGGTCGAACGTGACGGCGCTGAGCTTTTCCTGGGATTCGCGGGTGACGTCGCGGCGCGTGGCGGCGTCGATCAGCGGTCCTTCCATGACCCACGTCACGCCTTCGTCGGTGTAGATCAGGTCCATGCCGAGCTGCACTTCAAACAGGCCATAAGGCGTGCGGCGCACGGTCGTGACGTTCATGCCGGAGAAGCGTTGCTGAAAGCGTTCCTTGACGGCGGCCGACTGCGGATCGAGTTCGGTGGTGGAGACGCTTTTTTCGCCCTTGGCCGCCTGCCCCACGGACTGTGTGGAGACGGATTTTGCGCCCTGCGCATGTGCCGTGGCGGACAAGCCGATACCCGCGGCGAGGAAACAGGCCGCCAGCGTGGCGGGAATGCGGAATTTCATCGGTACTCCTGGTCTTGTCAGTCGTGTGCTCAGCCGGAAAGCGTAACCGATCCGGGTCGGGCGGCCGCGGCAGGCGGCGGGTGGGCGGATCCGTATCAGACGGGGCCGGGTCAGTCCTAATTGGCCGACGCCCCCGCGATCAGCCGGCGCTTGATCAGCGGCGCGCCCTCGACCCAGTGCATGCCGGCGTTGCGCAGCCAGACGAGCGGCGTCGCCTTCGATCCGAACAGCTTGTGCAGCCCGTCGGTCGCCAGCCGCATGGCCAGGACCGGTTCGGCGCGCGCCCGCTGGTAGCGGTGCAGCACGCGCAGGTCGCCGGCCTGCCGGTAGGGTTCGCGCTCGGCGACGATGCGGGCCAGCGCCTCGACGTCGCCCAGCCCCAGGTTCAGGCCCTGTCCCGCCAGCGGGTGCAGGCGGTGCGCGGCGTCTCCGGCCAGCGCGATGCCGGGCGCCACCATCTGGGCGCGCTCCAGCGTCAGCGGAAAACCGTGCAGCTTGCTGCGGACCTTCAGGCGGCCCAGCCGCCCTTCGGCAGCCTCGGCCAGCAGCGCCTCCAGGCGGGCGGTTTGCGCTTCCTGCGGCAGGTCCAGCAGTTGCTGGGCCAGCTCGCTGCGCATGGACCACACCATCGAAACCTGGGGGCCGTCCGCGGTATCGGGCAGCGGCAGCAGCGCCAGCACGCCGTCGTCGCGAAACCATTGGATCGCGGTGCCCTGGTGCGGCAATTCCGCGTCCAGATGCACGACGAGTCCGGTGTCGTTGTAGGACTGGGCTTCGTGCTTCAGCCCGGCCGCCTCGCGCAGCGGCGAGGCCGCGCCATCGGCGCCGACGAAGAGTTCGGCCTGGATGCGGGCGCCGCTCTCGGTGTCGATCGCGCCGTTCTGGTAGCCGGTGCAGCGGTCTTCCAGCCACGCGATGCCGAACATGCGCACGGCCTGGATCAGGACGCGCTCGATCTCGCCGGATTCGACGATCCAGGCCAGTTGCGGCAGCGCGGCCTGCCAGGCATTGAGGTTGACCTGGCCGTCCGCGTCGCCGTGGATTTCCATGGCCTGCACCGGCATCAGCCGGGACGCGGGCATGGCGTCCCACACGCCGATGTCGGCCAGGAAGCGCTGGCTGGCCGGCGAAATGGCGTAGACGCGGGGGTGATAGCGGTTGGGATCGGCGGGCGGCACGGCGGCTCGCGGCGCCAGGACGGCCACGCGCTGGCCGCGACGGGCCAGCGCCAGGGCGGTGGACAGGCCGACGATGCCGGCCCCGCAGACTACGATCTGATGGCTCATCGTGCGGAAGGCTCCCCGGCCTGTTTGGGCCACAGCAGCCACATCTGGCCGCGTTGCTTCATGCGGCCGGCCTGCTGGCCGGCTTCTTCGCCGTAACCCCAGTAGAAGTCGGCGCGGGCCGCGCCCCGGATGGCGGTGCCGGTGTCCTGGGCGAACACCAGGCGCTGCAAGGGCCGGTCCGACGCGGGATAGGTGGTGGACAGGAACAGCGGCGTGCCGAGCGGCACGAAGGTCGCGTCCACCGCCACCGAGCGCCGCGGCGCCAGCGGGATGGCATAAGCGCCCTTGGGGCCTTGTTCAGGATCCACGACCGCCTCTTCGCGGAAGAACACCACGGCCGGATTGGCGTTGAGCATTTCCTGGACACGCTTGGGATTGCGCTGCGCCCAGGCCCGGATGTTCTGCATGGACGCCTGGTCGGCGGTGAGTTCGCCGCGGTCGATCAGCCAGCGGCCGATGGACACATAGGGCTGGCCGTTGTGGTCGGCGTAGGCGACGCGGATGGTCTTGCCGGCGTCGGGACCGTCGGTCAGCTGCACGCGCCCGGAGCCCTGGACCTGCAGGAAGAAGTTGTCCACGGGGTCGTCCACCCAGACCACCACGGGCGGGCGGCGGCCGGACGACGATTCGATGGCGGCGCGCGTGTCGTACGGCACGACGCGCTTGCCGTCGAGCTTGCCGCGCACACGCTTGCCGGCCAGGTCGGGGTAGATGGAACCCAGGTCGATCGTCAGCAGGTCGGCGGGCACCGCGTACAGCGGCCATTGGTAGACACCGCCCTGGCGGCGCGAGCCGCGCACCAGGGGTTCGTAGTAGCCCGTCACCGTATTGGTGGCCGGCTTGCCGTCGGCCGCATTCAGGCGCCACGGTTGCAGGTAGGTCTGCAGGAAGCGGCGCACGCCTTCGGCGTCGCCGGCGGCGGGCGCGCGGGCCGGGTCGATGGCCGCGGCGCAGACCGGCTGCCAGGCGCGCGGCGTGGCACGCGCGGGCGCGGCCAGGTTTCCGCTGGTGGGCCGCATCAGACCCTTGCAGTTGCGCAGGAAAAGGGGCCAGAACTGCGACAGGTCGTCGGCGCTCCATCCGGGCAGCTCGGACCAATTGGCCGGCTTCAACTTGCCGGCCAGCGCGCGCGGCGGGGTGTCGGGCAACGAGCCCAGCGGCGGCACGACGAGCGGGCCGTCGGCCGCGGGCGTGCGAGCACCGGGCGTAGCCGGCAGGCCGGATCCGGAATCAGGGGGAATATCGGAGGGGGTGGAACATGCCGCCAGCAGGATCGACAGCACGGACAGGCTAAGAATGCGCTTCATGTGCAGAGGGAAAAACGTGCAACGGAAGGCCGGACCATACTCAGTGCAAGGTGCGCGGCATGGCCAGGACGAATTCGGAGATCGGCACCTCGAACGGAATGCCGTTCTCGCCGACGCAGTGATAGATGCCGCGCATCGTGCCCACCGGCGTGGGCAGGGGACAGCCGCTGGTGTATTCGAAGGTCTCGCCCGGGGCCAGGAGGGGCTGCTGCCCCACGATGCCCAGGCCGCGCACTTCCTGCACGCGCTGGTTGCCGTCGGTGATGATCCAGTGGCGGCTGATCACCTGCGCGGGATGTTCGCCGGTATTGGTGATGCGGACGGTGTAGGCGAACACGAATTGCTGTTCGCCGGGGTCGGACTGTTCGGGCACGAAGCGCGGAGAGACAGAGACGCTCAGGTCGTAAGGTTTCACAGTCCTTCCCTGTGTGGCTGCACGCGGGCGGCGGAACATGGGCGCCCACGCTTGAAAGACGGAATTTCAGGCGCGCCAGCCGGGGCATACCCGCTGCGGCGCCTCAAACTGCAATAATGGCACATTATGCCCTCCCCGACCCCGAACATCATGTCCAAGCAAACGGCCTCCACCCGCATTACTCCCAGCATCCTGTCGGCTGACTTCGCCCGGCTGGGCGAGGAAGTCCGCAACGTCGTCGCCGCGGGCGCCGACTGGATCCACGTGGACGTGATGGACAACCACTATGTCCCCAACCTGACGATCGGCCCGATGGTCTGTGCCGCGATCCGCCCCCACGTCGAGGTGCCGATCGACGTGCACCTGATGGTCGAGCCCGTGGACGCGCTGGTGCCGCAGTTCGCCAAGGCCGGCGCCGACTACATCAGCTTCCACCCCGACGCCAGCGCCCACGTGGACCGCACGCTGTCCCTGATCCGCGAAAGCGGCTGCAAGGCCGGTCTGGTCTTCAATCCCGCCACGCCGCTGTCCTACATGGACTACGTCATGGACAAGATCGACCTGGTGCTCATCATGTCGGTGAACCCGGGCTTTGGCGGCCAGAGCTTCATTCCGGCGGCGCTGACCAAGCTGCGCGAGGCCCGCGCCCGCATCGATGCGTGGATGCAGGCCGGCGGCCAGGAGATCGTTCTGCAGGTGGACGGCGGCGTCAAGATCGACAACATCGCCGAGATCCGCGCCGCGGGCGCGGACACGTTCGTGGCCGGCTCGGCCATCTTCGGCAAGCCGGATTACGCCGGCATCATCAAGGCCATGCGCGACCAGATCGCCATCGGCGAAACCACCGCTGTCTAAGGAACCCGACATGACCGCTTTTCGCGCCGCGCTGCTGGACCTGGACGGTACCCTGCTCGACTCCATTCCCGATCTGGCCTTTGCCGCCAACGCCATGCGTGTTGAACTTGGCATGATCGCGCTGCGCGAGGACGTGGTCGCCACGTTCGTCGGCAAGGGCGTGGACAACCTGGTGCGGCGCAGCCTGGCCGGTTCGCTCGATGCCGCCGACCCGGCGCCCGACGAATTCCAGCGCGCCCGCGAGGCTTTCTACCGCCACTACCACCTGGTCAACGGCGAGCGCGCGCAGGTCTACCCGGGCGTGATCGAAGGCCTGAAACTCATGCGCGACCAGGGCCTGAAGCTGGCCGTGGTCACCAACAAGCCCACGGAATTCACCTTGCCGCTCTTGCAGCGCACGGGGCTGGCGGGCTTTTTCGAGGCCGTGGTGTGCGGCGACACCTGCGAGCGCCGCAAGCCCGATCCCGACCAGATCCACCATGCGTGCGACCTGATGGGCGTGGGCGTGAACGAGGCCGTGACGATCGGCGATTCGATCAATGACGCGCAGGCGGGCCGCAGCGCCGGCACGCAGGTCCTGGTGGTGCCATATGGCTACAACGAAGGACGTGACGTGCGCGAGCTGGATGTCGATGGTATAGTTGACACGCTTGTTGACGCCGCCCAGTGGGTCGCGCTCTGGAATCAAAACCAGAACGCAGCAAAAGTCCCCGCTTGAAGCACGTCGCAACCCAAGCAAGAATTCACTACCGCGCATCACTTCCGCGTACTTCATTACCGAACCGCTAAATGAACGTTTCCATCCAGAACCAAATGCTCGGCGCCTCGTGGCGTTGGTGGCGTTTGTCTTCCGGGTGGCGATGATTCCCCTTCCCGGCCCTAGACGCGACCTTGCCGCCTAGCGCCGACACTGTGTAAACAGCGCCCAACCCGGAACCAGTCAACTGGACCGGGTTTTTTGTTGCGTGCCCGGTCCGAAAGCAGACACCGCTTACGAGACCCGACATGACCGAAATCGAATTCAAGGCCCTTGCGGCACAAGGCTACAACCGCATTCCGCTGGTGGCCGAGACCTACGCCGACCTGGACACCCCGCTTGGCATCTACCTGAAACTGGCGCACTCCGGTCCCCTGGCCGGCCGCATGACCTGCCTGATGGAATCCGTGGTGGGCGGCGAGCGCTTCGGCCGCTACTCGTTCATCGGCCTGCCGGCGCGCACCGTGATCCGCGCCAGCGGCACGCGCACCGAAGTGCTGCACGACGGCAAGGTCGCCGAGACGCACGACGGCGATCCGCTGACCTTCATCGAGCAATACCAGAGCCGCTTCAAGGTCGCGCTGCGTCCGGGCATGCCGCGCTTCTGCGGCGGCCTGGCCGGTTACTTCGGCTACGACACCGTGCGCCACATCGAGCCGTGCCTGGGCCCCGCGGTCAAGCCGTTCCCGGCCGGCATGGAAGGCGGCACGCCCGACCTGATGCTGATGCACGTGGACGAACTGGTCATCGTCGACAACCTGGCCGGCCGTATCTACCTGATGGTCTATGCCGACCCCAGCCAGCCCGAGGCCTACAGCCGCGCACAGCAGCGCCTGACCGACCTGCGCGCCCGCCTGCGCCGCCCCGTGGAAATTCCGTACAGCCACGCCAGCATGCAAACCGAGGAACGGCGCGATTTCAAGAAAGAGGACTACCTGGCGGCCGTGCTGCGCGCCAAGGAACATATCGCCGCCGGCGACCTGATGCAGGTGCAGATCGGCCAGGTCATCGCCAAGCCCTTCCGCGATTCGCCCCTCTCCCTTTACCGCGCCCTGCGGTCGCTCAATCCCTCCCCCTACATGTACTTCTGGAACTTCGGTGATTTCCAGGTGGTGGGCGCATCGCCCGAGATCCTGGTGCGCCAGGAACGCACCGTGGAAAACGGCGAGCCGAAGTCGCAGATCACGATCCGTCCGCTGGCCGGCACCCGCAAGCGTGGCGGCACGCCCGAGGAAGACGCGGCGCTGGCGGCCGAACTGAAGGCCGATCCCAAGGAGATCGCCGAACACGTCATGCTGATCGACCTGGCGCGCAACGACGTGGGCCGCGTCGCGCAGGTGGGCTCGGTGAAGGTGAGCGACACCATGGTGATCGAGCGCTACTCGCATGTGATGCATCTGGTGTCGAATGTGACCGGCACCCTGAACCCCGGCATGAGCAGCATGGACGTGCTGCGCGCCTCGTTCCCGGCGGGCACTCTGACCGGCGCCCCCAAGGTCGAGGCCATGAAGATCATCGACGAACTGGAACCCGTGCGCCGCGGCATCTACGGCGGTGCGGCCGGCTACCTGAGCTACGGCGGCGAGATGGACGTGGCCATTGCCATCCGCACTGGCGTCATCAAGGACGGCACGCTGTACGTGCAGGCGGCTGCGGGCATCGTGGCCGATTCGAACCCCGAAGCCGAATGGGCCGAGACCGAAGCCAAGGCGCGCGCCGTGCTGCGCGCGGCCGAGCAGGTGCAGCACGGCCTGGACGAACCCATCTGAGCCTCGCGGCCAAAACGACACCGCCCGGGCCGCAGAACGGCCCCGAGGAGAAAAAAATGCTGTTGATGATCGACAACTACGATTCCTTTACCTACAACCTGGTGCAGTACTTTGGCGAGCTGGGCGTGGACGTGCGCGTGGCGCGCAACGACCAGATCACGCTTGAAGAAGTGGCTGCGCTCAATCCCGACCAGATCTGCGTGTCGCCCGGCCCGTGCTCGCCGGCCGAGGCCGGCATCTCGGTGCCGCTGATCCAGGCGTACGCCGGCAAGAAGCCCATCCTGGGCGTGTGCCTGGGCCACCAGGCCATCGGCGCGGCCTTCGGCGGCGACATCGTGCGCGCGCAGCAGATCATGCACGGCAAGACGATCCAGCTGTCGCACACGGGCACTGACATCTTTGAAGGCCTGCCGACGCCGTACACTGTCATCCGCTACAACTCGCTGACCATCGATCCGGCCACCCTGCCGGACTGCCTGGCGGCCACCGCGACGGCGCCGGATGGCGACATCATGGGTGTGCGGCACAAGACCCTGCCGCTATACGGGGTACAGTTCCACCCCGAATCCGTACTGAGTGAGCACGGCCACGCCCTGCTGCGCAATTTCCTGAACCTCGCCTGAAAGGACGCACCGTGACGATTTCCCCCTCCGAAGCGCTGACGCGCTGCATCGAACACCGCGAAATTTTCCACGACGAAATGCTGCACCTGATGCGCATGCTGATGCGCGGCGAGATGTCGCCGCAGATCGCCAGCGCGCTGTTGATGGGCCTGCGCGTCAAAAAGGAAACCGTGGGCGAGATCACCGCCGCGGCGCAGGTCATGCGCGAGTTCGCCACGCCCGTGGTCACGCCCAATCCGAACGACCTGCTGGACATGTGCGGCACGGGCGGCGACGGCAGCCACACGTTCAACATTTCCACAACTGCGATGTTCGTCGCAGCCGCGGCCGGCGTGCCGATCGCCAAGCACGGCAACCGCAGCGCCTCGTCGTCCAGCGGCAGCGCCGACGTGCTGGAGGCGCTGGGCGCCAACCTGGTGCTGACGCCCGAGCAGGTGGCCGAATGCATCCAGGAGACCGGCATCGGTTTCATGTTTGCGCCCGCCCACCACGGCGCGATGAAGAACGTGGCCGCCGTCCGCAAGGAACTGGCCGTGCGCACGATCTTCAACATCCTGGGTCCCCTGACCAACCCGGCCGGCGCCGCCAACCAGTTGATGGGCGTCTTCCACCCCGACCTCGTCGGCATCCAGGTGCGCGTGCTGGAACGCCTGGGTTCGCGCCACGTGCTGGTCGTGCACGGCAAGGACGGCATGGATGAGGCTTCGCTGGGCGGGGCCACGATGGTCGGCGAACTGAAGGACGGCGTGGTCCGCGAGTACGAGATTCATCCCGAGGACTACGGGCTATCCATGATGTCCAACCGGAGCATCAAGGTGTCCAATCGCGAGCAGTCGCGCGAGCTTGTCATAGAGGCGCTGGAGAATGTCGAAGGCGCGGCCAGAGACATCGTCGCCCTGAACGCCGGGCTCGCCATCTATGCCGGCAACAAAGCCGATTCCATTCCCGAAGCCTTAGCGCTAGCATTTGAACTAATTTCCACCGGCGCGGCGCGAGCCAAGCTGGAAGAATTCTGCGCATACACCCGGACATTCCAGAAATGAACGATATTCTCGCGAAGATCCTCGCCGTCAAGGCCGAGGAAGTCGCCGCCGCCCGCCAGATGCGCAGCGAAGCCGAAGTCCTGCGCGAAGCGCAGGCGCGCCAGGACGTGCGCGGCTTCGCTCAAGCCATCGAAGACAAGATCTCGCAAGGCAAGGCCGGCGTCATCGCTGAAATCAAGAAAGCCTCGCCCTCCAAGGGCGTCATCCGCGAGGGCTTTGCGCCCGCCGAAATCGCGGCCACCTACGCCGTGCACGGCGCGGCCTGCCTGTCCGTGCTGACCGACGTGCAGTTCTTCCAGGGTTCGCACGACCACCTGCGCCAGGCGCGGGCCGCGTGCGCGCTGCCGGTGCTGCGCAAGGACTTCGTGATCGATCCTTACCAGATCGTCGCCGCGCGCGCGATGGGCGCCGACTGCGTGCTGCTGATCGTGGCCGCGCTTACGCCCGCGCAACTGCGCGACTACGAAACGCTGGCGATCGAGCTGGGCATGGACGTGCTCGTCGAAGTGCACGACGCCAAGGAGCTGGAAGTCGCGCTCACGCTCAAGACGCCGCTGCTGGGCATCAACAACCGCAACCTGCGCACGTTCGAGACCAGCTTGCAGACCACGCTGGACCTGCTGCCGCGCATTCCCGCAGGCAAACGCGTCGTGACCGAAAGCGGCATCCTCAAGCCGGAAGACGTGAAGCTGATGCGCGAGCACAAGGTCGACGCGTTCCTGGTGGGCGAAGCTTTCATGCGCGCGAAGGATCCTGGCGCGGAACTGGCGCGTCTGATCGGGTGAACCCGCGGCGGCGGGCGGCGTTGCCGTCTTGCCGTGCCGGACGGCGCATGCGTCATGCGGCGCATCGCCAGACGAGGGATCGGCCAATCGGCTGATCCCTCGCTCGTTTCTCCTTCCAACAGCTATTTCGGCCGAGCCAGGCCCCATGCAGCGCCGCGCCGGTACACCGTGCTGCGGTGCACGCCCAACGCGCGCGCCGCGCGGCTGACGCTGCCGCCGTGCTCGGCCAAGGCGGCCCGGATGGCGGCGTCCGTCATGGCGTGCAGATCGCCTGAGCCTCCGGCCGGCGCGAGCGTCGTTGTTGCGGTGCGCGATGCATCGCCGCCCGGCGTGGCGATGCCCGACGTAGTTTCGCCCGAGGTGGCTACGCCCGACGTAGCGACGCCCGACGTGTCGACGCCCGACGCGATGGCTTCGATCTTCGCGGCGCTCGCTGCACCGCGCAATTCCGCCGGCAGCATGTCCGCATCCACCCTGCCCGCTGGTCCCGCCAGCACATGCAACGTGCGCAGCACCGACGCCAGTTGCCGGTAATTGCCGGGCCAGGAATATGCCGCAAGCACGGCTTCAATAGCGGGCGGCAGCGCGGGACCCGCGCCTTGCGCCGCCCACAGCTCGCGCAGCAATTCCAGGCGGTCTGCCCGCGCGCGCAGGGGCTCGAGCGTGACGGTGTATTCGGCAATCCGGAAGTACAGGTCGGGACGCACCGGTGCGTCCGGGCCTTCGTGCGCCAGCGGCCGATGCGTGGCGCACACCAGGGTGAAGTCCACCGGCACGGGCCGCGCCGCGCCCAATGGCGAGACCTCGCGCGTCTGCAGCACACGCAGCAGGCGGGATTGCAGCAGCAGCGGCATATCGCCGATCTCGTCCAGGAACAACACGCCGCCATGCGCCTGCCGCAACAGGCCCTTGCTGCCCTGGCGGCGCGCGCCGGTGAAGGCGCCGTCTTCGTAGCCGAACAGTTCCGATTCGATCAGGCTTTCGGGCAAGGCGGCGCAGTTCACCGCCACGAAGGGGCCGGCCGCGCGCTGCCCCCGCGCATGGATCTGCCGCGCAAACACTTCCTTGCCCACGCCCGTTTCGCCCTGCAGCAGGATCGACACGCCGGCGTCCGCCAGATGCACGGCGCGCGCCAGCGCGCCCAGCGTCGCGGCATCGAAGCTGGGGGCTGGCGCCCTGGCTAGCGCGCCCGGCGCGCGCGACAGGGGCGCGGCGGGCGGTTGCGGTGCGCGCGTGCGCGGCATGCGCAGCCGCGCGTGATAGACCGCGCCTGTGCGTGTGTGCACCCTGCCCGTCGCGTCCGGGCATCGTTCGATGTCGCCGTCGAATACGTCCGCGTAGCGGTACACGCCCAGCGCGGTCGCCGCCAGCGCCAGCGCCTGCAGCGCGCGCCGGTTGGCGCCGATCAGCAGGTCGCCCTGGAAGGCCAGCAGCGCTTCGCCGGGCTGGCCGAGCCCGGCGGGGTCGGCATGCAGGCGCAGCACCGTGCAGGGTTCATAGGCGCTTTCGAACAACTGGTGTTCGATGCGGTCCACGGCCCCGCGCACCAGTGCCAGCACATCGGGGCGCACGTCGCGGGCCTGGCTGGAGAGATCAAGCACGCCGAGCGTGCGGCCTTCGCTGTCGGTGATGGGGACGGCCGCGCAGGTCAGGATGCGGTTGGGTTCGAAATAGTGTTCGGCGCCGTGCACGGCGATGGGCCGGCCTTCGACCAGCGCGGTGCCGATGGCGTTGGTGCCGGCGGCGGCTTCGTCCCACGGCGCGCCCGGCATCAACGCCACGCGCGAGGCGCGATGCGCAAATCCCGTATCGCCGTCCGAGTCCAGCACCAGGCCCTGCGCGTCCGACAGGATGACGAGGTTGCCGCTGCCGCCGGCCTGGCGGCGCAGATAGGCGATGGCGGGTTCGGACAGGCGGCGCAGCGCTTCGTTGCGCTGCTGGGCTTCGCGCAGTTCGCCCTGCGTCATGAGATCGGCGCGTCGCACGCCACGCATGTCGAAGCCCAGGTCGGCGCAGCGGCGCCAGGAACGCAGGATGGGTTCGGCAACCATGCCGCCCGGCACCGCGCCCTGCTGGTTAAAGAGCAGGCGCGCCTGCGTCAGCGTCTGCCTACCGGAGTGAGAGGCCATGTATGTCTCCTGGGACCGGCGTTCTGCGACGCCTGTGCTGCGACACCCGTTGCGCGACACCTGTTGCGCGACACCGTCGCGGATTGCGACATGGAACAAGCGAAAAACTACTTTCGCACGCGTGCGGCGGGCTGTCCAGCCGGGATGCCCCGACTGGCATGCGTTTTGCTTGATACCGGACAGGCAGCCCACTGCCACCATCCCAACAATACGGAGACAAGCATGGATATCGCGACCCGCGTTACCCCGGAGACCTACGGCACCCGCCTGGACCTCAGGACGCAGTACGACAATTTCATCGACGGCAAGTGGCAGTCGCCCGCGGATGGCGAATACTTCGACAACGTCACGCCGGTCACGGGCCAGACCCTGAGCCGCAACGCGCGCTCGAAGGAGCGCGACATCGAATTGGCGCTGGATGCCGCGCACCGCGCCGCGCCAAAATGGGGTTCGACCCCGGCCGCCGAACGCGCCCGCATGCTCATGAAGATTGCGGACGTGATGGAAGCCAACCTCGAACGCCTGGCCACGGCGGAAACCTGGGACAACGGCAAGCCCATCCGCGAGGCCCGAGCCGCCGACATTCCCCTGGCCATCGACCACTTCCGCTATTTCGCGTCGTGCATCCGCAGCCAGGAAGGCGGGCTGTCCGAGATCGATCACGACACGGTGGCCTACCACTTCAATGAACCGCTGGGCGTGGTCGGCCAGATCATCCCGTGGAACTTCCCCATTCTGATGGCTGCGTGGAAGCTCGCGCCCGCGCTGGCCGCCGGCAATTGCGTGGTGCTGAAACCGGCCGAACAGACGCCGCTGGGCATTCTGCTGCTGATGGAACTGATCGGCGACATCCTGCCGCCGGGCGTCGTCAACGTGGTAACCGGCTTCGGGCTGGAAGCCGGCAAGCCCTTGGCATCGAGCAAGCGCATTGCCAAGATCGCGTTCACCGGTGAAACCACCACCGGGCGGCTGATCATGCAGTACGCGTCGCAGAACATCATCCCGGTCACGCTGGAACTGGGCGGCAAGTCGCCCAACATCTTCTTTGCGGATGTGGCCGCGCAGGACGACGATTTCCTGGACAAGGCCGTCGAAGGCTTCGTCATGTTCGCGCTGAACCAGGGCGAGGTGTGCACGTGCCCCAGCCGCGCACTGATCCAGGAATCGCTCTACGACAAGTTCATGGAACGCGCCCTGAAACGCGTGGCCGAGATCAAGCAGGGCAACCCGCTGGACGCCGACACCATGCTGGGCGCGCAGGCTTCCACCGAGCAGCTGGAAAAGATCCTGTCCTACCTGGACATCGGCAAGCAGGAAGGCGCCGACGTGCTGGCGGGCGGCTCGCGCGCGCAGATGCAGGGCGGGCTGGAAGGCGGCTACTACGTGCAGCCCACCGTGTTCAAGGGCCACAACAAGATGCGCGTGTTCCAGGAAGAAATCTTCGGGCCGGTCGTGGCGGTCACCACGTTCAAGGATGCCGATGATGCGCTGGCGCTGGCCAACGACACGCTGTACGGCCTGGGCGCGGGCGTGTGGTCGCGCGACGCCAACACGTGCTACCGGATGGGACGCGCGATCAAGGCGGGACGCGTGTGGACCAACTGCTATCACGCCTATCCGGCGCACGCGGCATTCGGCGGCTACAAGCAATCGGGCATCGGGCGTGAGAACCACAAGATGATGCTCAACCACTATCAGCAGACGAAGAACCTGCTGGTGAGCTATTCGCCGAAGAAGCTGGGGTTCTTCTGATCAGCCTGGCTTGATCTGTCCATCCCAAGCCGCTTGCGCGGCCAACCTGCGCGCCGGGTCCGCCCGGCGCGCTTGCAGAGGAATCCCGTCATGCCAGAGCACACGCCACGCGTGGTTGCGACCGACGAGGCGCGCCAGCTGATCGACACCTTGCGCACCAAGCACGGGCCGCTGATGTTTCACCAGTCCGGGGGCTGCTGCGACGGCAGCTCGCCCATGTGTTATCCCCAGGGCGAGTTCATGGTGGGCGGCTCGGATGTGCTGTTGGGCGATCTGGAAGGCTGCCCGTTCTGGATCGGTGAAGACCAGTTCGCTTACTGGGAACACACCCAGCTCGTCATCGACGCCGTGCCCGGACGCGGCGGCGCGTTTTCGCTGGACAGTGCGGAAGGCAAGCGGTTTCTGCTGCGGTCTCGGCTGTACTCGGATGACGAGTGGGCGAACGTCGGGCCGGTGACGAAGGGATAGCGCGCCTTAGCCGCGCTTGCCGTGGCCGCCGCCCTTGGACAAGGTGTCGTCCTGAAGGCCGGCGCGTTCGGCCTGTTTCCACTGGAAGGACACCCGCCGGATGCGGGCGGCGCGGAATTGCGTGAACGAACGGCCGCCCGGCATGGGCGCACCGCGATAGGCGCTGCTTGCGTTTTTCATTGCTGATGTTGCGTTGACGAGAAATCTTGCGAAGGATGATTGGGCGAAGCGGCCGACGTCGTGCAGCCGTCGCCGTGCGGCGGGCCAGGTGCAGCCGGCCAGGTGCGCCCGGCTAGGTGCGCCCGGCTAGGTGCGGCCGGCGAGGTGCGGCGGCGGGCCTGGCGCGGCTATCTAAAGGCCGGCATGCGGTGACCACGCGCTGGCCGGCGCTTTGCGGCGCGTCCACGCCAGTGCGTCTTCCAATCGGTCGTTGCCCCAGAACATTTCCCCCTCCACGAAAAGCGTCGGTGCGCCGAAGATGCCCAGGTCACGTGCACGGTCGACCTGCTTGCGCAGCGCCTCCTTGGCGGTTTCCGTCTTGGCCCGGGCGATGAGCGCATCGGCATCCAGCGACAGGCCAATGAGCAGATCGCGCACGACGTCTTCGGACTGAATGTCCAGGTCGTGCTGAAAATTCGCGCGGAACACCGCGACGCAGAAATCGCGTCCCCAAGGTTCATCCTGGCCCAGCAGCGCGATGCGCGCCGGCAGCACGCTCATGCGCGGAAAGAGGCGCGGGCGGTTGTAGACCACGCCGTACTTCTCGGCCAGGCGGGCGATGTCGCGCATCATGTACGCGCCCTTGCCGGGAAACAGCCGGAACGGCGTGTCGTTCCAGCCCTGCGCCTGGAAGATCGGCCCCAGCAGAAACGGCCGCAAATCCACCTTGACCTCGGCCTCGCGCGCAAGACGGTCGATGCGCTCGATCGCCAGATAGCTGTACGGGCTGGCGAAGTCGAACCACATTTCGATGCGGGGCGTATCGGGCAAGGACGCGGTCATGGCTGAAACTCCGGTTGGCCTGCACAGCGGGGCGTGGCCGTGGCGCGCTGCGCCTGACCGCCCTGCGAAAGTAGCGCGACCTGCGCATCCGGCAGGCCGCTGAGGACGACGTCGCGATCGCTGTGCACGGTCAGGGATTCGCCCGCTTGCAGCACGCTGTCATCGAAGCGGCGGTACTCGGAGACCCACACGGCGCCAGCGTGACACTCGATGCGGACGCCCGAAGCGCGCTTGAGCAGCATAGTCGAGCCGCCGCCCAAACGGAATGACATGCCTGCGGTGCAACATAACTGGAACATGGCGCCCCTCCCGGCCGCAGCAGCGGCGATCACGGCGGATGACCACGACCTGGTCCCGGTCACCCAACGTCTGAGTCATATTGGACGCCCGCGGCGTACTATTGCTCAAGCGACTTTTCCGCTCGACACGCATGAGTTTCACGAATGCCATATCCGCTAGCGAAACTACCTCCGCTTGATCTGGTTCGCGGCTTTGTCGCCGTCGGCCGCCGCATGAGCATCACGCTTGCCGCGCAGGATCTGCATGTCACGCAGTCCGCCGTCAGCCGCCAGATCCGCGCGCTGGAAGCCCATCTGGGGGTGCCGTTGCTGGTGCGCGGGTTTCGTAGCGTGACGTTCACCTCTGAAGGCGCGCAGCTTTTCCGGATGGCCGATGTATGGCTCAGTCAGCTCGGCGACCTGACCGAACAACTGCGCGCCCCCGAGCGGCGCACGCCTGTCACCGTCACCACCACCATCGGCGTGGCCTCGTTGTGGCTGCTGCCCCGGCTGGGCGATTTTCAGGCGGCGTATCCCGACATCGACGTGCGCGTGGCCGCCGACAACCGGCTGATCGACATCGACCGCGAAGCCGTCGACATCGCCATCCGCTACAGCGAGCGCAACACGGTCTCCGATGGCGCCGTGTGGCTCTTTGGCGAGTCGGTGGTGCCCGTAGCCCATCCGTCGCTCAACGCGCGCGAACTGGATGCGCGCGAGTTGCAGCGCCATGTGCTGCTGGAATTCGACGATCCCACGCGGCCCTGGCTGCAATGGTCGGAATGGCTCAACGCGCGCGGCCTGGGGCGTGTGCGCCCGAAGGGCATGCTGCGCTTCAACCAGTACGACCAGATCGTGCATGCCGCGCTGGCCGGCCACGGCATCGCGCTGGGGCGGCTGGCGTTGATTGCGCCCATGCTCGCGGACCGGCGGTTGGCCCTCGTTGGCAGCCCCGCGGCCAGCGCCACCGAACACGCCTACTGGCTGGTGCGTAACGCGCGGCGCAGCACGCCGGATGCCGACGTCGTCACGCAGTGGCTGGTGGATCAGGCAGCGGCGACGGCGCGGGATTTGACGGGTTGAGCGGACGTCGCCGCGGCGAACGGCGCGGCGGGCGCGCGCAAGGGCGAACGCGGGTGGCACAGCAGCCGCCCATGCCCTGGTTACCAGACCGGCGACCACCAGACCGCTCGGGAGCAGCCCGCCGTGCCCTGTGTAGCCTGCCGGTCAGTCCACCACGACCTGCGCCGGACCGTCAGCCATCTCGCCGATCACGGCGGCCTGGCCGAAGCCCTGTTCGTGGAAGATCTTGAGCACCGCATCCGCGGCTTCCGGCACGCACGACACCAGCAGGCCACCCGAGGTCTGCGGATCCGTCAGCAAAGCACGCTGGGTGTCCGACACCCCGGCGCCCAGACGCACCGATTCGCCGTACGACGTCCAGTTACGGCCGGACGCGCCCGTGATCACGCCGTCGGCGGCAAACGCTTGCACACCTGGCAGCCAGGGCAAAGCATCCAGCCGCACGCGAGCCGTGAGCTTGGCGCCGCGCGCCATCTCCAGCGCATGGCCCAACAGGCCAAAGCCCGTCACGTCGGTGATCGCATGCACCCCATCCAGCGCGGCCAGCGCGGGGCCGGGACGATTCAGGCGTGTCGTCGTGTCGATCATGACGCGATAACCGTCCACGTCCAGCAGATTCTTCTTGAGCGCCGCCGACAGGATGCCCACGCCCAGGCCCTTGCCCAGGATCAGCACGTCGCCGGCGCGCGCATCCGCGTTGCGCTTGATGCGGTCCGGATGCACCAGCCCCATCGCGGCCAGGCCATAGATGGGTTCGACAGAATCAATGCTGTGGCCGCCCGCCACCGGAATGCCCGCGTCGGCACAGACCGATTCGCCGCCCTTCAAAATCTGGGCAATCACGTCGTGCGGCAGCACATTGATCGGCATGCCGACGATCGCCAGCGCCATGATCGGCGTGCCGCCCATGGCGTACACATCCGACAGCGCGTTCGTCGCGGCGATGCGGCCGAAGTCGAAGGGATCGTCCACGATGGGCATGAAGAAGTCCGTGGTGGCGATAAGTGCCTGCTCGTCGTTCAGCCGGTACACCGCCGCATCATCCGCGGTTTCCGTGCCCACCAGCAGGTTTGGATAGCTGGCGGCGGGGCCAAACCGCGCTAGCAGCGCCGACAGTACACCCGGCGCAATCTTGCAGCCGCAGCCGCCGCCATGCGATAGGGAAGTCAAGCGCGGCGCGTTAGTGGACGCAACATCCTGGGTCATCTCAGTCTCCGTGAGTCAGTCGGAAAAAGGATAGCACCGGCCCGGTGAATGGCCCTATGATCGAACGCAGCCAGGCCCTCGCCATTGAACGCTCGCTTGCAGGAGTCCGCCTTGATCAGCCGCCGCCGCCTTCTGCAAACCGGTTTGACGCTCGCGGCGCTGCCCGCGTGGGCCGGCGCCGCGAACAATGCGGCAAGCAACGCCGCGGCTGGCGTCGGAAAAGGCCCGGCAAATGGCGCCCAGAATGGCAGCCCGAACGGCACTCCCAGTGCCGCCCAGAATGCCGCCCAGACAGCCGACGCATTGAAAGCCGCCACCGGCCCCAACTGGGCGCCATGGACCGGCCCGGCCTTGCCGCTCGTCCTGCCCGACCTCGGCGGGCGCGAGCAAAAGCTTTCTGCTTGGCGCGGCAGCGTCGTCATCGTCAGCTTCTGGGCCACCTGGTGTGAGCCGTGCCGCGACGAACTCCCCGTTCTGTCCGCCATGGCCAAGCGCCATCGCGAAGAAGGCCTGCGCCTTGTCGCCGTCAACGTCGGCGAAGCGCCCGCCAAGATCTCCGCCTTCCTGAAAAAGACCCCCATCAACGGCACGGTCCTGCACGACCGCAACAGCGCCGCATCGAAGAAGTGGGAAGCCGCCGCGCTGCCCGCCAACTATCTCGTCGACCGTGCCGGCACGATCCGGTTCTGGCATCTGGGTGAACTGAACTGGAAGTCGCACGAGATAGGCGGCGTGGTGACGCGCATGCTGCGCAGTTGATGGAGCCCCCCCATTTGCGCCGGGGCGCTGCAACGCACTGCGACGGACATCTCGTAAGGGTGTCAGACACCTGCATCGGGGACACCTGCATCGAGGTATGCCGGCACTTGGTCCGACGTCCACACCCCAACGACAGCCCGATCAGCCACTGAAAGAGCCCGTGGTGGCGCGGGGTTCGCGTTGCGGGCCGTTTAGATGGTGCCCGGCGGAATCCGAAGGGAGCCGAAGGCGGACGAGGATGAGCACGGGGAAGTCCGGAGCGAAGGCTCCGGACCGCCATCGGAGGCCCGCAACGCGAACCCCGCGACGCCGCGGGCGGCAGAAGAACACAAACCGACAGCCCGGTGTCAGACACCCGAACACGACCCAGCATCAGCCCCGGTGTCAAACACCCGGACACGACGCAGTATCACGACGACTATCTCGTACGGGAATCAGACACCTGCGTGGGGAGCGGCAGAAGAGCCCAAATGGCGGAAGGCAGCAGGAGTCGAACCTACCTGGGAACGTCTGACGCCCCCAACCGGGTTTGAAGCCCGGCCGTGCCGCCGGGCACGAATGCCTTCCGTGGCGGACCGCCTATGATACCGGCTCGGCGGGCGGCTGCATCGCCGCGTACGCGCTTTCGCCGCGCAGCACATGCGTATCCCGCACCCGCCGCGTGTAGCCCACGCGATCAAAGAACTCCAGGATCTGGATCGCCCGCTTGCGGCCCAGGCCCGTCGCGTCCCGGAAAACCGCAGCGTTCAAGCCCGGCGGCTGCGCGGCCAGGTCTGCTGCCAGCGCCGCCAGCTTGCGTACCTGATCGCGGTGATAGAACAGATCCTTCACTACCTGCGCCACCTCGCCACGCCGCAGCAGCTTGCGCAGCAATTGGCGCACGGCGTCCTCGGGCTGCGCCTGCAGCTTCGCCAGATCGCGCACCCACGGCGGATCGAACGCGCCCGCGTCCAGCAGCGGCAACAGACGCGCCGCCAGCGCGGATTCGGCCGCTCCCAGCGTCGCAGTGTGCGTAGGCAGATGCAGCCAGGGACCATTGCGCGCGATATGGCCGTCGCGTTGCATTTCGTCGAGCAGCGATGTCCAGAGCGTGTCGGACATCGCAGGAAACGCCATGCGCCGCAGCCGCGCGCTGTCCGGACCCGGTTCGTCGGGCGCGCTTTGGTGGAACGACGCCAGCGCCTGCTCGGTCCGATCGCGCAGCGCCTTCCAATGCGCGTCCAGGATCAGCGTGCGCGCGCCCTGCGCATTGCGCGGCTCGATCCACACCGCACTCTCGGGCGCCGCGATATCGCTGACCGGCAGGCCCGTCAGACGCTGTAGTGCCGCTTCGTCCAGGCCCTGCGGCGCATGCGCCAGCACCGGTTGCAGGCCCCCGCCATCCAGCATGTCGGTCAGCGCCTGCAGGCCCGCCAGCCGCGACGCCGACCGGCGCTTGCGGTCCGGCGCATTGGGATCCAGCACCCGGCCGCCGCCCACCGTGCGCGTCGCCTGTGCGTTGCGCACGATGTAGCGGTCGCCCGGCATCGCGCAGACGGGTTCGTCGAACACCAGTTGCACCCATCCCGACTGGCCCGGCGACAGCGCCTCGGCGCTGATCGGCACCACGTGCGCCACATGGCGCGCCGCGCCGATGTGCACGTGCAGCGGCGCCCACGCCCGCACTGGCGCATCCGCGGACGGCAGCAGCGTCAGCGTCACATCCACGTGCTTCGAGGGCAGGAAGCAGCGCGCGTCCGCGATCCAGTCGCCGCGCGCAATGGCGTTCTTGTCGATGCCCGCCAGGTTCAAGGCACACCGCTGGCCGGCCGAGCCCGTCTCGCTGGGCTGGTTCTGCGCGTGGATGCCGCGCACGCGAACGCGTGTATTGGCCGGCATCAGGCGCAGATCGGTCGCGTCGTCGTCCGCGCGGACCTGGCCGGCGTGCGCCGTCCCGGTGATGACCGTGCCGTGCCCGGACAAGGTGAACACGCGATCCACCGCCAGCCGGAAGAGGCCCGTGGCCTCGGGCCGCGACAGGGCCTGCGCCTGCGCGTGCAAATAGTCTTTCAGCGCCGCCACGCCGGGATCGCCGGCGTGGGCCGCGTGAGATGTTTGGCTCGCCTGAGCCATCTGCGTCGCACTCGTGCTGAACACCGGCGCGCCTTGCAGGAACGTCCCTTCCGTCAACGCCGCGATCTCGCCGCGCACGGCTTCCAGTTGTGCCGCATCCGCGCGATCCGTCTTGGTCAGCGCCACCGCGCCGCGCGCCACGCCCAGCATCGACAGGATGGCCAGATGCTCGCGCGTCTGCGGCATGACGCCGTCGTCCGCCGCCACCACCAGCAAGCCGAAATCTATCCCGCTGGCGCCGGCAGCCATCGTATGCACGAGCTTCTCGTGCCCCGGCACGTCGATGAAGCCCAGCACGTCGCCGTTGGCGAGCGGCGTGTAGGCGTAGCCCAGTTCGATGGAAATGCCGCGCGCCTTTTCTTCCTTCAGCCGGTCCGTGTCCACGCCCGTCAGCGCGCGCACGAGCGTCGTCTTGCCGTGGTCGATATGCCCTGCGGTGCCGACGATCATGCCAGCGGCTCCGCCAGCTGCGCCGCAAAAGCGGCTTCGTCGCGGTCTTCCAGGCAGCGCAGGTCCAGCCACAACGCGTCATCCGCAATGCGGCCGATGACGGGCACCGGCAGCTTGCGCAACAGCGTCTCCAGCCGGTCCAGATGCCGCCCGGGGCGGCCGGTTCCCGCATGGCGCACGGCCAGTCCGTAACTGGGAAGCTGGTCGATGGGCAACGCGCCGCTGCCGATCTGGCTGAACATCGGCACCGCCTCGACCGCATAGCCCGGGCCTGCGGCATGCGCCAGCACGCCGCGCAGCCGTTCGGCCTGCGGCTGAATATCGCGCAGCGGCCGGGTCAACAGGCGCAGCGTCGTCAGCCGCTGCGCCAGGAACTCCGGTGCGCGATACAGCTGCAGCACGGGTTCCAGCGCCGCCAGCGTCAGCTTGCTGACGCGCAGCGCGCGCTTGAGCGGATTCTTTTTGATCTTGCGGATCAGGTCGGCGCGGCCCACCAACAGGCCGGCCTGCGGTCCGCCCAGCAGCTTGTCGCCGCTGAACGTGACCAGATCGGCGCCCGCAGCGATGGTCTCGCGCACGGTGTCTTCTTTCGGCAGCCCGAATTGCGTCAGGTCCACCAGCGTGCCGCTGCCAAGATCCACCGTGGCCGGCAGACCGCGCGCATGGGCCAGCGCCGCCACCTCGGCCACGCTCACGCTTTTGGTGAAGCCGGTCACTGCGTAGTTGCTGCAATGCACCTTCATCAGCATCGCGGTGCGCGGGCCGATGGCGTTTTCATAATCCGCCGCGTGCGTGCGGTTGGTGGTGCCGACTTCGATGAGCTTGGCGCCCGCCCGCTTCATGATGTCGGGGATGCGGAACGCGCCGCCGATCTCGACCAGTTCGCCGCGCGACACCACGACTTCGCGGCGATCCGCCAGGGCGTTGAGCATCAGCAGCACGGCCGCGGCATTGTTGTTGACCACCGTGGCGGCCTCGGCGCCCGTCAGCTCGCACAGCAGATCGTCGATGAGGTCGTCGCGATCGCCGCGGCCGCCGGTGTCCAGGTCGAACTCCAGGTTGGCGGGCGTGGTCAGCGCGCGCAGCACCGAGGCCACCGCTTCGTCGGGCAGCAGCGCGCGGCCCAGGTTGGTGTGCAGCACGGTGCCGGTCAGGTTGTAGACCGCGCGCAGACGGGGCCGCGCGGCCTCGTCCAGCGCGGCTGATGTGCGCCCCGCGACCGCGGCCGCCTCCAGCTCGTGGCGCGGCACGCCGCCGTCCAGCGCGCGCTTGCGCAGCGCGTCCAGGTCACGGCGCAGGGCCGCCACCACTTGTGTCCGCCCGTGGGTTGCGAGCGCCGGCTGCAACGCGTCGGCATTCAGCAGGCGGTCCAGCGAAGGAATGTCGGACGCGGCGGCAAGGCCGGCGCCGGACAGTTGATCTGCCATGCGAGACTCCGTCATTGAGCGGCGCTAGTCCTCGGCGCCATGCCACAGCAGCGGATTGCCGCTGGACCGCGAATAACCGGCCTCGCCGACCAGCACGTCGAGCATCAGGCTGGCCAGGTCATCGGCCACCGGCTCCACGTACAGATCCTTGTCCTGGTAGAAGATCTTGCGGTACGTGTGGCAGTTGTCACAGGTTTCGGCCTTGATGGCGGGCGTGCGGCCCTCGATGGACTGGTACGCGACCTTTTCCACGTCCTCGCAGTGCGAGCATTTGACCCGCACCATGTGCCACTGCGTCGCGCACAGGCTGCAGCACAGATAGCGATAGCCTTCGTACTGGCCGCCGACCCGCACGATGCTGGCGACCGGCAGGCTGCCGCACACCGGACACACGCCGAACGGGCTGGCGACGGGGAGTTGCTTGGGATCGAAGCGGTTGGCCAGGTCCGTCCAGTAGACCTGCAGCGCCGCCATGACGAAGGGCGCGGCCGCGCTGTCCACGCCTTCGTCCTGCTCGGACAGCACGGCCTGCGCCAGGTCTTCAAGCGATTCGGGATCGTCGGCCAGCGCGCGCCGCAGTGCGGCGCAGACGTCGAGGGCTTCGGCGGGCACGCCAGGGGCGCGCGACACGTCGTCCAGCAACTGGCCCAGGATGCGGCGCCACAGCGCATCGCGCGGCCAGCCGATGGCCTGCAGCGGCGGCATGCCATGCGCCTGCGCGAGCGAAATCCGGTCTTCGGTGGCGGGCGGCGCGGCGCAGTCCTGCAGCGCGCGATGCTGGGCATCGACCAGTTGCGCCATGAGCTGCAGGTAGTCGCCGACCGGATTGCCGTCGGCAAGCTGCCGCAGGCGCGCCGCCCGCGCCGCGAAAACGGATGTCCGTTCCGGCAGGGTGATGCGGGGAATGGCGTTATGGTCTAGCGCTTCGATCTCGCCGCGTGGAAGAATTCGCTGCAATTCTCGTCTCCAGAAAAACAAATACGGCTGCCAGCCTGCAAAGAGGATAGCAGCCGTCGATCACGACATGCCGGGGATTACTTCTTCACCTGCTCCCGGAACCAGGCGCGATGGTGCTTCCACGCCCAGCCTGCGGTGACATAGCCGCGCAGCATTGCCGTGAGCGACCCCTTCACCCAAATCGCCGCGTAAATATGCACAATGATCGCGCAAATCAGCACCAGCGCACAAACCGCGTGCAGCACCGACGCGGCGCGGATCACTTCGATCGGGAAGTAGAACGCGAAATACTCGCGCCAGATCACGATGCCGCTGACCATCAGCCCCAGCATGCACAGGATCAGCACGTAGAAGAGCAGCTTCTGGCCGGCGTTGTACTTGCCGACCTCGGGCAGCTTTTCCTCGCGGTTCTCGACCACGTCGTCGAGCTGCCTGAGCCACTGGCGATCCGCGCGCGTCAGCAGGTTGTGGCGCCACATGTGCCCGGCAAACACGGCAAAGCAGACGAACATCACCACCCCGATGAACGGATGCAGGATGCGCGTCCAGGGTCCGCCCCCGAACAGGTTGGACAGCCAATACATGGATGGATGAAACAGCGCCAGTCCGGACAGCGCGAGCAGGATGAACGTCAGCGCGATGATCCAGTGGTTGGTGCGCTCGCCCGGCGTGTAGCGCTTGATGCGGCGGTAGTGGTGTTCTTCACTCATGGCGCACCTCCTCTTCAGCCCTGCGTTCGTCTTCCTCGGTCACTTCGTTGCGGCCCACGCGCGCATAGTGGAAAAAGCCCGCCAGCGCGGTGAGCGCCATCGTGGCCAGGCCCAGCGGCTTGGCCAGGCCCTTCCACAACGACACCATCGGACTGATCTTCGGATCGGCGGGCAGCCCGTGGTACAGCCCCGGCTGGTCGGCGTGATGCAGCACGTACATGACGTGCGTGCCGCCCACGCCGGGCGGGTCATACACGCCGGCCTGCGCAAAGCCGCGCGACTTCAGGTCTTCGACGCGTTCGGCCGCATGCTGGTGCATGTCGTCCTTGGTGCCGAAGACGATGGCGCCGGTGGGACAGGCCTTGACGCACGCGGGCTCCATGCCGACCGCGACGCGATCGGAACACAGCGTGCACTTGTAGGCCTTGTTGTCCTTCTTGGAAATGCGCGGGATGTTGAACGGACAGCCGGTGATGCAGTAGCCGCATCCGATGCAGTTTTCCTCGTGGAAGTCCACGATGCCGTTGTTGTACTGGATGATGGCGCCCGGCGAGGGACAGGCCTTCAGGCAGCCCGGATCCTCGCAGTGCATGCAGCCGTCCTTGCGGATCAGCCATTCCAGGTCGCCGGCGGGATTCTCGAATTCCGAGAAGCGCATGACGGTCCAGGAGTGCTCGGTGAGGTCGGCCGGGTTGTCGTAGACGCCCACGTTGACGCCGATCTCGTCGCGCAGGTCGTTCCACTCCATGCAGGCGCTCTGGCAGGCCTTGCAGCCGATGCACTTGGAGACGTCGATCAGCTTGGCCACCGAGCCCGTGACGGGTTCACGGATGCCCGGCGGCGGCGTTGTGGTGGCGGAGCGCCGCTTGATGTCCAGGGATTGCATTGACATGTCGGTTCTCCTATACCTTTTCGACCTTCACCAGGAACGACTTGAATTCCGGTGTCTGGGAATTGCCGTCGCCCACGAATGGCGTCAGGGTGTTGGTGAGGAAGCCCGGCTTGGCGATGCCCACGAAACCCCAGTGGATGGGAATGCCGACCTGGTGCACCGTCTTGCCTTCGATGGTGAGCGGACGGATGCGCTTGGTGACCAGCGCCACGGCCTTGATGTAGCCGCGGTTGGACGACACCTTGACGCGGGAGCCGTTGGGAATGCCCAGCTCCTTGGCCAGCGCCTCGCCGATCTCCACGAACTGCTCCGGCTGGAGAATCGCGTTGATGCGGACGTTCTTGGTCCAGTAGTGGAAGTGCTCCGTCAGGCGATAGGTGGTGGCGACATACGGGAAGTTTTCCACCGTGCCCATCGCCGCGAGGTCATCCTTGAAGATGCGCGCGGCCGGGTTGCTGGTGACGCCCTTGGCCTTGGGATGCAGCGGGTTGTAGCCCAGCGGGTTTTCGAAGGGTTCGTAGTGCTCCGGGAACGGCCCTTCGGCAAGGCCCGCCCGCGCAAAGAAGCGCGCCACGCCTTCCGGGTTCATGATGAACGGCCCCATGCCGCCCGCGGGGTTCTCGTCGCCCTTGAAGTCGGGGATGTCGGCGCCTACCCACGCCCTGCCGTTCCATGACACCACGCTGCGCCGCGGATCGAACGGCTTGCCTTCCAGGTCGCACGACGCGCGGTTGTAGAGGATGCGGCGGTTGGCCGGCCACGCCCAGGCCCAGTTCAGGGTCTGGCCGATGCCAGTGGGGTCGCTGTTGTCGCGGCGCGCCATCAGGTTGCCGCTGGGACTCCAGGCGCCCGCAAAGATCCAGCAGCCGCTGGCGGTGGAGCCGTCGTCGCGCAGTTCGGCAAAGCCGGCAAGCTGCTCGCCGGCGCGGCGCATGATCTTCGTCGGATCCTTGGGATCGGCCAGATCCACCAGCGCGCGGCCCGTGTATTCCTTGGCCAGTTCCTCGGCCGTGGGATTCTGCGGGTTGGAATAGGGCCACGACAGGTTGACGATGGGATCCGGGTACTTGCCGCCGTCCTGTTCGTACATCTTGCGCAGGCGCGTGTAGATGAGCGCCATGATCTCGATGTCGCTCTTGGCTTCGCCCGGGGGCTCGGCGCCCTTCCAGTGCCATTGCAGCCAGCGGCCGGAGTTGACCAGCGCGCCGTCTTCCTCGGCAAAACAGGTGGTGGGCAGGCGGAAGACCTCGGTCTGGATCTTGGACGGATCCACATCGTTGGCCTCGCCGGCGTTACGCCAGAACTCGGACGTTTCCGTGACCAGCGGATCCATGATGACCAGGAACTTGAGCTTGGCGAAGCCCTCGTTCAGCTTGGCCTTGTTGGGCGCCGCGGCCAGCGGGTTGAAGCCCTGCGCGATGTAGCCGTTCATCTTGCCCTGGACCATCAGCTCGTAGACCTGAAGCATGTCATAGAGCTTGTCCAGCTTGGGCAGGTAATCGAACGCCCAGTTGTTGTCGGCCGTGGCCGCGCCGCCCCACCAGGCCTTCATGAGACTGACGTGGAACTTGTGATAGTTCTGCCAGTAGCTCAGCTGGTTGGGCCGCAGCGGCTTGAGCGTGCGTGTGTCGATGTACTTGGCGTAGTCCTGCTCGGGTTCGTTGGGCAGCGTCATGTAGCCAGGAAGCAGGTTCGACATCAGGCCCAGATCGGTCAGGCCCTGGATGTTCGAGTGCCCGCGCAGCGCGTTCATGCCGCCGCCGGCGATGCCGATGTTGCCCAGCAGCAGTTGCACCATCGCGCCCGTGCGGATGATCTGCGAACCGATGGAATGCTGCGTCCAGCCCAGCGCGTACAGGATCGTGGCGGCGCGGTTGGTGGTGGCCGTGGACGCGAGCATGTCGCACACCGTCAGGAACTTGTCCTTGGGCGTGCCGCAGACGCGTTCGACCATTTCCGGCGTGTAGCGCGAATAATGCTTCTTGAGCAGCTGATACACCGAACGCGGATGCTGCAGCGTGGGATCGGTCTTGACGTAGCCGTCGTCGCCGCGCTCGTAGTCCCAGCTTTGTTTGTCGTAGGTGCGCTTTTCGGCGTTGTAGCCCGAGTACAGGCCCGCGTCGAACGCGAAATCCTCGCGCACGATGAACGAAAAGTCGGTGTAGTTGCGCACGTACTCGTGCTGGATCTTGTCGTGATCCAACAGGTACTTGATGACGCCACCCAGGAAGATGATGTCGGTGCCGGTGCGTATGGGCGCATAGAAGTCCGCCACGGACGCCGAACGCGTAAAGCGCGGATCCACGACGATCAACTTGGCCTTGTTGTGGGCCTTGGCTTCAGTGACCCACTTGAACCCGCACGGGTGGGCCTCGGCGGCATTGCCGCCCATGATCAAAACTATGTCCGCGTTCTTGATGTCGACCCAATGGTTCGTCATCGCTCCACGGCCAAACGTCGGGGCAAGACCTGCCACCGTCGGGCCATGTCAGACACGGGCTTGATTGTCGAACGCCAGCATCCCCATGCTGCGCACTGTCTTGTGCGTGATGTAGCCGACCTCGTTGCTGCTTGCCGAGGCGGCCAGCATGCCGGTGGTCAGCCACCGGTTGACCGTCTTGCCGTCCGCGGTCTTCTCGACGAAGTTCGCGTCGCGGTCTTCCTTCATGAGCTTGGTGATGCGCGTCAGGGCTTCGTCCCACGACATCCGTACCCACTTGTCCGAACCGGGCGCCCGGTATTCCGGGAATTTAAGACGGTTGGGGCTGTGGATGAAGTCGATCAGGGCCGCGCCCTTCGGACAGAGGGTGCCGCGGTTGACGGGGTGGTCGGGGTCGCCTTCGATGTGCATGATGCTGGCGCGGGCGTTCTTCGAGCCATCGCCCAAGCCGTACATCAGCAAACCGCAGGCGACCGAACAGTAGGGACAGGTGTTGCGCGTTTCGGTCATGCGCGCAAGCTTGAACTGGCGCACCTCGGCCATGGCCGTGCCGGGGGCAGCCCCCAACAAGGCCAGGCTGGAGCCCGCCAGCGTCGCACCGGTCACCTTGAAGAACTGGCGGCGATTCATGTTGACCATGAAGCACTCCTCTCCTGGTGAATGAAGGAAGCGGAAATTTCCAGGACGAAAAAGCCCTACGACTTCCAGGGAAATGTGAGGAAGTATAGGCCTTCGATACGGGGTCCGTCATGCCTGCCGATGCCGGAGAGGCCGGCGCTGGTCCGAATTTGACGGCAAAATGCGCTTTTTTCACAGATTTTGCGGCAGTGCAGCGCTGCTACGATGGCCGGCGGCATCGGTGATCCGGCAGCATGTTTGCGCTGGTCGCCGCCTGCCCTTTTTCCCGCTTGTCCTTGGAGCGCCGATGCGCCGCCTTGCCCCCTTGGCCCGAGTTCTCGCCCTGACACTTGCTTTCTCGCCCTTCGTTCTGATGCCGCACGCGCCCGCCCACGCGGCGCCCGCCGCGCTGTCGCCCGCCGCCGCCGCCACCGAGGCGGCCCAGCAGGCGGCGACAGAAGGCTATCTGTATTTCTATCCGCTGGTGGCGATGGACCTGACCCGCCGGCAGTTCACGCATCCATCGCGGGGCGCCGATGGGGCGCCGGCCAACATGTTCCATCACGGGCGCACCCTGCCCCGCGCGGGCGCGGCCACGCCGTGGGCGAACGTCGACATGCTGCGCAGCAGCGCGTGGCTGGATCTGACGGACGGACCCGTCGTGCTGTCCGTGCCCGACACGGCGGGACGGCTCTACACACTGACGCTGCTGGATATGTGGACCGACGTCTTCGCGACGCTGGGCAAGCGCACCACGGGCACCGCAAAGGGCAACACCGTGATCGTGCCCCCGGGCTGGAGCGGCACGCTGCCCTCCGGCATGGCGCGCATCGACGCCCCCACCGTGCACGTCTGGGCGAAGGGGATGATCGAAACGCACGGCCCCGCCGACCAGGCGGCGGTAAACACATTGCAGGACGGCTTCGTCCTGACGCCCCTGGCGCAATGGAACCTGCCTGCGCAAGCGCCGCGCACCAAGCCCGACCCGTCCCTCGATCTGAAAATCCCGGTGAGCGAACAGGTGGACTCGATGCCCACCGACGCGTTCTTCACCTACGCTGCCGAACTGCTGCGCAAGCACCCGCCGCATGCGACGGATCAGCCCGTGCTGGCGCTGCTGCGCCGCGTCGGGCTGGCGCCGGGCCGGCCGTTCGACTTCGACAAGCTCGATCATTCCGCCAAGCAGGGCATGCGCCGCGGCGTGCGCGCCGCGCGCGACCGCATGGCGGCGGCCGCCGGCCATTCGCTGCGCGCCACAGACGGCTGGCTGCAGGAAACAGGCAGCATCGGCGTGTATGGCAACGACTGGCTACGCCGCGCGCTGGCCGCGCAGGCGCAGCCGGGCAGCGGATTGCCCGAGGACCTGACGGTGCTGGTGCTGGCCACGGACAGCGACGGCGCGCTGCTGGACGGCGCGCACCGGTATGCGCTGCATCTCGAGACCGGCCAGTTGCCCGACGCGGGCGCGTTCTGGTCGCTGACGGCGTATGACAGCCAGGGCATGCCCGTGCCCAACCCCGTCAACCGCCATGCGCTCGGCAGCCGCGATCCGCTGCGCTACAACGCGGACGGCTCGCTGGATCTTGTCTTCAGCCACTCGGCGCCGCCGCCGGAAGATCAATCGAACTGGCTGCCGATTCCGGCGGCCGGGCCGGTGGGAATGCTGCTGCGGGTTTATCTGCCGGGACCGGCGGTGCGGGATGGCTTGTGGACGCCGCCTGCGGTGCGGCGGGATGTGCCGGAGGCGGCTGATGGGGGAAATGGCGAACCTGCGGCAGGCGAACCTGCGGCAGGCGAACCTGCGTCGGAAGACGCCGCGAAGACCGATGCCCCGGCAACCTCCGAAGCGCCGGTCTCAAACAAGACCGCATCGCCGTCTGGCGCGGCAAAGCCGCAGGCAAACGCCCCCGCCACGCCGCCCGCCAAGAAACCCTGACTGCCCCCAAAAATACGGCGCGATGTCAGCCGCCAGCCGCTACCATTGGCGTTTTATTCATGAATGAGCCGCCCGCCATGGACGACGCCTTTAGCCACCAATTGTCGATGACCATCCTGATGACGCCTGACATGGCGAATTTCTCAGGAAACGTACACGGCGGAACCATCCTCAAGTATCTGGACCAGGTAGCCTACGCCTGTGCCAGCCGGTACGCCGGCCAATATGTCGTGACGCTGTCCGTCGATCAGGTGGTGTTCCGCGAACCGATCCACGTCGGCGAGCTGGTGACGTTCCTGGCGGCCGTGAACTACACAGGCCGCACGTCGATGGAAATCGGCATCAAGGTCGTGACCGAGGACATCCGCAAGAAGCTGGTGCGCCACACCAACAGCTGTTATTTCACGATGGTGGCGGTGGACGACAAGGGCGCCCCGACCGCCGTGCCGCCGCTGGAACCGCGCACGCACGAGGAAAAGCAGCGCTTCAAGGCCGCCGGCCTGCGCCGCGAACTGCGCCAGGAAATGGAACGCCGCCACGGCGAGATCAAGCGCGAAACCACGCACGACACGCCGGGCGCCTGATCATCGCGGGGAAGACGGGCACGCAGCTGCCTGCCCGTTGCCCCGCTCTGGAATCCGTTGGCCGGCTCCCGTCGTCCGGACCGCGCCCTGCTTACCCCCGCCCGCTGATACCCAGCCGTGGGGGTTTTTCATGCCCGCTCGATGCCCGCCGGCGGGGCCGGCGGCGCCGCCACGGGTTCGCGGTCGCGGCCGATCATGCGCTTGATGCCCAGCCATTGCTGCGACCAGAACCCGCGTCCGTAGTCGCGTCCGCCCAGCTCGGCCTGCTGGTCATGGATGCCCGTGGGACCGTAGCCCACCCCAAACCGCGCGGTGCGGAACAGCACGTCCCAGATCGGAAACAGCGCGGCGAAGTTGTAGCCGCCCACCGGCCCCGGCGACGAGGCGTCGTAGGCGATGGAATGGTGATGGCGATGAAAGCGCGGGCTGACCAGGAGGCGTTCGCCCAGCGCGCCGAAGTGCATGCGCAGATTCGCGTGCGAGAAGCTCTGCGCCAGCTGGGTGATGGCCACCACCATGACGAACTGCGCGGGCGCCACGCCCACCAGTTGCGACACGAACACGACCAGCACGTCGCGCAGCATGTCGTCGAGCAGGTGGTTGCGGTCGTCGCTCCAGATGGTCATCTGGCGCTGGCTGTGATGCACGGCATGCAGCGCCCACAGCCAGCCGAAACGGTGCTGCGCGCGATGGTAGAAGTAATCCACCGCATCGAACAGCAGCAGGTAGATGATGAGGCTGACCCATGCCTTGTCGGTCACGCCCGGCCAGTACTGATCCAGCTGGAACGGCGCAAAGCCCCACACGTGCAGCTGGCCGAAGATGCTGTCCCAGAACGGGTCGATGGTGAAGAACAGCAGCAGCCGGAAGGCGCCCAGACGGTGGATCAGCGTGTACAGCACGTCGATGCCGATCTGGCGGCGGTCGGTCACCGGCTCCACGGGACGCAGGCGCTGGAGGGGTCCCAGGACCAGCACCAACACCGCGATCTGGATCAGCCCGACCAGCAGCCACATGGTGGCGTCGTAGGCGTCCTCGATGAAGTTGCTTAGGCCCAAGTGGAACAGCGCGGGCTGAATCGCCGTCTCGAAGAGCCATTGCTGGCTGTCCCCGAAGAGTTGGCTAAGCGTATCCATGATCAGTGATGCGTGGCGATCCAGTCGCGATAGGCCGGATGGGTGTTCAAGGTGGCAAAACAATAGCCCTTGCGCTGCAAACCTTCAATCAGCGGTTCCAGCACGCCGGGCGCCCACGGGTCCTGGCGCGACCAGATGCCCAGGTGGGCGAGCAGGATGTCGCCGGGCTTGATGGTGCGCAGCGCCTGGTCCAGCAGCTTGACGTTGGGGTATTTGTCGCTGGGCAGCTCATCGCCCAGGAACCCGGCCGGCGACCAGCCCACGTGCTCGAAGCCGCAGGCCTTGGCGGCCTTCAGCAGCGCGGGCGAGGTCTTGCCGCCGGGCGCGCGGTACAGCGGCAGCATGTTCTTGCCCGTCATCTGGTGGAACCGGGTCACGGAGCGTTTGATTTCGGCGCAGTATTGCTCGGCGGTCCACTCGGCGCGCTTGCCGGCGTCGGGCCCGGCGCTGGGCTTGACGCGGAACTTGCCGCCCGGCAGGTCGCCCTGCCAGTAGACGTGGTCGTAGGTGTGCGAGGCAAAGGCGTGGCCTTCGGCGGCGCGTGCCTTCCACCAGGGCGCCCACACGTCGTCCAGGCTGGCGCCGTCGGTCAGCGTGCGCTCGTTGGCCAGAAAGAAGGTGACCTTGACCTGGTGACGGGCCAGCACGTCGGCCACCAGCGGCGCGACGCCCATGTGGCCGGTGTCGAACGTCAGGTAGACAGGCTTGTCGCAGGTGGCCTGCGGGGCCGCGCCGGCCACCGAGGTCGCCAGCGCCAGGCACAGGACCGCGGACCGGGCTTTGCCCTTAGCGGGTCGGCGCATGATTCAGGGTCCATACGCCGTGCGGCGACTTGCCCACGGGCACCTGGTTGACGACCTTCTTCTGCTCCAGGTCCACCACCGTCAGCTTGCGCGCCCAGCGCGAGGTGACCAGCAGCGTCTTGCCGTCGGCCAGCACGTCCATGCAGTCCGGGCCGCCCGGCACCGGGAAGGTGTCGACGACAGCCAGCGTCTGCAGGTCGATGCGGCTGATCGAGTTGGCGGTGCGGTTGCTGACGAACAGGTGGCGGTGGTCGCCCTGCGCGCGGAAGGCGTGCGCGCCCGCCGCTGTCTGGATGCGCTTGACCAGCTTGGCCGGGCCGTTGCTGACGTCATAGGCTTCCACGTACGAGTCGCCGGTCAGCGCCACCAGCAGCGTCTTCTGGTCGGGGGTCAGGAAGACGTCAGCGGGCGTCTTGCCCGTGGACACCGTCCACTTGGGCGTCTGCGTGGCCAGGTCGATGGCGATGAGCTGATCGCTGTCCTGCAGCGAGACGTAGGCCGTCGTGCTGTGCTTGTCGATCATGATGTGGCTGGGCGTCTTGCCCGCCTGGATGCGCTTGACCAGCGTCAGGTCAAAGCCCTTTTCGAGCGGCTTCCAGGCATAGATGTCGATGTGGTCCAGGCGGTTGGCCGCCGTGACGAACCACTTCATGTCGGGCGAAAACTGCAGCTGGTAGGGATCGACGATGCCGGTCAGCGTGCGCTGCACTTCGCCCGTCTTGGGATCCATCAGCGTGATGGAATCGCCGGTGGCGTTGGCAATCATCAGCGACTTTTCGTCGGGCGTCAGATACAGGTGATGCGGCTCTTTGCCGGTGGGCACGCGCCGCAGTTCCTTGTAGGTGGCCGGATCGATGATGCTGACGTTGGCGTCCAGGGAATTCAGGACAAAAATCGGGGCGGAAGCCGCCGCGGCGCTAAGCGCCATCCCCACGCCGAACAGGGCGTAGCGGACAAAAGACATGGGGTTCAATTTGGAGATCCGGCAAGGGGAAATCGGGCAGGCACCCGGTGCTCGCCATTTTAGGCACAGGCGCCTGACAAATGGGTCACAGGTGACGACGGAAACGCGGCGCGGCGGCAGGCTTTGACGGCAAACACGCAAGCCTGTTGCGACCCCGCAACAGGCGCGTGAAAAGCGGCATACGGCCCCGAAAAACCTACCTGGCAGGCGCCGGCTGACCGTTCGCGTCCACCCAGTTTCCAGTGCGGATATCGGCTTCTCGCAAGGCCGCCGCGCGGGAAGCCGAGGACGGTCCCAGGTCACTCTCCAGCACGCCGCCTTCCGGCCCCACGACGAACGTGCCGATGCCCGTGTGCCCGTACCGCGCGGGCCAGGCCACGATGCGGTACGTATTGCCCGCGCCACCCGGCAGCACCTTGTAGCGATAGCCGAAATACGCGTCGTCCACGGGCACGTCGGGCCCCATCGCCAGCGCATCCGGGCCAAAGGCCTGCTGCGGCGCACCGGGCACGTCGGGCCAGTACAGGCCGTCGCGCTCGCCGGCCCGGCTGACCAGCCGCGTGGCGTACCGGCCCTGGCCGACCCCTTGCGCATACCGGGTCTGCGCGGCCTGAAGTTCCTGCAGGGTTTCGATGGCGGTCAGCTCATTGCGGTCGATGGCGCGGCGCTGGATCTCTGCCTTGCCCACCACCGGGTCGAATCGCCATCCCTGGCCGGCGCGCACCAGCGGCACCGGCAGCGTCCACCCGGAATCGCCGACCGCCACCCACGAACGCCCGCCGTCGGCGACGATGTCGTGCTTGCGCACCCACGCCGCCAGGTAGCGATAGATGTTTTCCTGATCGACGCCGCCCGGCACGAGCTGCCGGTGGTTCGGACCCAGCACGGTGCGCAGGGCGTCGACGTCGTTCAAGGCCAGCGCATCGGTAAACGCCTGCGCCGCCGCCTGGGCGCTGGGATACACGGCCTGCGACATGGCGGGCGCCGCCACGCCCAGCCCAAGGACCGAAGCCACGCACAGCGCGCGCAAACGAGCGATCGTCATAGAAAGTCCCTTGTCCATGGTGCCTATCTCCGGCCGCCGCCGCGCCCGCCGCCACCGCCGCGATGGACGCCTGCCCCGCCGCCACGATGCGGCGCGCTGGCGCCGGTGCTGCGATGCCCGCCGCCGCCGCGGCTCATTTCGCCGCGCTGGTTCTGCTGCCGCATGCGGTCGCCGTCGCCCGCCCCGCTCAGCGCGTTGTGGCTGTTCGACGCCCGCGCCCGGTCGCGCGCGGCCGCCTCATCGGCGCGCTGGCGCTGGGCGGCGGCCTGCCGGTCCTGGGTCGAGATGCCGGACGTCCCGACGCTGGACGCGCCGTCGCGCGGACGATCTTGGGTCGAGACACCGGCCGTCCCGGCGCCGCGGTCCCGTCCGCCCTGTCCGGCTTGCGGCCCCTGCCCTTGCCCCCGGCCCGCCGCGCCGTCGCCCCGGCCTGCCCCCTGGCCGCGTCCGCCGTCCGCGCCGGAATGACCCGCGATCGGCTGCCCGGTCCGCCCTTCAAAAGACTGCGCCGCCCGCTGCCTGGCGGCATCGCGTGACCCGGCTGCCGGCGCCGCGCCCGCCGCGCCAAGCCCTTGGCCGCCCGCCTGCGCACGGTTCTGCAAGCCGGCCTGCCGCTGGCTGTCGAAACGCTGGCGGTTGGCGGCGTCCGCGTACGGCGCGTTGCCGCGGTTGGCGGCGTTGTGTTGCCACGTCGACCGGTTGTTGTTGACGTTGTTGCGGTCGATGCGATTGTTGACGTTGATGTTGTTGTAGCGATCCACGTCGATATCGATGTCGCCATGCCCCCAGTTCGCGTCGCCCCACATCGAATTGATCGCCGCGACGCCGATGCCGAATCCGATCCCGGCCACCAGCGAACTGGCAAACACCGACCCCGGCGGCGGGGGATAGTAATAAGGCGGATACGACGGATACGCCCACGCGCCATAGACCACCGTCGGGTTGTAACTGGGCACGTAGACGACTTGAGGATCCGCCGGCTCGATCACCACAACCGTCTTGTCATTCGCGGTGGTGGTCTTGACCGTCTGCTGCGGCGTGCTTTTCAGGTTCCCGGCCTTTTGCGCCTGTGTGCGCAGCCGCTGGACGGAATCCATGACGGCCTCCGGTTGCGCCAGGAACGCGTCGCCCACGGACTTCACCCAGCCGGGCTCGCGGCCCATCATGTCCATGACGGAGGGAAAGGCCACCAGCGACTTGACGCTGGGATCCCAGGTTTCGGCGTCGACGGCTCGCACCGCATCATCGCCGGACTGGTTGGCGTTTGCGGCCGACCATTTGGCCGCCGCCGCGACGTCATCGGGGTACGTGGATCCCATCAGGATCTGCGACAGCAGCGCGTCCGGATAGAGCGCCACGGGCGCCATCAACTGATCAAGCTGAGCGTTGCTCAGCTTGGTCTGCGCCATGGCGGGAAAAGAGAGTGACAGCCCCAGGCAAATCAGGCCGAAGAACCACGTTCGCAGTCGCCGCATTTCCGTTCTCCGCACACAGAGCAAGATGCCACAAGCCAGGAGGGAACCGCCGGATATCGCGAAGACAATATATGCCTAACGCTGGCCGTTTGGAAGCGCGGGCGGTAGTACGCCCGAACCGCGCTTATCGGCCTACAGCTTGGCGACGGACACCTCGGTCGCCTTCACGAATGCCAGGACCTCGGTGCCGATCTGCAGGTCCAGTTCCTTGACCGAGCGGGTGGTGATGACCGACGTGACAATGCCGGCGGGCGTGTCGACGTCGACTTCGGACACCACCGGGCCGAGGATGATTTCCTTGATCTTGCCGCGGAACTGGTTGCGGGCGTTGATGGACTGGATGCTCATGGTGTTGCTCCTGAAAGATGAGGATGGCGCCACGGCGGCGCCGGGTTGTGCCTGCCGGCCCGCGGCGTCAGACCGCGAGCCTCAGATGCCGGATCTGGATGACAGGCGCAAGCGGCCTGCCGTCCGGACCCGGCGTGTCGGGTTGTCCCAGCGCGGCGCGCAGCACGCGCGCCTCCAGCGCCGTAAAGGCAGCAGATCCGCGCACGCGCGGACGCGGCAGGTCCACCCGCACGTCCAGCGTCACGCGGCCCGCGTCCAGCACCAGGATCCTGTCCGCCACGGCCACCGCCTCGGCGGCGTCATGGGTGGCCAGCACGGCGGTAAAGCCTTGCCGGCGCCATGCGGCTTCCAGCTCGCCCTGCATGCCGATCCGGGCCAGCGCGTCCAGCCGGCCCAGGGGCTCGTCCAGCAGCAAAAGGCCGGGCCGGTGCGCCAGCGCGCGGGCGAGCGCGACGCGCTGGCACTGCGCGTCGGTCAGGCTGGCGGGCCAGTCGTTGGCGTGGCGCGCCAGGTCCATCTGCCGCAACGCGGCAAGCGCCCGGTGGCGCTCGGGCAATCCCAGCGCGACGTTATCGATCACGCGCTTCCACGGCAACAGGCGGGCATCCGCCCGCAACGCGCGAACACGATGGTCTGGCGCCCACAGCGGAAAGTTGTCGAACAGCACGGGCGAGCGTTGCGGCGCGCCGCCCTGTTCGCCGGTCGGGGTGGCTTCGCCGGCCAGCATCCGCAGCAGCGCGCGCTTGCCGCTGTCCGCACGCCCCACCACCGCCACGAATTCCCCCGCGGCAATGTCAAGGTCCAGCGGATGCAGCACGTCGCCGCCAACACGCCCGGCCAGCCTGCGCAACGTCACACGCAGAGGCGCAGGACGCGCGGCGTCCTCGTCCGGCGCGTTGTCCCGCTCGGCGCGGTCAGGCGCCTGCAGGTGCTGGAAGAGCTCGAACTCGTTGGGGTGGATGAACATGGCGGCCTGCCGGCGTATGCCCCTGTCCGCGGCCCTAGCGGGCCGCCTCCAGCTTCTGCTGGTAGTCGGTCTTCACGAAGCCGGCGAACGACTTCTCGGTGACCGCCAGAAACTCCGGCGACGCGTAGGCCGCTGCGATGTCCTTGACGAACGGCTTGTCGCGATCCGCCGTGCGCACGGCCACCAGGTTCTGGTAGGTGGGCGTCGTCTTTTCCAGCGCCAGCGCCTCGGTCAGCTTCAGACCCGAGGCCAGCGCGAAGTTGCCGTTCACGAACGAGAAGTCGGTGTCTTCCAGCGAACGCGGCAGTTGCGCGGCTTCCAGCGGGATGATCTTGATCTTCTTCACGTTGACCGCCACGTCCTTCTCAGACACCTGCAAGGGGTCATAGCCGTCGCGCAGTTTCACCCAACCCAATTCCTGCAACACGACCAGCGCGCGCGCCTGGTTGGTGGGATCGTTGGGCACCGCCACGCTCACGCCGTCGGGCGCCGCGTCGACGCTTTTGTACTTCTTGCTGTAGATGGCGATGGGCGCGGTCGGCACCTTGACCAGTTCGGACAGTTCAAGCTTGTTCTTGGCCGCGAAGTTCTTCAGGTAGACGATGTGCTGGAACGCGTTGGCGTCCAGCGCGCCCTGCGCCAGCGCAAAGTTGGGTTGCACGTAATCGTTGAACTCGACGATCTTGACCGTATAGCCCTGCTTTTCCAGGATGGGCTTGATGCCCAGCTTGATCTGGTCGCTGTACGGCCCGGCCGTCGCGCCGAACACGATTTCTTTTTTGGCGGGGTCGGCCGCGTGGGCGGTTCCCCCGAAGGCCAACACGGCCAGCACGGCGAGCGTCGGGGCGAGGCGATTGGTAAGCAGCATGAGTGTCCTTTGGGGTCAGCGTTTGTCGATGCGTCGCGCGACGGTATTGCCGGCGAACTGGATGATCTGCACCAGCACCACGAGCAGCGCCACGGTCAGCACCATCACGTCGGTCTGGAAGCGGTAATAGCCATAGCGGATGGCCAGGTCGCCGATGCCGCCGCCGCCGACCACGCCAGCCACGGCCGAGTACGACAGGAAGCTGACGGCCAGCACCGTCAAGGCCAGCACAAGGCCCGAACGCGCCTCCACCAGCAGCACGCGGCGCACGATCTGCAACTCCGACGCGCCCGCGGCGTGCGCGGCTTCGATCACGCCGCGCGGCACTTCACGCAGGCATTGCTCGACCAGCCGCGCGAAGTACGGAATGGCCGCGAAGGACAGCGGCACCGCTGCGGCGACCGGCCCGATCGACGTGCCCGCAATCACCCGCGTAAACGGCACCAGCGCGACGAGCAGGATGATGAAAGGAAACGAACGCACGGTATTCACCGTCCAGCTCAGCAACCGGTGCAGCACCGGACGGTCCAGCGATTGGCCGGGTCCGGTCAGGAATACGAGGATGCCGAGCGGCCCGCCGAGCAGAATGGAGGCGGCCAATGCAATGGCCAGCATCAGAAAGGTCTGTCCGACTGCCACGCCCAGTTCGGGCAGCAACTGCACAAAGGTGTCCAGCATCATGCAACCTCTTCGTAGGGGTGGGTGGCTTCGCGAATCAACTCGCGGCCCAGCGGCGAGGACAGGTGCACGTTGGCGCCCGAGATCTCTGCCTGTTCCAGCACCTCGCCGTTTTCCATCACGGCCACATGGCGGCAGAGTGCGCGCACCACGGCCAGTTCGTGCGTGACGATGACGATGGTGACGCCCAGGCGCTTGTTGATGTCGCGCAGCACGCTCAGCACCGAGCGCGTGGTTTCGGGGTCGAGCGCGGAGGTGGGCTCGTCGCACAGCAGCACGGCCGGCTCGCTGGCCAGCGCACGCGCGATCGCCACGCGCTGTTTCTGGCCGCCCGACAACTGCGCGGGATGGCTGGCCGCCTTGTCGGTCAGGCCTACGATCTCCAGGCAGTCGCGCACGCGGTCGGCGATCTGTGTCTTGCTGCGCCCGCCGTGCACGCGCAGCGCAAAGGCCACGTTCTCGAACACGGTCTCGTTCTGCAGCAGGTTGAACTGCTGGAAGATCATGCCGATGTTCTGCCGCGCCGACCGCAGGTCGCGCTTGGACAGCGCGGTGAGTTCGGTGCCGGCCACGCGCACGGCGCCTTCGTCCGGCCGCTCCAGCAGGTTGATGAGGCGCAGCAGCGTGGACTTGCCCGCGCCGCTCTTGCCGATGATGCCGAACGTGTCGCCGGCGCGGATCGACAGCGACACGTTGCGCACGGCGTCAAAGCGTCCCGCACGCGTGGCAAACGACTTGCTCACCGCATCCAGGCGGATGACGGGCTGCGGCACGGCGGGGATGTCGGAAATATCGGTCATTGCGATTGCATCAGGAATAGGCGGTGGGTTCGGGCGCCTGGTCAAGCAGCGCGTACCGACCCAGGTCGCGGATCTTGTAGGACACCGGGTCATGCAGGGTGTGGACGCGCGCGTTACGCCAATAGCGGTCGTAGCCGTAACGCGCGGAAGTGGCGCTGGCCCCTGTCACTTCAAACAGTTCCGAGCCCACCGCCAGTGCGGCGCGATGCGCCAGCACCTTGGCCTGTGCACCGGCCACCGCGACGTCGCCGCGTTCCTGCGCCGTGACGGACGGTCCGCGCGCCAGCGCCGCGTCCAGCTTCAATCCGGCCAGATCGGCCAGCGCCTCTGCCGCCTGCACGCGCAGCCAGAATTCTCCGAAGCGCTCCTGCACGTAGGGATCGTCGACATGGCGATCGACGCCGGATGCGAACCACGGCCGCGCCTCGTCGCGCACATAGCGGCGCGCCTCGTGAAAGGCGCCGCGCGCGATGCCCAGATAGAGATTGGTCATGATGAGCTGCGCCACCTGTGAACGCAGCGTGGCGCGGGCGGTGGGCGTGACGCCCGGCGCCTGCAGCACCTGAATGGATTCCAGGCGCACGTGATCGAAGCGCACCGTGCCGCTGTCGGTCTGGCGCTGGCCGAACGCATCCCAGTCGGGATTGACGGTGATGCCGTCTGCCTGCGTGGGCAGCGCGGCGATCAGCGCGGTGCCCGAAGGCTTGTGCCAGGCCGAGAACGTCAGCAGATCCGACCCGACCGAACCGGAGCTGAAGCTTTTCACGCCGTCGATGCGGTAGCCGTCCAGCTCCGCGCGGGCGATGACGCGGCGGTCCAGCGGATTGAGCGCGTTGCCCCAGAACAATTGGCGCTCGGCGGTGGGCGCCAGAAAGTAGGCCTGCTGCTCGGGCGTGCCGTACAGCAGCACACCGGCGACCTGCAGATGATGAAAGCCGAATACGTGCGCGAGCGCGCTGTCGACTTCGGCCAGGCGGCGCACCGCCGCCAGCACCGTCGACCAGTCCGCGCCCGTGCCGCCGTAGGCGGTCGGAATGGACAGGCGAAGCAGGCCGCTGGCGCGGATGCGTTCGCGCTCATGGGCCGCATGACCGCCAGCGCGGTCGCGTTCGACCGCGGTGGCAGCCAGTTCGGTCGCCAACGCTTCCAACGCAGCGCCGACCGCATCGGCCGCATGGGCCGCTCCGGCGCTGGCGCCTTCATCGTGGCGCGCTTGGCGCAACAGGGAAATCTTGGCCATCAATCGATCCTTGAAAACAGTTCGGGCCGATGCGCCGGGCTCCAGCGCAGCAGGTGGCGCGCAAGCAGGTGCACCAGCGCCTGCGACGCCGCGCTCATCGCGGCGTACAGCGCAATGCCGAGCAACAGCAGGTCGGCGCGCGCGGCGATGCGGCCCTGCTCGGCCAGGATGCCAACGCCCGACGGCGCCGCAAACACTTCCAACGCCACCAGGATCAGCCACGCGAGTCCCACGCCTTGCCGCAGCCCCGTCAGGATCGACGGCAGTGCGCCAGGCAGGATGACGTGCAGGAACAGCGCCCAGCCGTGCAGGCCATGAGACCTGCCCGTGGCGATCAATCCGGGATCCACCGCGCGGATACCGCGCACCGTCTGGCGGTAGATCGGAAAGAATGCGCCCAGCGACAGCAGCGCCAGCCGGGCCGTCTCGCCCACGCCGAGCCACAGCAGGATGAGCGGCGCAAACGCGAGCACGGGCACGAGGCCCAACGCCTGCAGCAAGGTGTCGGCCTGCTTGCCGGCGCGCCGGGCGGTGGCGTTCATCGCGCCCAGGAGCAAGGCCGCACCGCCACCCAACACCAGGCCTGCGAGCACGCGCAGCAGGCTGGCGCCCGCAGGCTCCACAGCTCGCCGCTGCGCGCCAGCGCCACCGCGGCGGCGGCAACCGTCGATGGCGCGGGCAGCAGGCGGCCGGACAGCCAGCCGGCCTGCGCGGCGCCCTGCCATGCGGCGAGGACGAGCAGGGAGGCCAGCAGTGGAGACAGCGCGGGAGCCAGAACGGACACCAGCCAAGGCGCGGCCCGCAGGTTCGGGCTGGGAGGCTTGCGCGGGGCAGACATCAGCTTGCCGACTCCTTGGGCACCAGCTCGGTCGCCATGACTTCGCCGAAGGGGCCGGTGAGCACGGTGCTGCCCGGCTTGCGCTCGCCCTTGCCGGGCAGCAGCGGGAACACCAGTTCGGCAAAGCGGTACGACTCTTCCAGGTGCGGATAGCCGGAGAAGATGAAGGTGTCGATGCCAAGGTCGGCGTACTCCTGGATGCGGGCGGCGACGGTTTCGGGATCGCCGACCAGCGCGGTGCCGGCGCCGCCGCGCACGAGGCCGACGCCCGCCCACAAGTTGGGCGAGATCTCCAGGTGCCCGCGGCCGCCGTTGCCGTCGGTCAGCTTGCCGCCATGCAACGCGGCCATGCGGCGCTGGCCTTCGGAATCCATCTTGCCGAATGCGGCCTGCGCGGCCTGCACGGCGTCTTCGCTGAGATGGCTGATGAGTTCATCGGCCGCGGCCCACGCCGCTTCGTTGGTCTCGCGCACGATGACGTGCAGCCGGATGCCGAAGCGCACGGTGCGCCCATGCCGCGCGGCGCGGGCGCGCACGTCGGCGATCTTGCGCGCAACGGCATCGGGCGGTTCGCCCCAGGTCAGGTAGACGTCGAGCTGTTCGGCCGCGAGTTCGTGCGCGGCTTCGGACGAGCCGCCAAAGTACAACGGCGGGTACGGTTTCTGGACGGGCGGATAGATGACCTTGCCGCCCTTGGAGACGAGCTGCTCGCCTTCGAAGCTGAAGCCTTCAGCCTGGTGGCTGCTTTCAAGAATGCCGCGCCAGATCTTGAGGTAATCCGCGGTGATGGCATACCGCTGGTCATGACTGACGAAGACGCCGTCGCCTTCGAGCTCGCCGGGATCGCCGCCGGTGACGACGTTGACGAGCAGCCGGCCTTCGGACAGGCGGTCGAAGGTGGCGGCCATGCGCGCGGACACCTGCGGCGAGCTGACGCCGGGGCGGATGGCGACCAGGAACTTCAGGTTGCGGGTGGCGCCGATGAGGCTGGAGGCCACGACCCACGCATCTTCGCAGGACCGGCCGGTGGGCAGCAGGACGCCGTCATAACCGAGCGTGTCGGCGGCGACGGCGACCTGGCGGAAGTAGTCATAGCTGGCGGCGCGCGCACCACGGCTGGTGCCAAGGTAACGGGAATCGCCGTGCGTGGGGATGAACCAGAAAACATCCATGCTGAAACTCCGGATCAGACGCTGAAGCCGCCCGCAAGGGCGAGGCGGCCAAGGTCGTAGGCAGGGTGGACGGCGCCGGCGCGCGGCTGCACGTGTTCGGACAGACGCTCGACGGAATCCTCGAGCCGCCCGCGCACGTCGTCGTCGATGTCGGCGTTGCCCGACTCATCGAGCCGCACCTGTTTGTCGGTGGCGTAGACGCCGGCAAGGATGTGCCGCGCGCCAAGCGCGGACAGCACGGGCTTGAGGCCGTATTCGAGGGCAAGCAGATGCGCGGGACTGCCGCCGGTGGCAATCGGCAGGACGACTTTGCCGGCGAGCGCCTTTTCATCGAGCAGGTCGAGCACGGCCTTGAGACCGCCGGAAAACGAGGCTTTGTAGACGGGCGTGGAAATGAGCACGGCGTCGGCGGCCGCAACCCGCGCACGCAGGGCGTTGGCGGCCGCGCCGGTGTAATGCCCTTCGATGAGTTCTTCGGCGGGGATGTCGCGCAGACCGAGTTCACTAATGCCTAGCCCGCGTGCACGCAGGATCTGTGCGGCGTGGCGCAGCAACGCGGAGGAACGGGACCGCTGCGACGGACTGCCCGCCAGGGTGAGGATGCTCATGGTGATCTGCTTAGGCAATGCGTTAGAAGGCGGGAACAAGCGAGCCTTTGAATTCGCGCTCGATGTAGGCGCGGACTTCGGGCGATTGATACGCGGAGACCAGCTTCTTGACCCAGGGCTGGTCGCGGTCTTTGGTGCGCACGGCGATGAGGTTGGCGTAGGGGCCATCGGCAGCCTCTCGTCCGATGGCATCGCGGGCGGGCACCAGACCGGCCTGTTCGGCGTAGTCGTTGTTGATGGACGCGGCGGTCAGATCATCAAGAGACCGTGGCAGCTGCGCGGCGTCGAGCGCAATCAGCTTGAGCTTTCGGGGGTTGGAGACGACGTCAAGCGGCGTGGCGGTGTTCTTCTGCTCGGCCTCGGGCTTGAGGGTGATGAGCTTGTAGGCGGCTAGTAGACGCAGGGCGCGGTTGCCGTTGGAGGGGTCGTTCTGAATGCCGACGGAGGCGCCTTCGGGCAGTTCGTCGAGCGATTTGATTTTGCGGGAATAGAAGCCTAGCGGCGCGGTGACGGTAAGGCCGACGGGAACGATGTCGAAGCCGCGTGCCTTGATCTGGTTGTCCAGGAAGGGCTTGTGCTGAAAGGCGTTGGCGTCGAGGTCACCGGCGTTGAGGGCGGCGTTGGGGAGTTGGTAGTCGTTGAATTTGACGAGCTTGATCTGCAGGCCGTCGCGGGCGGCGACTTGCTTGACGACGTCGAAGATTTTTTCAGCGGTGCCTACGGAGATGCCTACTGTGATGGTGTCCTTGCTGTTGTTCTGGGCTTGTGCGCTTGTGGTGAACGCGAGCGTGAGTGCTGCTGTGGTCAGGAGGCGGAGCAAGGAGGCCATTTCGTTTTGTGTCCGATGAGGTGAATGCTTGATGAGGTGATTCTGTCATCGGGGTTTGCGGGCGAAAAATACTTAGTCGATATGAGGTTATGTGTGCAAAGGGTGGGGGTGTTAGCGCGGATGGTGATTTGGTTGCTGATGGAGGCCGGCGTGGGATTGAGTTCTTAAGACGTCCGGCACGGTGGCGGCTTGCGCGGTGATTGAGTTCTTAAGACGTCCGGCACGGTGGCGGCTTGCGCGATGGTTGAGTTTTTAAGACGTCCGGCACGGTGGCGGCCCGGGGCGCGCGGGGCCACGATTGCGGTCCGGAGCCTTCGCTCCGGACTTCCCCTTCGTCATCTTCGTCCGCCTTCGGCTCCCTTCAGATTCCCTCGGGCTTATCGACGCCCCGCGCACCCCGGGCCGCCACCGCACCGGACTCTGGCAATTGAAATTTTTCGGGCAGCGGGGCGGTCAGCGTGCTTGGCCTTTTTGCGCAGATGCCTTCGGGCTAGAAGCATTTTGCGGTGCCCGTCTCCGTTCGGCCGCGCGGGCGGCCTCCGGAGACTTACGCGGCGTCTTGCGTCGTGGCGATGACGCTTCGCGTGTGGCTGCTTTTGGGTTTGGGTGTCTGACAGCCTCAAATTCGTAAGACCGAATGAGGTGTCTGACACCCTGGCGAGATTCGCTTCATACCAAGTGCATCTTCCGAGGGTGTCAGACACCTGCAGATCCGCTTCATACCACGTGCATCTTCCGAGGGTGTCAGACACCGCCAGCGGCAGACGGCATCGGTAGATTCCGGCAGCGACGGCAATAACCGTCAGTTGAACTCCAGTGCCCGATGGGCGGCGCGTACGGGTCGGCAAGTTGTGGCTGAACGTCGGGGAGTGTCAGTATTTTTGTGTTTGAGGCGTTAGAAGCGTGATAGTTGGTTCTATCAGGCTTATTGATGCTATCTCAGCGATACGGGTCAGTGAAGCGTTCTGCATAAATCACGGCGAACTGGTTC
>NZ_JAKRML010000043.1:0-45537 GCF_022346505.1 Achromobacter sp. ACRQX
TCGGGCGGCAACGGCGGGCCTGGCAGCTACGTCGAGGGCGGCCCCGCGGGCGGCGCCGGGGGCACGAGCGGTCACGGCGTCTACGTCACGGGCGCCAACTCCGTAATCATCAATACGGGCACGATATCGCAGGGCCCGGAGAACCAGGACACCGCCATCAAATATGCCGCGACCGCCCGCGATTCCACGCTGGTGCTCAAGGCGCAGGGCGGCTGGGACAACCCGGACAGCCAGATCATCGGCCTGGTCGATGCCACGGAATCGGGCGGCACGACTACGCTCGTTCTTGATGGTGGCTGGGACGCCCGCCTGGACTACGACAACAACGTCTTTGATGTCAGCCTGATCGGAACCGGTGCGACCGGACCGGCCCAATATCTGGGCTTCAATGCCTTCGAGAAAGCGTCGGCCGGAACATGGAAGCTGATAGGCGGGACCGGCCAGGTCGGAACGCCGTGGACGCTGTCGGGCGGGTGGCTCGCGATAGACCACGACAACAATCTGGGTGATCGGTCAGGCACGCTTACCTTCAACGGCGGCGGGCTGCAGGTGGAGGCCGCGACGGTGATGGACCGTGACATGCATTTCGCCCGAGACGGCGTGATCCGGACAGGAAATCCAGAGCTGGCGACGCAAGGGCAGGCGGCGGACGTACACCTGTTCGGAAACATCACCGGATCGGGCGCGCTTATCAAGACCGGCGCGGGAACCTTGTCCATCGGTCGTGACAATGACGCCTTTTCCGGCGCGGTCGTCATCGAAGAGGGGGTGCTTCAGCTTGGCGCCGGCGGAACGCAATACGGTGGATCTCTGGGCGCAGGTGCGATCGAAAACAATGCCGTCCTGGCGATGTCTCAGTACCGGGGCGCGTTCTCCAATGCCATATCGGGTAGCGGCGAGCTGCATCAGTTGGAAGGCATGACGACGCTGACGGGCCCGCTGACGTACACCGGCATCACGCGGCTATTCGACGGCGCGCTTGAGATCCGGGGGGCGTCGCTGGGCCAGGCCGATCATGCGGTCGCCCGGGTCGTGGGTGCGGTTGGCGCCGATTTGCGTCTGGCAGGCGGCGCCACGCTCGACGGCTGGGTGGATGGACCCAGTCTCGCCATCGACGCGACCAGCAAATGGAACGTGCTGACCGATGCCTCCAACCCCGCGCAAGCAAACAACCTCAGCACCGTCGGTGAACTTCGGCTTGAAGGCAGCGTCGCATTTGCACCGCCCGCGGACTGGGCCCACGATGAGATCGGCCGAACGTTCACCGCCAACAATCTGGTGGGCAGTGGCGGCGAAGTGCAACTGCACTTGGGCCCCCCCGCCAACGGCGCAGCGGATTACCTCACCTTGAACGCGGGCGCCACGGGGCTGACCAATCTGACGATCAACACCGACGGCGGCTTCGGCGATGCCTTCAGCGGAAACGGCTATCTGCTGGTCAAGGCCGGCGCCAGCACGGACAACGCATTCCAGCAAACGCCTGGACAAGCTTCGCGGAGCGGCGCGTTCCACTACGTGCTGACGCATGGCGCGCTGGATGGCTCACCGGAACTTGCCAACAACTGGTATTTGATCAGCGAGACCCGCCCCGAGGTCTCGCTGTACTCGCAGCTGGGCGGCCAAGCCTTGAGGCAGTCCGAACTGGCGGTCGGCACTTTCAACGAACGCATGGGCGCCACCGAAACGCTGGCTCGGAAGGTTTACCCGTATGCGTGGGCCAGAACGCTGGGCGGATGGGAAAACCGCGATGGCGCTTCGCGCGGCATCCTGCAGTCTCAGGTGGGAAGCCGCACGACGCTGGGCGGCCTGCAGGTGGGCACGGACCTCTTCGTAACCAGCCAGGGCATCCGCCGCAACAGCCTGGGCGTGTTCGGCACCGCGATGGTATCCCGAGCCGACGTGGATCATTTCCAGGCATCCACGCGTTCGACCATCAATGCCGGCCGCAGCGATCAGACGATGTACGGTCTGGGCGCGTACTACACGATGATGGACGGCAAGGGCGGGTATGCCGACTTCGTCACGCAGATCAGCCGCTATGGCGTGAAAACCCAATCGAACGGCGCGGATGGCATGTCGATGCAGACGTCGGGTTGGGGCGTGGCGTTGTCGGCCGAAGCCGGCAAGGCGTTCGACATTGGCGATGCGTCCAGTGGACTTCGACTCGAACCTCAGGCGCAGGTGATGGTCCAGCACGTCAAGCTGCGCGACGGCGATGATGACGTTGGCCAAGTGGCGTTGCCGGCATCGCAGGCGCTGCATTCGCGCGTGAGTCTGAAGCTGTCCAAAGCGTGGGGCGAGCCGGACGGCGCGCAGAACCACGGATGGCTGATGCTGAGCTACCGGCACACGCTGGGGGAATCGTCCAGTTCCTACCAGACGCTGACGCAAGGCGACATTGCCTTTGACAACAAGCTGGACGGATCGCGCGTGGGGCTATCGGCGGGCTACGACCGTCGGGCCGGCAAGAACACGTTCGTCAATGTGCAGTTGAACGCCGAGCAGGGATTGGGCGGCGCTTCGGGCTTGCGCGCGGTGGGTGGCTCGGTGGGGATCAAGTATCTGTTCTAGCGTTCGCAGATCAGGCGTCTGCGAATGACGGATCCCACGGAGGTACTGGCTGCGTGCTGGCATTGCACGCCAAGCCATTGAATCGCCCGCCCCGCGAGCATGCGGGGCGGGCGATTTCCGTTGGCTAGTCGTCCAGTGAAGGCACGGTGCCGATCTGCATCAGGATGCGCGGCGATTCCATGTCGCCGGTTTCCTTGTCGATCATCACTTCATAGGCCGCGACGCCGGCAAATTTGGAGGCCATGGAATTCGCGATGCGGATGGCTCCGAATTCGCTGCTGGCCGGGCGGATTTCCCCGGGGGCGACGCCATTGGCGGCGGCGCGGTAGGGAACGACGATGTACTGAACGAGATGAGCAGCTTCTGACACAGGAATTCTCCCCTGGACGACAGTTTTTCGGGCGAGCGCAATGTATCACGTCGCACTGTGTTTTTGTACAGTATTTTTGCCACGGTCGCCAAGATATTTTTGCGAAGCGACTTCGCCGTTCAAGGAAAACCCCTAGCGTTTCGCCATTGCCCGCCCTCTGGCCCCGCGCTTAGTATTTTCGAAAATCCTCAGCGTTTTATAAAACCAGGGGCACGGAATGGAAGCGAACCGCTACGACGCCTACCGCGAAGACACCGCGGGCCGCGCCAATGTGGCCGACTCGCCGGAGCGGGTGGCCTATTACCAGGAGCTGGCGCGGCTGGAGACCGGCGCGCTGTGGACGGTGGCGAACAAGATCGAGCCGTGGGCGCCGCGGTCGGCGTCCGTGCCCGTGGTCTGGCGCTACCAGGACCTGCGCGGTCACGTGCTGCGGTCCGCCGAACTGGTGTCCCCCGAAGAGGCGGGCCGCCGCGTCATCTACCTGAACAATCCCGGCCGGCGCGACGTGGCGGCCGCGGTGGGCTGGCTGTATTCCGGGCTGCAGGTGATGCGGCCGGGTGAGCTGGCGTCCGCGCACGCGCACACGCATTCGGCGCTGCGCTTCATCATGGAAGGACAGGGCGCGTTCACGGTGGTGGACGGCCACAAGATGACGCTGGGGGCGAATGATTTCGTGCTGACGCCGAACGGCACCTGGCACGAGCACGGCGTGGCCGAGGACGGCACCACCTGCATCTGGCAGGACGGCTTGGACATCCCGCTGGTCAATGCGCTGGAAGCGGGCTTTTATGCCGTGCATCCAGACCTGAACCAGACCGTCACGCACCCGGTGGACGACACCAGCGGCGCGTGGGGCGGCGTGGCGCTGCGGCCGCAGGTTTCCGGATGGACCAAGCCGTATTCCCCGCTCTTCAAGTACGAATGGGAGCCTACGTACGAGGCGTTGCGCCGCTACGCGCGCACCACCGCGGGCAGTCCCTACGACGGCATCCTGCTCGAATACGTCAATCCGGCGACGGGCGGCCCCGTCATGCCGACAATTGGCGCCAGCATGCAGCTGCTGCGTCCCGGCGAGCACACAAAGGCGCACCGGCATACCGGCAGCTTCATTTACCAGGTGGCCAAGGGCAGCGGCTTTTCCGTCATCGACGGCAAGCGTTACGACTGGACCGAGCGCGACATCTTCTGCGTGCCGTCCTGGGCCATCCACGAACACGCCAACCTGTCGTCCAACGACGACGCATGCCTCTTCTGTTTCAACGACCTGCCCGTCATGCGCTCGCTGGCCCTGTATCGCGAGGAAGCGGTGCAGGACAACGGCGGCCATCAGCAGCTGATCTAGTTTCTGAACGCAAACCGCCGCGCCGTGGCGGCCGGTTCCATCAACCTTTGACCTTCTGGAGTTCCCGATGCGCCTGGTGACCTTTCGCGCTCATCCCACCGCCGCCGCCCGCCTGGGCGCGCTTGTCGACGGCTACGTGATCGACCTGTTCCTGCTGGGTCAGGAAGGCGGGGTCGACCTGCCCGACGACATGTTGGAGTTCATCGATCTGGGGCCGGTGGCAGTCGCGCAGGCGACGCGTCTCTTGGACACGTTCCGTGGCAACTGGCCGGTGGGCAGCGCGGTGCCGCAGGAGAACGTGAAGCTGCTGGCGCCCATCCCGCGTCCGCGCAAGAACATCTTCGGCATCGGCTTGAACTACGTGGAACATGTGGCCGAGTCCAGCCGCACGCTGGACACGTCGGCCGACCTGCCCAAGCAGCCCGTCATCTTCTCCAAGCCGCCCACGACGGTGATCGGGCCGGGCGACGCCATCGAGCACAACGCGAAGATCACGCAGCAGCTGGACTGGGAAGTCGAGCTGGCGGTGATCATCGGACGCCGCGCGTCGCGCGTGGCCGAGGCCGATGCGCTGTCGTACGTGTTCGGCTACAGCGTGATGCTGGACATGAGCGCGCGCGATTGCCGCCGTGCGGGGCAATGGATCTATTCCAAGGGGCAGGACACGTATGCGCCGTTCGGCCCGTGCATCGTGACCGCCGACGAAATTCCCGATCCGCAGGTGCTGGACCTGTGGCTGACGGTCAACGGCGAAAAGAAGCAGGGCTCGAACACGCGGCACATGCTGTTCAAGGTGCCGTTCCTGATCTCCGACATCAGCGCGGGCATCACGCTGGAGCCGGGCGACATCATTGCCACCGGCACGCCGGAGGGCGTGGGCGCCGGCCGCAAGCCGCAGGAGTTCCTGTGGCCGGGCGACGTGGTCGTCGCGTGCGTGGAAGGCATCGGCACGCTGCGCCACCCGGTGGTGGCCGTCTAGGAGCGCCGCGCTTGAAACCCAGAATCAAGGCCCCGCGTGAGGATGCGGCAGCAAACGGCGGCGCCGAGATCGAAGACATCACGCTGTCCGAACAGATCTACCGGCAACTGCGCCGCGACATCATGCGCGGCGCGTTTGCGCCGGGCCAGTCGCTGCGGCTGGAATTGCTGCGCCAGCGCTATGGCGGCAGCTTCTCCCCGATCCGCGAGGCGCTGAACCGGTTGCGCAGCGAACGCATGGTGCTCACCACGACGTCGCGCGGGTTTCGCATCGCGCCGCTGTCCGTGGACGAAATGCGCGATGCCTGCGAGACCCGCATCCTGATCGATTGCGACGCGCTGCGCCGGTCGCTGGCCAACGCCGACGACGCCTGGGAGGCGCGGCTGGTCGGGGCGTTTCACGCATTGGCGCTGGCCGCGCGGCGGGCGGACGCCGCGCCGGGACTGGACCCGGACCGCGAGGACGCACTGGAAGCGCGTCACCAGGATTTTCATCAGGCGCTGATCGGCGCCTGCCGCTCGCCCTGGCTGCTGGACCTGTCCGCGCAGTTGTACGCGCAGACCGAACGCTACCGCCGGCCGGCGCGCGCGCAAGCCATGGCGTACGGCTCTGAACGCGATGTTGACGACGAGCACCGCGCGCTGCTGGATGCGGCGGTGTCGCGCGATGCCGATCGCGCGGTGGCGCTGCTGGCGGCGCACTACCGCGAGACGGCGCAGGTCATCGCGCGCATCCTGTCCCTGCCCGAGGGACAAGCGGCGGCCTAGCAGCGAGATGCCGTAAGCTTGTCGTCCATGGCAGACCTGAAACTCCTCGAAGACCTGATTGCGCTGGCGCAGACCGGCAGCTTCGTGCGTGCGGCCGAGCTGCGGCACGTCACGCATCCCGCTTTCGGGCGGCGCATCCGTGCGCTGGAGACGTGGGCCGGCACTCCGCTGGTGGAACGCCAGCGCCTGCCGGTGACGCTGACGCCCGAAGGCGAGACGCTGCTCAAGACGGCGACGCAGGTCGTCGAGCAGATGGGGCTGGTGCGCCATCGCATCCGCAGTTCGGGCGCGGGCGGCGAGGCCGTGCTGCGCATCGCCACGGGCCGCAGCCTGGCGCGCACGCTGGTGGCGGACTGGATTGCGCGGCTGCGGCACCGCACGCCGCGCGTGCTGACGGACGGCACGCAGGTGGAGCTGTCCACCGGCAAGGCGCAGGACCTGGTGGTGCGGCTGGAACAGGGCAAGGTCGACCTGTTGTGCTGCTACGAGCATCCGGCGCTGTCCGTGCCGCTCAGCCCTTCGCGCTACCGGTATATGACGCTGGCGACGGACAAGCTGGTGCCGGTCAGCCAGATGGATACCCGGGGCCGGCCGCGTTTTCTGCTGCAGGAGGGCGGGGCGCCCGTGCCGCTCATCACCTACACCGGCGGGCTGGCAATGGAGCGCATCGTGGGGGATCGGCTTGAGGCCACGCCGTATGCGCTGACGCCGTTTGTGCGCAGCGATTCGCTGGACGCGGCGCATGGCGCGGTCGCCAAGGGTGTGGGGGTGGCTTGGCTGCCGTGGTCCATGGTGGCGGCCGACTGCCGGCGCGGCGCGCTGGCTGAGCTGGGCGGGCGCAGCGACGAGATCGCATTCGAAGTCCGCCTGTACCGTCCGCGCGCGCGGCTGACCGGCTTGGCCGAAGCCGCCTGGGAAGCGACGGCGAATCGCAAGGCGTGAATTCAGGTCTGGCCTCGGGTCCGGATTCCAGCGCCTGAAGTTCAACGCCTGCTGCTTAGCACCTGGAGTTTCAGCGACCATATCTCGCCGCCAGAATCCCGATCAGCACAACGATGTGCCGCTTTGGCACGGACTGGCCCTGGGCCGCGCTCGAAAATAGCTCCCGAAATCAAATGAGACGGCTCCGCCGTCCACCCACAGCACCCCAGGGAGAAAGTCATGAAGTCCATCTTGAAGCCGCTGCGTGCGGCGCTAGTCTCGTTGTGTGCCGCCTCGGCGCTTGCCGCGGCCCCTGCCGCGAGCGCGGCCGATTATCCGTCCCGCAGCATTTCGCTGATCGTCGGTTACCCCGCAGGCGGCAGCCTGGATCTGACCGCGCGCCTCTTGGGCGAAGAACTGGGCAAGCGCCTGGGCCAGACCGTTGTGGTCGAGAACGTGGGTGGCGCCGGCGGCACGATCGGCGCGCAACGCGTGGCGCGCGCCGCGCCGGACGGCTACACCATCTTTTTGGGCTCCACCAACGAAATGGTGATCGCCCGCATGATCAACACCGCCGTCAAATACGACAGCGCCAAGGATTTCACGGCGCTGGGCATCGTGGCCTCGCAGCCGATGCTGCTGGCCGCCAGCAAGAACTCGGGCGTGAAGACCGCCGCCGACTATCTGGAAAAGCTGAAGGGCGCCGCGCCCGGCACGTTCAACTACGGCTCGTCGGGCGTGGGCACGACGCTGCACCTGGCCGGCGAGATGATCAACCAGGCCACCGGCACCCGCGCCGAGCACGTCCCTTACCGCGGCGTGTCGCCTTTGGTGACCGACCTGATGAGCGGTCAGCTGGACTACGGCATGCTGGTGCTGTCCTCCGGGCTGCCGCAGGTGCGCAGCGGCAACATCGTCGCGCTGGGCCTGACCGAGAACAAGCGTTCGCCCGCCGCGCCCGAGATCGCGCCGCTGGCCGCCACCAAGGGCTTTGAGTCCGTGGACATCAACCTGTGGTTCGCGTTGTACGGCCCGGCCGGCCTGCCCGAGCCGGTGGTGACCAAGCTGCGCACCGTGTTGGATGAAACGCTGAAGTCGGACCAGTTCCGCGCCAAGATGCAGGACGCCGGCGGCGAAGTGGCCAAGCCGGGCGTGGACCCGGTGGCGTTCCAGGCTGAAGAAACCAAGAAGTACGGCGCGCTGGTCAAGGCCGCCAAGATCGAAGCGCAATAAGGCTGCGCGCGACGCATCACACCATCGAAAGACCAGGCATCAAGCGGATATCACCATGGAATTCAAGCTCCCCGTTCCCGACATCGCCGCCGAGCGCGCGGGCAATACCGACACGCCGGGCGTGTGGCACTTCGATTCGGGCGTGCCGGGACGGGCGCTCATGGTGAGCGCGCTGGTGCATGGCAACGAGTTGTGCGGCGCCTGGGCGCTGAAGGACCTGCTGGCCTCGGGTCTGCGCCCGCGCCGCGGCAGCCTGACGCTGGCCTTCTGCAACCTGGACGCGTTCGACCGCTTCGATCACGCAAACCACGATGCGTCGCGTTTCGTGCAGGAAGACATGAACCGCGTCTGGAGCGCCGAGCGCCTGGACAATCCCACGTCGCCGGACCGCCAGCGCGGCGCGGCGCTGCGCCCGTGGGTGCGGCGTGCCGACTGGCTGCTGGACCTGCATTCGATGCACGAGCCGGGGGCGCCGCTGCTGCTGACGGGCGTGCTGCCGCGAAATATCGCGCTGGCGCGCCGCCTGAAGGCGCCGCAGCACGTCATCGTGGACGCCGGCCACAAGGACGGCGTGCGCATGCGCGACTTTGAACACTTTGGCGACCCGGCGCGCGACGACGCCTGCGCCCTGCTGATCGAATGCGGCTTTCATGGCGACCTGTCGTCGCGTGATGTGGCGCGCGACATGGTGGCGCGGATGCTGGTGGAATCGCGCGTGATTGACGCGCCGGACCTGCCCGAAGGCTGGCTGCTGCCGGATCCGGCGGCGCAACGCGTGCTGGAAGTGACGGATGCCGTGGTGGCGCCGTCGATGAATGTGCGGTTTGCCGGCCCCTGGTCGGGGCTGGAAACGTTTGAAAAGGCCGGATCGCTCATCGGCTGGGCCGACGAGCAGCCGGTGGTGACGCCCTACGACAACTGCACGCTGATCATGCCGTCGCTGCGGCAGTTGAAGCCCGGCGTGACGGTGGTCAGGCTGGCCCGCGACTACGCCGCGGGCTGAGGGGGGCGCTTACTTCTGCGGCGTGTAGCGCAGCTCGTCGAGCTGATAGCCCTGCGCCGTGGCGGCGGCCAGCGCCTTGTCCAGTTCTTCCTTGGGCAGCTTGGGTGAGCGCGACAGGATCCACAGGTACTTGCGGTCGGGCGTGCCGACGACGGACCAGCGGTATTCGGGATCCAGGCCGATCACCCAGTAATCGCCCTTGAATGGCTTGAAGAACGTGACTTCGAGCTTGGCGTTGTTGCTGCCTTCGACCACCGTGGCGGTGCCCGAGGCCGAATCGATATCCCCGTCCTTGGTGCGGCAGCGGTTGTTCACGCCGATGGTGCCGTCCGGATGCGCGGTGTATTCGGCCGTGGTGTCTCCCACGCAATTGCGCTGGAAGAACATGGGGAAGTTGGCGATTTCGTACCACATCCCCACGTAGCGTTTCAGGTCGACGGATTCCACGGTCTGCATGGGCGGCGGCGCGGCGTGGGCAATGCCCGCCACGCTGACCGCCAGGGCCAGCAGAAATTTTGCGGTGCGGCGCATGGATAAAACCTCCTGATGTGACTGGTAAGGCCCGCGCGCGCACCCCGCAGGGGCGCGGCGCGGACCGATCCCTAACGATACGCCTTATTTGCGCGGCGCCTTGAGCGCGGCGTGATAGCGGCTCACGTAGGTATCGAAGTCTTCAGTGTCCGACTGTTCCAGGCGGAGCTGTTCGGCGGCGGACGCTTCGGCGGCTTGCTGATACGCCGTGGCCACGTCGGCCGGCAGCGGCTGCGCGCGCAGCGCATCCGCATGCTTGCGGCTCAGCGCCAGCGAGTAATCGTGGAACGACAGGCCGCTGTCCTTCAGTTCGGCCAAGAGGCGCGCCGAGGGCGTGGTGTCGGGCTGGTCAAGCTTGGCGCGTTGCGCCGCCAGCGCATCCGCGTAGGCGGTGCCGCCCATGGCGCTGTCGTACAGCGCCGCGTACGGCGCGATCTGATCCAGCAGCTCGTGGCCCCATTGCGCCAGGCCGATGGTCTGGCCGTCGCGGTCCAGCGTGAGGCCCGGTTTGCGGCCTTCCTTGACCACGACCGAGAAGTTGTCGGCACTGCGCTGACAGTAACCGTTGGCGGGGAAGAACGGGCTGTCCGAGGCCGTGCAGAACAGCAGGAAGGCGTCGACGAAACGGGCGGTGGTGGCGTCGATGCCGACCGGCGAATACGGATCGATGTCCAGGCAGCGCACTTCAACGTACTGCACGCCGCGTTCAGCGAGCGCCGTGATGGGGCGTTCGCAGCGGCCCGTGGCGCGCTTGGGGCGGATGCTGGAGTAGTACTCGTTTTCGATCTGCAGCACGTTGGTGTTGAGCTGGATCCATTCGCCGTCGCGGTGGGTGCCGATCTTTTGATAGTCGGGCCAGGGCTGCGTCACGGCGCCGTACAGGCGGCCGAGGAACGTGTCCAGGTCGTTGTAGCAGAGCTTGAGCTGCGACTGCGCCTTGTTCTGGTAGCCCAGGTCGCTCATGCGCAGGCTGGTGGCGTAGGGCAGGTAAAGGGTGTGGTCGCCCAGCTTGTCCAGCGCGTGGTCCTGGCCTTGCAGGAAGCCGCTGGCCAGCGCGGGCGCCGAGCCGAACAGGTACATCAGCAGCCACGAATACCGCGTGAAGTTGCGGATCAGGCCGATGTACCCGCGCGAGCGGCGGTCCTGGTCGGAGCCGGGCTGCGTGTCGAGCACGGACCACAGGGCTTCGGGCAGGGAAAAGTTGTAGTGCACGCCGGCGATGCATTGCATCGTCTTGCCGTAGCGTTCGGCCAGACCGCGGCGGTAGACGTGCTTGAGCATGCCCGTGTTGGACGTGCCGTACCAGGCGATGGGGATTTCAGGTTCGGGCGGCAGCGTGGCCGGCATGGACTGATTCCAGATCAGTTCATGGTCCAGCACGGTGTAGACGTGGCGGTGCGTGTCGGCAAGCTCGGCCAACAGCGCGTCCACGTTGTCGTGCGTGCCCGTGATGAGCTCGAGCAGCGACTCGGAATAATCGGTGGTGACGTGTTCGTTGGTCAGCGCCGAGCCCAGCCCGGCGGGGTGCGGCGTGCGGGCCAGGATGCCCTGTTCGTCCACGCGCAGGCCTTCTTTCTCGATGCCCCGCAGGGTCTGGGTCAGCATCGAGCGGTTGGCCTCTAGGCGGGCGAGGCGGTTGGCGGCAGTATCGGTCACGGATTGTTCTCGTTGGGGGCTGTCGCGGGATTTTACGGGGTGCTGGCCTCCTGTGCTGAGGGAACCAGTACTGGGGACAGGGACAATGCCTGGGCGGTGCGCGCCAGCCATTCGTCCAGGTCAGCATAGACGGGATCGGCAATGGGGGCGGTTTCGTTGAAGATCTCGTGCCACGCGGTGTCGTACCAGCGCAGCGTGAGCAATTCAGCAGGCGCCCGCTGGGCGAACTGGCGGCTGCCTTCGGCCGCCACGATGGAGTCGTCGCCGGCCACCATCAGCAGCGTGCGGCAGGGCAGCAGGCTGGCTTCGCGCAGCGCCTGCTGGCCGGCTTCGTCCACAAAGCGCGCCAGCCGCCCGGTCATGCGGCGCCGCACCAGGGGATCGGCGCGGTAGGCCTTTACGACGGCCCGGTCGTGGGAAATGCGGGCGGGCGCCAGGCCGTGCGGGACGCGCAGGTCGGGGGCATGCAGAGACATCCATGTCAGGGTGCGGCGCACCCATTGCGGAACATTGACGGCAAAGGGCGGGGAGCTGAGCACCAGCCCGTCCAGGTCGGCCAGCCGGCGCTGGGCGATGCGCACGGCGACCAGGGCGCCCAGGCTGTGACCCAGCAGAATGGGCGGACGACCGCAGGCCTGTGTCCAGTCCTGCAGCCGGTCCACGGCATCGGTGACCAGGTCTTCCTGGTCACGCAGGGTGGCCGGGTGTCCGCCGGAGCGGCCGTGACCGCGGTGGTCGTGCGCGCCCACCGTCCAGCCCCGGGCGGTCAGCCAGCGCGCCAGCCGGTCATAGCGTCCGGCGTGCTCGCTCAGGCCGTGCAGCAGATAGATGCTGGGCCGGGCTGCCGGCTGCCCGTCATCGGATAGCCGGCCTCCGGATACCCCGTCGCCCGCTATCGGAGGAGGGACGTTTGGCGCGGCGGGCCAGCAATAATTGGCGAGCAACGTGCCATCGGGCGCGGGTGCCATGGAAATCGGCGACAATTTCTGGATTCCTCGAAATGACGGGACCCTGGAGTCCTCGGGTAATGACGATTTCATCGCTGTTTCGTTTCATGTTCAAGAAAGCGGGCGTTTTTTTGACGCTGACGTTGGCGTTGGCGGCTTGCTCGCCCAGTTACAACTGGCGCGAGATGGATGTGGCGGACGGCCACGTCCGCGCCGCGTTCCCCGCCCGGGTATCGACCGAAACCCGCGAGTTGAAGCTGGACACGCACGCGTTGAAGTTCACCATGGCCAGCGCAACCGTCGGCGAAGCGGTGTTTGCCGTGGGATCGGCGCCCCTGCCGCCGGAGATCGCGGCCAGCCCCGCGGCCCGGCAGGCGCTGGGCGTGGCGCTGATGCGGTCGCTCTACACCAACATGCAGGCACCGCCGCCCAACGAATGGCCGCCTTATGGCCAGGAAATCGAGGTGCGCGGCAAGGCGGTGGGCAAGCCCGGATGGCTGCAGGCCAAGGTGTGGGTGACGGACACGATGCTGATCGAGGCCGTGGCCGCCGGCACCGAGGAAAGCCTGCCCGCCGAGCGCGCGCGCGAATTCCTGCGGTCCGTCGTTATCAAGCCTTGAACTCGAGCAGGCCCAGCCGCAGCGCCGCCACCACGGCCGCGCGCCGGCCCCGTACGCCAAGGCGGCTGCAGGCGTTGCGCAGGTGGAAATTCACGGTGCTTTCGCTGACGCCCAATATGCGGGCGGTTTCCCAGCTGGTTTTGCCCGCGGCGGACCACCGCAGGCACGCGGCCTGTCTGTCCGATAACGGCAGGCAAGCTGCCTGCCGGTCTGCCAGATGCAGGCCGGCGGGTGGAATGGCGCTGCGGACGGCGCAACGCGATGAGTGGGCAGGAATGCGCATCGGTGTGGCGGACATGGCGGCGAGGACGGGATGGTCCATTTGTGAACAATGTCCCCATGCTGCGGCGACCGCCCCGGCCGGGGCAAGCAATGATGCCGTGACGCATCAATCTTTTTATCTCTGACGGAATAGTCCATGTTGGCCATCGCGCAGTTCTACCTATCAGCCATTGTGCTGATGCTGCCCCTGCTTTCCTGCGTGGGAATCGGGCTCTACTGGGGCAAGCGCGATCTTCCCTTCGGCGGCAACTTCATCACCACGCTGGTTACCTCCGTCACCACGCCCGCGCTGGTGTTCCACACCTTCGTCACCACCCACCTGGACAACCGCGCGCTGGCCGACGTGGCTGCAGCAACCCTTATCGCCCTGCTGCTGTGCGCGCTGATTTGCGCGGCGCTGCTCAAGGCCTGGAAGCTGCCTGTGCTGAGCCTTCTACCCACGGCGTTCCAGCCCAATGCCGGCAACCTGGGCCTGCCGATTTCGCAACTGGCGTTCGGCGACGCGGGCCTGTCGGTGGCGGTGGCTTTTTTTGCGGTGAGTTCCTTCGTGATGCACACCATCGCGGTGCGCATGCTGCCGGGCGTCAACACCAAGGGAAGCTGGAAGAGCCCGATCCTGCTGGCGTCCGTGGTGGCGGTGGCGCTGCGTCTGCTGGACGTGCCGGTGCCCGCGTGGATCATCGAGACGGCGCGCATGCTGGGCGCGGTGACGGTGCCGCTGATGCTGCTGAGCCTGGGCCATGCGCTGGCGCTGATTCCGTCGAACGGCATGCGCGACGGCGCCAAGGTCGGTGCGATCCGCCTGGTGGCGGGTCTGTTGACCGGGCTGGCCGTGGCGTGGGCGATGGACCTGGAGCCGGTGCTGGCCGGTGCGCTGACGCTGCAGATGGCCATGCCGTGCGCGGTGGTCAGCTACATGTACGCGCGGCGCTATACGCCGCTGGGAGACACCGCGGCGGGCGCCGTGCTGGTGTCCACCGTCGTGTTTCTGCTGCTGGCGCCGCTGATGCTGTGGTTCTCCCACGGGCAGTAGGGGCGCCGGGCGGCGGGGTCAAGTCCCGCAGTCAAACGCGGCAGTCAAACCCTGCAGTCAAATCGCGCGGTCAGGCCGCGTGGTTCAGCCTGCACCCGCCAGCGTGCGCAACTGCGTCATCAACGCATCCGGCAGATCCAGGCCGTGCTTGACCGCCTCGTCGCGCAGCTTACGGCGGCGGTCGCCCGGCAGGCGCACGCCCTCGTCTTCGAGCATGGCGTCTACCAGCGTTTCCACGCGTTCCAGGTAGACATCGTTACCCGTTAGCGCGTTGGGATCGATCGCCATGAAGGCCTGCCCCAGCCGCGCCGGGCCGCCTTCATCCACAAAGAACGACTCGTTCTCGTAGCCGAAGCGCGCGCCGGTCAGCGCGCATGCCATGAGTTCGACAATGAGCGCCAGCATGGCGCCCTTGACGCCGCCCGCGGGCAGCATGCTGCCGGCCAGTCCCGCCTTGGGATCGGTGGTGGGCTGGCCCTCGGCGTCCAGCGCCCAGCCCAGCGGAATGGGCTGGTTGTCGCGCGCGGCGATCATGAGCTTGCCGCGCGCCACCTGCGACAGCGACAGGTCGATGACCAGGCGCGCGCCGCCGCGGCGCGGGAAGATCGCCGCGATGGGGTTGGTGCCGAACAGCGGACGCTTGCCGCCCCAGGCGGGCATGGCGGCAGGCGAGTTGCTCAGCGCCAGCCCCACCATGCCGGCGTCCGCCAGGGCTTCCAGGTGGTAGGCCGCTTCGCCAAAGTGATGGCTGTTGGCAACGCCCACGAACGCAACGCCATGCTCGCGGGCGCGGGCCGTGGCCTGTTCGACCGCCATCGCGCAGGCGGGAAACGCCAGGCCCGAACCGGCATCGATCAGCGCTGCGCCGCCGCGTTCGTTCACAAGGCGCGGCACGGCCGAGCCGATGGCGCGACCGGTGCGCAGATGACCGGCGTAGAACGGCACGCGCGACAGGCCATGAGAGCTGAGCCCCTGGCTTTCCGCGAAGACCAGTGCGCGGGCGGTGCTGTCGGCCATGACCGGGTTGGCGCCGGCGGCGGCAAGACCGGCCGCGGCCAGGTGTTGAAGTTCGTCCAGATAGATGTGAGCCATATCCTTCCTGTCGTGTAAGGCGCGCCGCGCCTCGTCAGCGTGCGCGGGCGTCAAGCGCCATTGTCACACCGGCGGCCACCATGTCGGAAACGCGCGTGTTGGCCTCCTGCGTGAGCCCCGCGATGTGCGGTGTCAGGATCAGGTTCGGCGCGTCGGCCAGCGCACTGCCCGCGGGCAGCGGTTCCTGCTCGAAGACATCCAGCGCCGCGCCGCGCAGGCGTCCGGCCCGCAACGCCGCCGCCAGCGCGGCTTCGTCCACGATGCCGCCGCGCGAGGTGTTGATGAGGATGGCGCCGGCGCGCATGCGTTCGATGCGCGCGGCGTCCAGCAGATGCCGGGTCTGGGGCGTGAGCGGCAGGTGCAGCGTCACGACGTCCGCCCGGGCAAGCAGATCGTCCAGTGACAGCGATTCTGCACCTGCTTCCTGCCACGCGGGATGGTCGGGCGGCAGGGCGGCATCGCTGCCCACGATGCGCATGCCCAGCCCGCGCGCAAGCTGGGCGGCCAGGCGGCCGATGCCGCCGAATCCCACCACGCCCAACGTGCGGCCGTGCGCTTCCAGCCCCTGCGACAGCGCATTGCGGGGCCACACGCCGGCCGCCACATCCGCGGTGGACCCATAGGCGCCGCGCAATAGCGACAGCATCGTGCCGACGACGTATTCGGCCACGGCGCGGGCGTTGGCGCCCGTGGCGGGAATGACCTTGATGCCGCGCGTCTCGCATCCCGCCAGGTCGATGTTGTCGAGCCCGACGCCCAGCCGGCCCACCGCAACCAGGCGCGGCGCGGCGGCCAGCAGCTCCGCGTTCACCTGAGTGCGGTTGCGCACGATGAGGGCGTCGGCATCCGCGACGGCGGCGAGCAGCGCGCCGCGCTGCTCGACCAGTTCGGGAGCGTACTGCACGTCGAACCGCTGCTGCAGGGCCTGGACGGCAGGCGCGTCCATGAACTCCGATATCAAAACTCGCATCTGCCGGGCTCCTTTTCGTGGTGGCAGGTTGGCCGCGTCAGGCGACCTGGATGTTGGCGTCGCGGATGATCTTGGCCCAGCGGTCGACCTCGGACTTCAGGTACGCGCCGAACTCTTTGGGGCCGCGCGGCTGCGGCACGAAGCCCAGTTGCAACAATGACTGCTGCATGGCGGGTTGCGAGACCTGCTTGACGATGGCGTCGCCGATGCGCTGGACCAGTTCAGGTGGCGTGCCGGCCGGCGCGAGCACGCCCGTGAAGTTCTCGACGATCAGGTCCGGCAGGCCGGCTTCGGCCGTGGTGGGCAGGTCGGGCAGGTCCTTGCTGCGCTCGCGTGTGGTGATGGCCAGCGCGCGAAGCGAGCCGTTCTTCACGTGCGCCAGCGATTCCGGGTAGTTGGAGAACACCACGTCCAGATGCCCGCCGATCAGGTCCGTGAGCGACGGCGCGCCGCCCTTGTACGGCACGTGCATCAGCGGCACACCCGTCAGCTTCTGATACAGCGCCAGCGTCAGGTGCGGCGGGGTGCCGTTGCCGCTGGAACCGGCCGACAGCGGCTTGGCCTTGGCCGCGCGCGCCAGGTCGTCCATGGTCTTGATGTTGCTCTTGGCGTTGACGACCACCATGATCGGCGACGACGCCAGCCCGGCGAGCGGGGTCAGGTCGCGCGTCAGGTCATATCCGGCCTTGCCCGCGAACAGCGTGGCGTTGGCCGCGTGCGACAGCGTGATGGCCAGCCAGGTGTAGCCGTCGGGCGCCGCGTTCGACACATGCGCCGCGCCGATGTTGGCGCTGCCCCCGGGTTTGTTTTCAACCACGACGTTCCAGCGTTCGGCGTCCGCCAACGCCTTGCCCACCTGGCGCGCGGCCACGTCGGTCAGGCCGCCCGGCGGAAATGGCACCACGTAGTTGATGGGACGCTCGGGCCACGCGCCTTTTTGCGCCAGCGCGCGTTCCCACGGGGCCAGCGCACAGAGGCCGGCGGCGCCCAGGGCGCCCAGCAGGCGACGGCGCTGCGCATCGTGCAGGGGGTAATGCGGTTCGCTACTCATCTGTCTTCCTCCTTGGGGATAACGCCCGGGTAGGAATGCGTACGCCTTTGCTGCCGCGGACTGCGCCCGGGTCTGCAGGTTCTTGTCGTTGATGTTGCGAGGATGCCGCTAAGGCGGCCGGCGCGTTCTCCTGGTCGCGCCGGCGCCGGAAAGGCGCTATCAGGCGCTTTCGAAAATCCGCGTGAGCACGAACTCGCGGTGGCCCAGGGCCTCGGCCGCGGTCCACCGGCCGTTGGCGGTGGCCAGCATGCATTCCAGCAGCTTGTCGCCGGCCTGGTTCAGGTCGATCTCGCGCTGCAAGAGGGCGCTGGTGTCCACGTCGATGTGCTCGGACATCGTGCGCACCGTGCGCGGATTGGCGCAGATCTTGATGACCGGCAGGATCGGGTTGCCGATGACGTTGCCTTGGCCGGTGGGGAAAAAGTGCACGGCGTAGCCCGAGGCGGCGCACAGCGTGACCATTTCCGCCGCGGCCGAGGACGAGTCCATGAACCACAGCCCGGGGCCGTCGGGGATTTCGGCCTTGTCGATGACGCCATCCACCCGGCATTGCTTGCCGATCTTCTGGATGTTGCCCATCGCCTTTTCCTCGATGGTGGTCAGGCCGCCGGCGATGTTGCCCTTGGTGGGCTGGGATTCGGACAGGTCGCTGGTCTTCCAGCGGTCGATCATGGCCTGGTAGCGGTCGAACATGAACATGAAGCGCTCGCGCACGGCGTCGTTGGCGCAGCGTTCGGCGACGATGTGTTCGCCGCCGGTCAGCTCCGACGTTTCGCCGAACACCAGGGTGGAGCCCAGCGCATACAGCTTGTCGAACGCGTTGCCCACCGTGGGATTGGCGCCGCAACCGGACGTGGTGTCGGATTCGCCGCACTTCGTGGAGACCCACAGGTCGGCGATGGGGCATTCGCTGCGCGTGAGTGCGGTGGCGTAATGCACGTATTCCTTGGCGCAGCGCGATGCGCGCATGATCGTGTCGTGGTCGCCGTGCAGTTCGATGGAAAAGCCCATGACGGGCTTGCCGGTGGCGGCGATGCCGTCGACGACGCGTTTGGTCCAGCCTTCCTCGATGCCGATCACGACCACGGCGGCGACGTTGGGGTTACAGCCGGTGCCGATCAGCGTGCGAAAGTGCAGTTCAAGATCCTCGCCGAATTGCAGGCGGCCATAAGGATGAGGCAGGGCCAGGGTGCCCTTGATATTGTTGGCGACGGCTTCGGCCGCGGCGTTGGAGATATCGTCCACGGGCAGGACGATGACGTGGTTGCGCACGCCGACGCGGCCATTGTCGCGGCGATAGCCTTGGAAGGTGGTCTGGGCAGTGATGATGGACATGGTGGGTTCCTGTGCGATGGACGGGCGCTTACCAGCGCTTGGTCTTGATGTTGTGCACGTGGGCGTGCTGGCCTGCCTTGATGGGCGCCACCACGCGGCCGATGTCGACGCCGTACTTGAAGACGGTGTCGCCCACGGCCATGTCCTTCATCGCCACCTTGTGTCCGATGGGAATGTCCTGCGACGCGCGCACATGGATGATCTTGTCCTCATCCATGATCCAGGCGTTCAGTTCCGTTCCGGCGGTCAGGCCTTCCACCACGGCGACCGCCACCGTGTCCTTCGCATCGTGCAATACGGCGTGAATCATTGTCTTCCTCTCTGAGTCAGGGGCGCCGCCCGGGTGCTGCACGCGGCGCGGATCACAACGGCCAGGAAATCTTAGGCCCGGCTTTTTTCAAAGTCAACTAAATCATATAGATGACTTACATGACTTGAGCGAATGACGGACGCGCCGCTACACTGGAGGTCCCTGATTTTTGCGATGCACCCATGAACACCAGCCTGTCACCGACTGTGCCCCTGGGCAGTCCCTTGTACGAACAGGTCAAGCAGGCCGTGCTTGCCGCGCTGGCGCAAGGCGAGTGGAAGCAGGGCGACGCGATTCCTCCGGAAAAGCATCTGGCTGAACGGTTCGGCGTATCGATCGGCACCTTGCGCAAGGCCATCGACGAACTGGCCGCCGAGAACATCCTGGTGCGCCATCAGGGGCGCGGCACCTACGTCGCGGTGCACACGCGCAACCATCACTTCTTCAAGTTTTTCCGCATCGTCGGGCAGGACGGCAGCAAGTCCTATCCGACCACCGAGCTGTTGCGCTTCCGGCGCGTGAAGGCCTCGGCGGTCGCACGCGAAAAGCTGGAACTGCCCGCGGGCGCCCATGTGTTCGAGTTCCTGAATGTGCTGTCGCTCAACGGCGACGTGGTCATGGCCGACGAGGTGTGCCTGCCCGAATCCCGCTTTCCGGGGCTGACTGAAGCGCATCTGCGCGAGCGCACCAGCACGCTGTACGCGCTGTACCAGGACCTGTTCGGCGTCAACGTCATCGCCACCGATGAGCGGCTGCGGACCTGCCTGGCCGAACGCACGCAGGCGCGCTGCCTGGGCGTGGCCGAGGGCAGTGCGCTGCTGGAGATCCGCCGCATCGCGTTCTCCTACAACCGCCAGCCGGTGGAATGGCGCGTGTCCCGCGTGAACACCGAACGCTACGAGTATCTGGGACAGGAGCCCTGGGAAGCCGGCACGTAGCAGTGCTAGAATTCCTGCCGCACTACCCAATTTTCGGCGCCGATTTGCCTGATCCGCTTGCGGGCGCCTTCCAATAAATCCAGCTAAAGAGGTCCGTATGACCACTCCTGCCCAACATTTGGCCGGTGATTCGGCCAGCGGGTTCGTCCCCGCAACCGTCACGACTTCCGATACCGTTGATCCCGGTTCGGTCGGCCTTGTCTCTCCCACGTTCATTCGTTTCGACGAACCGCTGCCCCTGCTGAGCGGCCAATCGCTCGCGTCCTACGAACTGGCCGTCGAAACCTACGGCACGCTCAATGCGCAGCGCACGAACGCCGTGCTGATCTGCCACGCGCTCAATGCCTCGCACCACGTGGCTGGGCAAGCCGCGGACAACCCCAACGACTTGGGCTGGTGGGACAACATGGTGGGCCCCGGCAAGCCGGTGGACACCAATCTCTTCTTCGTGATCGGCGTGAACAACCTGGGCTCGTGCTTCGGCTCGACCGGGCCGGCCAGCATCAACCCCGAGACCGGCAAGCCCTGGGGCGCCGCGTTCCCGGTGCTGACGGTGGAAGACTGGGTGCGGGCGCAGGCGCGGGTGGCGGACCACTTCGGCATCGAGCGCTTTGCGGCGGTGATGGGCGGATCGCTGGGCGGCATGCAAGCGCTCAGCTGGTCGATCACCTTGCCCGAACGCGTGGCCAACTGCATCGTCATCGCCAGCACGCCGCGCCTGTCCGCGCAGAACATCGGCTTTAACGAAGTGGCCCGCCGCGCCATCATCACCGACCCGGATTTCCACGGCGGCGACTACTACGCGCAGGACACCGTGCCGCGCCGCGGCCTGTCGGTCGCGCGCATGATCGGCCACATCACGTACCTGTCCGACGACGACATGGCCGAAAAATTCGGCCGCGCCCAACGCGCACCCGCCGAGAACGGTGCGTACCGCTACGGCTACGACGTCGAGTTCGAGGTCGAGTCGTACCTGCGTTACCAGGGCGAGAAGTTCACGCGCTATTTCGACGCCAACACCTACCTGCTGATCACGCGCGCGCTGGACTACTTTGATCCGGCCCGCACCACGGGCGGCGATCTGGCGCGCGCCCTGGCGCCTGCCAAGTCGAACTTCCTGCTGGTGTCGTTTTCGACCGACTGGCGATTCCCGCCGGAGCGGTCGCGCGAGATCGTGCGGGCGCTGCTGAAAAACGCCAGCCCCGTCACGTACGCCGAGATCGACGCGCCGCACGGCCACGACGCCTTCCTGCTGGAAGACGCGCGCTATCACGCGGTGGTGCGCGGCTACTACGAACGCATCGCGCGCGAGCTGGGCCTGCAAGCCGCCGCCCCGATTGAAGGATGCTCCGAATGACTTCCGTGACTCCCCGCTATGCTCACAGCGCGCTGCGGCCTGACCTGGCGCGCATTGCCGGCTGGATCGAGCCGGGCAGCCGCGTCCTGGACTTGGGTTGCGGCGACGGCGCGCTGCTGGCGCACCTGCGCGACCATCGCCAGGTCAAGGGAGCCGGCGTCGAACTCGACGACACCTGCGTGATCGCCTGCGTGCGCCGCGGCGTCGAGGTCATCCAGCAGAACCTGGAAGACGGCCTGGCGCTCTTTGACGACAAGCAGTTCGACACCGTCGTGCTGTCGCAGACGCTGCAGTCCATGCACCGCACGGAGCACATCCTGCGCGAAATGGCCCGCGTGGCGCGCTACGGCGTGGTGTCGTTTCCCAACTTCGGCTACTGGCCGCACGGCTGGGCCATTTTGCGCGGCCGCATGCCCGTGACGGGGCAGATGCCGTACCAGTGGTACAACACGCCGAACATCCATCTGTGCACGTTGCGCGACTTCGAACAGCTTGCGGGGGAAGTGGGCCTGCGCATCCTGGAACGCGCCACGTTCAACGAAGGCAAGGAAGTAAAGGCGTTCCCCAGCTGGCGCAGCACGCTGGCCGTGTACCGCTTTGCTTCGCCCTGACAATCATCCCCCTGACATTCCGACACGCATCCTCCTGACGGCGCGGGGCAACAGGCCCTAAAATGCCGCAAGCCCGCGGCCGGCGCCCGTGACGCCGCTGGCCAAGTTTCAGGAGACCGTCATCACCGCTGTATCCAACGTCTACACCAGCCCGCGCGTTGCCCCCTTGCTGGTGCTGGGCTTTGCCAGCGGGCTGCCGCTGGCCCTGACCAGCGGCACCTTGCAGGCCTGGGCCACCGTCGAAGGCGTGCCGCTGCAGGAAATCGGTTTCCTTACCCTGGTAGGCACGGCCTACACCATCAAATTCCTCTGGGCGCCGTTCGTCGACCGGTTTGCGCCGCCCGTGCTGGGCCGGCGCCGTGGCTGGATGCTCGTGACGCAGCTGCTGCTGGCGGTGGCCATCATGGCGATGGGCACGCTTTCGCCGGCGTCCACGCTGATGGCGCTGGCCGTGCTGGCCGTGCTGGTTGCCTTTCTGTCCGCCACGCAGGACATCGCCTTCGACGCCTATTGCACGGACGTGCTGCGCAAGGACGAGCGCGGCGCGGGCGCGGCCATCCGGGTCATGGGATACCGGCTTGCCATGATCGCGTCCGGCGGTCTTGCGCTGATCATGGCGGATCAGTGGATAGGGTGGGGCAACACCTATATGGTGATGGGCGGGCTGATGCTGCTATGCGCACTGGCCACGCTGTGGGCGCCCGAGCCCGAGCACATCGCGCGCCCGCCGCGCACCCTGCGCGAGGCGGTGAATGAGCCGCTCCGCGAGTTCTTCGTGCGCCGTGGCGCGATGGAAGTGCTGCTGCTGATCGTGCTGTACAAACTGGGCGACGCGTTCGCCGGGGCCCTGTCCACCACGTTTCTGATCCGCGGCGCGGGGTTCACGCCAACAGAGGTCGGCACCGTGAACAAGGTGCTGGGGCTGGCGGCCACCATCATCGGCGCGCTGGCGGGCGGGTCGCTGATGGCGCGCTGGGGGCTGTACCGGTCGCTGATGGCGTTCGGCCTCTTGCAGGCAGTGTCGAACCTGGCGTACTGGCTGATTGCGGTCAGCCCGAAAAACCTGTGGCTGATGGCAACCGGCGTGGGCATCGAGAACCTGTGCGGCGGCCTGGGCACGGCGTCTTTCGTGGGTCTGCTGATGGCGCTGTGCCACCAGCGGTTCTCCGCCACGCAATTTGCGCTGCTGTCGGCGCTGTCGGCCGTGGGCCGCACCTATCTGGCCGGCCCGTTGACGCCGCCGCTGGTCGAATACCTGGGATGGCCCGGGTTCTTCCTGTTGACGGTGGCCATTGCCCTGCCGGGACTCGTGCTGCTGCGCAAGCTGCGCGGCACGATCGAGACCATGGAAAAGCAGGGCGAGTCGTAGCCGACCGATCGCAAAAAAAGGCGGCGCACAAGCGCCGCCTTTTTGCTGGCCGAAAACCTACTCTTCGCCGCTTAGCCGGACGATCAGCACGTCGCTGGGCAGGGATTCCAGCAGCCGCTCGGCCACGCTGCCGATGGCGGTGCGCAGGATGCCGGTGCGGCCGTGGGTGCCGGTGACGACCAGATCGGATCGGTGGTTGAACGAGTAGTCGGACAGCACGGTTTCGGGCTGGCCGGCTTCGAGCACGACCTTGGTCGGGCGGCCCTTGGGCAGTTCGGGCGTTTCGGCGATGAAACGCTCGGCGCACTGTTCGGCGGTTCGATACAGGTTGTCGACGACGCCGTCGTCCGGCTTGCTCACGCTCTGGAACGGCACTTCATACGCGTTGAACAAGGTGATGTCCGCATTGGGCACCAATTGCAGCGCGGCGCGCAGCGCCTGGCGCGAGCCATCCGAGAAGTCGGTGGCGACCAGTACGTCGCGGTAGGGCCGGCGGGGGCGGTTCTTGACTACCAGCACGGGCTGACGCGCCTGGCGGGCCAGCTTTTCGACCGTGGTGCCGAGCAGCAGGCGGCCCAGCGTTTCCTGGCGGGCGATGCCGGCCACGATCAGCGAGCAGCCATACGCGTCGGCGGTTTCCATGATGCTGGCGACGGGGTCTCCCTTGGTGACCACGACTTCCGCCGGCACGTTGGCGGCGGCGACGTCTTCGGCGAGTTCGCGTTCGACGAGGGCCTTGTGGTCCGGCGACAGGCGGCGCCAGACGGGGGTGGTGAGCGGCGTGGCATGGGATTCCATGACATGCAGCATGATCAGCTTGGTGTTCAGTTCCTTGGTCAACTGCAGGGCGCGGTCGAGGGCTCTGTCGCCGCGCGCACTCAGGTCGGTGGCCAGAAGGATGGGGCCAATTTGCTGGGTCATACCTAATCTCCCGGTTACGGCCAGAGGGGCGGCTCCCGCGTCCGCGCTGCCTGGCCCAGTAGCGCCCGGTCGGGCACGTCTCCATTGTCTCGCCGCGAAACGAGACCGGAGTTGATCGTTGTCAACGCAGGTTTGAGGGTACGGGATGATGCGCGCGCAGGCAATGGCGCGCCCGCCGGCAAGGCTCAATACAATGGGGCCTGCCCAAGCTACCCCCCCACCTATGTTTACCGATCTGTCGCCCGCCCTGCTGCACACGCTGTACCTGGTCGCCATCGTTGCCGAAGCCATGACGGCGGCACTGTCGGCGGGGCGGCGCGACATGGACTGGATGGGCGTCTGCATCATCGCGTGCGTGACGGCGCTGGGCGGCGGATCGCTGCGCGACGTGCTGCTGGGGCACTATCCGCTGACCTGGGTCGTGCATCCCGAGTACCTGTGGATGACGGGCGGGGCAGCCATCCTGACCGCGCTGATCGCGCCGGTCATGCGCCGCTTGCGCAGCGTGTTCCTGCTGGCTGACGCGCTGGGTCTGGTGGCGTTCACGGTCATCGGCTGCCAGGTGGCGCAGATGATGCAATTGCCGATCACCGTCGTGCTGATCAGCGGCATGATCACCGGGTGCGCCGGCGGGGTGCTGCGCGACGTGCTGTGCAACGAGGTGCCGCTGCTGTTCCGCAAGGAACTCTACGCCAGCGTGTCCCTGGTGACCGGCGCACTGTATCTGGGCTCGATGTCGCTCGGCCTGTCGGCCAACGCGTCGGTGCCCATCGCGCTGGCCGCGGGGCTGACCATGCGCCTCATGGCCCTGCGCTTCAACTGGCAAATGCCCAAATTCGTCTACCGCGACGACTGGGACTGACCGCGCCAGGCGGTCAAATTCGTCCTTCCCGCCCTGCCCGCAGACGGCCATGCGATGCCGTGTCTTTTGTGTGAAACATTATTTCTATTTCTGTTTCAATAGATTTCTAGTATCTTGTCTGGGTCTCATAGCTTGCATACGCAGTAGAAGGGGAGCCGATTGGACGTCAAAGCGCCCGCCACGATTCCGTATTTCCTACAGGAACAGATTCGTGAGTTGATAGTGAACGGCACTATCCGGCCCGGGCAGCCGTTACGGGAACAGGAACTGGAACAGCGCTTCGGCACCAGCCGCAGCCCCATCCGGGAAGCGCTGCGTCTGTTGGAACTGAGCGGGCTGGTGACGCACATCCAGCGCAAGGGGTTCCGGGTCACCCTCTATACCGAAACCCAGATCCGCCATCTGTACATGCTGCGCGCGGAGCTGGAAGCCTATTGCATCCGGCAGGTCGCCGAGATGCCCGATCTGAGCGCGCTGGTGGCCGAACTGACCACGCAGCATGAGGCGATCGTCGCCGCGATGGGCCGCCTCGATGGGCGCGGCTTCATCGCCGCCTCGCGCGATTTTTACCTGGCTGCCGCGCGCTTTACCGGCAATGCGCCGCTGACCAGCATGCTCGGCAAGGTGTACGAACAGATCGAGCCGTTGCGCCACATGCTGGCCAGCCGGTCACTGGAGGCCAACAAGATTCCGATCTATACGGAAGGCGTCATCCAGGCCCTGCGCGTCCGGGATTTCGACCACGCCGCGGCGTTGACGCGCAAGTACGTGGTGCAGGTGCTGCCCGACATCGTGCGGGCGTACCGCGAGGCATCGCTCGAGGACGCCTAGCTATTGCGCCCGCCTTAGCCGCGGGGCGGCGTGCGCACCTCGATGCCCGCCTGCTCCAGCGCGCTGCGGATGCCATTGGCAAAGACCAGCGCGTTGGGCTGGTCGCCATGGATGCAAAGCGTGTCGGCCTGCACCGGCACATCCTTGCCGTCCACCGACCGCACCAACCCTTCCCGCACCATCCGCACGACCTGCGCAACGGCCACATCCACGTCTTCGATCATGGCGCCTGCGCGCGTGCGCGGGGTAAGGGAACCGTCGTCCTGGTAGGAGCGGTCCGCGAAGACTTCATTGGCGGCCGACAGCCCAACGGCGCGCGCCGCATCGATCAGTTTGCTGCCCGCCAGCCCATACAGGATCAGCGAGGCGTCCACGTCCTTGACCGCCTGGCAGATGGCTTTTGCCAGCGGCTCGTCCTTGGCTGCCATGTTGTAGAGGGCGCCGTGCGCCTTCACGTGATGCAGCCGCGCGCCCTGCGAGGCCGCCACGCCGGCCAGTGCGCCGATCTGGTACACGACGATGTCATAGGCCTCGTCCGGACTGATCTGGATGACGCGGCGGCCAAATCCCGCCAGGTCCTGCAGGCTGGGGTGGGCGCCCAGCGCCACCCCTCGCGCCAATGCCGCGGCCACGGTCTTGCGCATGGTGGCCGGGTCGCCGCCGTGAAAGCCACAGGCAATGTTGGCAGAGCTGACGAACTGCAGCACTGCCGCGTCGTTGCCCATGGTCCAGGCGCCATAGCTTTCGCCCATGTCGCAATTGAGGTCGATGCGGGTGGTCATAACGGGTTCCTTTCTAGGCCAGCAGCGCGCGCAGCGGTTCAAGCGCGGCGTGCAGTTGGGCAAACGCGCGCTCGCGCTCGCCGTCCAGGCGCTGCGCTTCTTCTAGCTCGATCCGCTGGAAACGCAGCGTCTGGCCGGGCGCGGACTGCGCCAGGGCGGGCAGATCCACGGTGGCGATCTGCGCAATCTTGGGATAGCCGCCGGTGGTCTGCCGGTCGGCCATGAGGATGATGGCCTCGCCGCCCGAAGGCACCTGCACGGTGCCGAAACAGGCCGCTTCGGACAGCATCTGCCGCGGCTGGTTCATGGCGAGCGGGCGGCCGAGCAGTCGGTAACCCATGCGGTCCGACTGCGGACTGATGCGGAAATCCGACTCCGCAAACGCGCGGCGGCTGCTTTGCGAGAACTCCGGCCAGTGCACGCCGGGCAGAAAGCGAATGAATTCGCGCTGCTTGTTGCCCAGCGTCGCGGGCAGATAGACGCGCACGTCCCACAGCGCCTTCTGCAAGGCGGCGGCATCGCGGTCCGGCGGCAGCGGCCGGCGCAGGGGGACGACGTCGCCCTTGGCGAGCGCGCGTCCTTCAAAGCCACCGAATCCGCTGCGCAGGTACGTGGTTTCGCTGCCCATGACGGGCGTCAGCGTGAACCCGCCGTGCACGGCCAGATAGGCGCGCACGCCGGCGGCGGGCCTCGCGCCGAAGGCCAGCACGTCGCCCGCGCGCGCGATCAGCGGACGCAGCAGGGGAATGTCCTGGCCATTCAGCGTGGCGCCAAGGTCGGCGCCCGCCAGCGCGAAACAGGCCGGCACGTCGAAACGCAGCGTAGGGCCGGTCAGCGTGATTTCCAGCGTGGCCGGGTCGCCTTCGTTGCCCGCCAAGGCATTGGCAAGCCGGTGGGCGCGCTCGTCCATGGCGCCCGCCGCCGGAATGCCCTGATGCTGGAAGCCTTCGCGCCCGCGGTCCTGGAAACTGGACAGCATGCCCGGCTTGATCACCGTTACGCTCATGGCCGGCTCCCCCGGATGCGGTCGAACTCTTCGGGCGCGATCGGCACGAAGCGCACGGTGTCACCGGGCTGCAGCAGGGCGGCGGGTTCGCGCGCCGGGTCGAACATGACGAGCGGCGTGGCGCCGATGATGTTCCAGCCGCCCGGCAACCGGTTTGGGTAGATCACGGTCTGGCGGTTGGCGATGGCCACGGCGCCCGGCGGTACGGCGGTACGCGGCGAGGGGCGGCGGGGAATGTTCAGTTTTTCGTCGTGCACGCCCAGATAGGCATGTCCGGGGGCAAATCCCAGCATGAAAACCATGCTGCGCGGTTCGCTGTGCAACTGGATGACGGCGTCGGGCGAAATGCGCGCCGCGCGGGCGACCTCGGCCAGGTCGGGACCGTGTTCACCGCCATAGCAGACGGGGATGTCGACCTCGCGTCCGCCCGCATCGCCGGTCGGAATGCCGCCGGCCAGCAAAGCCTGGATGTGTTCGGAGAGTGAGGCGTAGGTGGGGCCTTCGCCCTGTCCGCCGGGCCGGTAATGCACGGCCACGGCGACGAAGGAGGGCACCACATCGGTGACGCCCGGCAGCCGTGCGTCGCGCAGCATGCGAGCCGCCGCCAGGCACGTGCGGCCGATGGCGGCGTCGATGTGTTCGCCGAAGGAAATGATCAGGCAGCGGTCACCCTGGGGCAGGATGCGCCAGCGGGTTTCGGCCGGAGAAAGCGGGTCTGAATTTACGTTCAACGGCACGAAACCTGTAGTGACGGGTTACTTGGCGAACAACGAATCCATGTTCTTGAACGCCTTGAATTCCAGCGCGTTGCCCGACGGATCCAGGAAGAACATGGTGGCCTGTTCGCCGACCTCGCCCTTGAAGCGGATGTAGGGTTCGATCACGAACTCGGTCTTGGCGTCGGTCAGGCGCTTGGCCATGGCTTCCCATTGTTCCATGGAAAGCACGGCGCCGAAATGGCGCACGGGCACATTGTGCGAATCGACCGCGCTGGTGGCTTTGTGGCCACACTCGCTGGGCGCCAGGTGAGCCACGATCTGGTGGCCGTAGAAATTGAAGTCGATCCATTCGGAGGAGCTGCGCCCCTCCGGACAGCCCAGCTTTTCGCCGTAGAAGGCGCGGGCTTCGGCCAGGTCCCGCACGGGGAAGGCCAGGTGGAACGGCGGCAGGTTGGTTTGAGCGGACATGCAAGGCTCCGGGTCAGGCAAGGAAAGATGAGCGTTCGGGGTGGGCGGCCGCCGCAGTCGCGTCGGCTTTAGCACCAGGACGTAGTTTAAGTATTGTTTTTTTTATAGCAAAACGATATTTTTCGAGTCTTAGCATCGAAAAAATTGATTGTGCTCAAAGAATTCAAGACCTTCATTGCCGTGGCGCGGGACGGCACCTTCACCGGGGCGGGGGCGCAACTGGGACTCACGCAGTCCGCCGTCAGCGCCCAGATCCGGCGCCTGGAAGAGTATCTGGGCGTCGCGCTCTTTGACCGCAGTCCGCGCGCGGCCCTGATGAACGCGCAGGGCCGCGAGATGCTGCCCCAGGCCGAAGAGCTGGTCGCCATGGCCGATCGCATGGCGGCCTCTGCCGGCGGCGCCCATGTCAGCGGGCTGCTGCGCATTGGCGCGATTGCGTCCGTGCAGCAGGATCTGCTGGTCCACGCGGTGGGCGAGTTCCGCGCGGTCTATCCCGATGTGCGCGTGCGCATCGTGCCCGGTGTGTCGCTGTCGCTGCTGGGTCAGGTGGACGCGGGCGAAGTGGATCTGGCCGTGCTGATCCGCCCGCCGTTCGCCTTGCCGCCCGAACTGGGATGGCAGCCGTTGATGAGCGAGCCGGTGATGCTGGCCATACCGGAATCCATGCCGGTCGCGCCTTGGCGGGAACTGCTGGCGACCCAGCCCTTCATCCGCTACGACCGCGCTTCGTTCGGCGGGCGGGTGGTGGATGTATTCCTGAAGAAGCACCGGATCACCGTGCATGAGGCCGTGGAGCTCGACGAGATCGAGGCCATCGCGGGGATGGTCCGTCACGGGCTGGGCGTGGCGCTGCTGCCCCGGCTGCGGCGTCTGGACATGACGGGGCTGCGGCTGCTGCCCCTGGACGAACACGCGTTTCACCGCGAAATAGGCATCATCGGCCGCCTGCCGTTCGACCCGGGCAGCGTCCGCGAAAAGATCGCGCAATGCCTGCATCGGGCGGCGGGTGATTCGGCAGGGGTTTGACGCCATTCCACGCCAGCCGGTCGCTCAACAAAAAAGCCCCCGAAGGGGCTTTTGCTTTTACAGCCGGTCGCAGCGGACCGTGATCGGATGATCGCGCAAGGCGGTCATGACGATGTCGTCGACCTGGCCCTCCACGTCGGTGATCACGTAGCCGATCTGGCCGCGCGTCTGCAGGGTCTGGCTGACGATGTTCAGGCCGTGTTGCGCCATCAGGTTGTCCAGCGCGCCCAGCGCCCCGGGCGCGTTGCGGTGCACGTGCAGGATGCGCGTGCCGCCGGCCTGTTCCAGGAACGGCAGCTCGGGGAAGTTGACCGCGCCCTTGGTGGTGCCGGCCTGCAGGAAGCGCACGAGCTTTTCGGCGACTTCGCGGCCGATGTTCTCTTGGGATTCCTGCGTGCTGCCGCCGATGTGCGGGGTGAGGATGACGTTGGGCATGCCGATCAGCGGGCTGGCCAGCGGTTCGTCGGCGCTCTTGGGCTCGGTGGGGAACACGTCCAGCGCGGCCCCGGCCAGGTGGCCGGATTTCAGCGCCGCGTGCAGCGCGTCGATGTCGACAACCGCGCCGCGCGAGGCGTTGATCAGGATGGCGCCGCGGCGCATGCGGCCGATGGTCTCGGCGTTCATGATGTTTTCGGTGGACTTGCCGCCGGGGACGTGCAGCGTCACGACATCGGCCTGTTCCAGCAGATCGTTCAGCGTGCCGGCGGGGCGGGCGTTGCCCAGCGGCAGCTTGGCCTCGACGTCGTGATAGATGACGCGCATGCCCAGGCTTTCGGCCAGGGTGCTGATCTGCGAGCCGATGTTGCCGTAGCCGACGATGCCCAGCGTCTTGCCGCGCGTCTCAAACGCGCCCGCGGCGCTCTTGTCCCAATGGCCCTGATGGACCCGGGCGTTCTTTTCGGGAATCCGGCGCAGCAGCAGGATGGCCTCGCCCAGCACCAGTTCGGCGACCGAGCGCGTGTTGGAGAACGGCGCATTGAAGACCGGGATGCCGCGCTGCATGGCGGTGTCCAGATCGACCTGGTTCGTGCCGATGCAGAAGCACCCGACGACGCGCAGGTCGGGGTTGCCGGACAGCAGGGCGGCGTCCAGGTGCGTGCGAGAACGGATCCCCGCCACTTGCACGCCGCGCAGGGCGTCGTGCAATTGCGCCGGCGGCAGGGCCGCGGCATGCGTGACGATATCGGTGTAGCCGGCGGCCTCGAAGACGGCGCGGGCGCTCGGGTGGATGTTCTCGAACAGGACGATTTGTGCCATGACTGCCAAGGGTTGGTGAGAAACGCAATTATTTATTGTGGACCATTTTTGCTGCAGTGCAAGGAGTAGCCATTGAGGCGGTGTGGGTGAATTGTTTCAGGCGCGGCTCAGCGATAAGCCTGGAAAACCTTGGCGCCGCCGCGCTTGTCGACCAGCACCACGTCGTGCGGCGTCTTGCGCCCGCCGTATTCCGGACCGTCCATGCCCGGGGACCCCAGCGGCATGCCGGGGGCCGAAATACCCGCCGCGTCCGGCTTTTCGAGCAGCAGCCGGCGCACGTCGCTGGCCGGCACGTGGCCTTCGACCGCGTAGCCATCCACCATCGCGGTGTGGCAGGAACCGTAGTTGGCCATGCCCGCGTTGCGGCGGATGGGGCCGGTGTCGTCGACGTCGTGCGTGACGACCTCAAAGCCGTTGTCGCGCATGTGCTTGACCCAGTCTTCACAGCAGCCGCAGGTGGGCGTTTTCCAGACTTCGACTTTGACGGGCGCCTGCGCGGCGGCAATCGCGGGGATGCTGAGGGCCGCGGCAAGGACGAGGCGGCGCGTAAGACGGGAAACGTTCATGATGCTCCGGGGGATAAAGGGGATGTTCTGGCGCGGGCCGGTCAGAACCAGAACCGCACGCCCGCGATAACGGCTGCCTGCGACCGGCTCTCGCCGGCGTCCGAGGCATAGCTTGCCGTCTGGCCGAACTTCCGTTCAAAGGATACGCCAACGTAGGGGGCGAATTCGCGCGTCACCTCGTAACGCAGGCGCAGGGACAGGGATCCCTGCGACAGACCGGAACCGATGCCGCGTTGCGGGTCGTTCTTGCCGTAGGCGCTGGCTTGCAGTTCGGGCGTGAATATCAGGCGCTGGGTCAGCAGCAGATCGTACTCGGCCTTCAGCGCCAGGGCGCTGCGGCCTGACGGGCCTGCATAGGCAGTGGCCGTCAGTTCCATGTTGTAGGGCAGCAAGCCCTCGACGCCGACCGCGGCCCAGTTGCGCTTGGGGCCTGCGCCGATGTCCCGGCGCGCACCCAGTTGCAGATCCCAGAATGGCGAGATGGCGTGGCTCCAGAAGGCCTCGACCTTGCCGTCCGACCCGCCGCCGCTTTCGCGCTCGCCCTCGCTCTTGACGAGCAGGCGGTCCGTGGCGGTGCCGAACCAGAAGCGGCCATCCCATTCGAGCGCGTTCTGCCCATCGCGATTGCGCGATCTGCCGAATTTGTCGAACAGCACCTGCCACGTGGGCGCGTTGTCCATCATGTGCGGATGGATGCCGTAGCTGTCGTAGCCGCGCGGGCCTTCGCCATCACTTGCGGGCAGGCTGCCGACGGGCGGGGCGTCTGCGGCGGGCGCGTCATGGTTCGTATCTGCATGGTCCATACCCTGGTGGCTTTCCGGGCTGTCCGGTGACCGCGCCTGGCCGTGGTCCATCGAGCCGTGGTCCATCCCGGTCATGCCGGCATGATCCATTTGCGCCGCTTGAGCCGCGGCCAGGGGGGGCGCCAGCGCAAGGGCGATTGCGCAAAGGGCCGGCGCGTGTTTCTGGAAACTGATCGGCTTCATCGTTTACTCCACCACGACCGCCCTGAACATGCCGGCCTCCATGTGATACAGCAGATGGCAGTGGTAGGCCCAGTTTCCACGCGTGTCGGCGCTGACGCGATAGCTGATGCGCTGCGCCGGGTTCAGCGAGATCGTGTGCTTGCGGACCTGGAACGCGCCATCCGGGGACTCCAGGTCGCTCCACAGGCCGTGCAGGTGGATGGGATGCGTCATCATCGTGTCGTTGACCAGCACGAAGCGCACGCGCTCGCCGTGGCGCAGCACGATGGGCCGCGCGTCCGAGAACTTCACGCCGTTGAACGACCACATGTAGCGCTCCATGTTGCCCGTCAGGTGCAGCTCGATCTCGCGCGAGGGCGCGCGGTCGTCGTCGGGCTCCCGCACCGACCGCAAGTCCGCATAGGTCAGCACGCGGCGGCCGTTGTCGCGCAGTCCGGGGCCGGGATCGTCCAGGCGGGTCGACACCACGTCAGGCAGCATGGAATTGCCCACGCCGCGCTCGGCGGGGTAGGGGTGCCTGACCTCGACCATGCCGCCCTGGTCCGCGCCGGCGCCATGATCGCCGTGCCGGGCCTGCATGGCCTGCGATCCGCCCATGTCATGCGCCATGCCCATGTCCATCATGCCCAGCACCTGCACGCGATCCATCTCGGGCACGTCGCCCTCTATGCCCGGACGTGGCGCAAGCGTGGCCCGCGCGAAGCCGGAGCGGTCCATCGCCTGCGAAAAGATCGTGTAGGCGCGGTCTTCCAGAGGTTCGACGATGACGTCATAGGTTTCCGCGACGCCGATGCGGAATTCCTCGACGTCCACGGGCCGCACGTCCAGTCCGTCGGCGGCCACGACGGTCATCTTCAGGCCCGGGATTCGAACGTCGAAGTACGTCATCGCCGAGCCGTTGATGAATCGCAGCCGCACTCGCTCGCCTGGCGTGAAAAGCCCGGTCCAATTGGCGGCCGGCGTGGCGCCATTGGTGAGGTAGGTGTAGGTCGCGCCCGACACGTCCGCCAGGTCCGTCGGGTTCATGCGCATGCGTTCCCACATCAGGCGCTCGCCCAGCGCCGCATGCCAGCCGCGGTCGCGGGCATCTTGCGACAAGCCCTGCACGCTGGGCTGGATGCGGTTGTAGTAGTCGGGCATCACCTTCAGCTTGTTGAACACGTGCATCGGGTCTTCGTCTGTCCAGTCCGACAACAGCACCGTGTAGTCGCGATCGGATGCGATGGGATCGCGGCGCCGCGGCTCGATGACGATGGCGCCGTACAGGCCCGTCTGCTCCTGGAAACCCGAGTGGCTGTGATACCAGTAGGTCCCGCTCTGGCGAACATCGAACCGGTACGTGAAGGTCTGGCCGGGATCGATGCCGGCAAAGCTCAGGCCCGGCACGCCGTCCATGTTGCTGGGCAACAGGATGCCGTGCCAGTGGATCGACGTCTGCTCGCGCAGGCGGTTGGTGACATGCAGCGTGACCGTATCGCCCTCGCGCCAGCGCAGCAGAGGCGCGGGGAGGCTGCCGTTGATCGTGGTGGCCACGCGCGCGGCCCCCGTGAAGTTCACCGGCGTCTCGCCGATCTCCAGATGGAATTCATTGCCGCGCAATTCGGCCGTTGGCACGGTGGCGGGCCGGGCCAGCGCATGGCGCCAGCCGCCCAGAGCGGCCAGTGCGCCGCCCGTGGCCAGGCCCTGCACGAAGCGGCGGCGGGTCGTGAATGAGGGCGCCGTCATGTCACAGCACCGAGACGGAACCCTTCATCCCCGCCGCATAGTGGCCGGGCTCCAGGCAACCAAACGACACCGTGCCCGCCTTGTCGAAGCGCCACACGATCTGGCCGCTTTTGCCGGCTTCCAGCGACACGGCATTGGGTTCCTCGTGCCGCATGCCGGGATCTTTCAGCATCATGGCGTAGTGCGCCTGCAGGTCGGCATCGGTGCCCAGTACGAGCTCATGCCGGATCTTGCCGGAGTTGTGCACGTTCAGGCGGACGGTTTCGCCGGCCTTCACGTCGATGGTGGCGGGCGAAAAGCGCATGGCGTCGTTCATGTCGATCTCGACCGTGCGCGTGACGCGGGCCGGATCGCCCGGCGTGCCGATGGGCGCTGCGGCGGCGGGCTGCGCGTGGCTGCCATGCGCGTGGTCGCCTGCGGCCAACGCCGCGCCGGATAGCATGAGCGCCAGGGCGGCGAACGAAGTGCGTAGCAGAGTGCCTTTCACGAGAATCCTTGCAGAGGGAATGAGCGTGATGGCACTTTAAGAATCCGGGGGTGACCCGATCCTGTCGCGCAGATTACGTTTTTGTAATGTTCGGCCCTGCCGCCGGATCCATCAGCGTGATGCCGACGACAGTGCCGGTGGTGTCTGACACTGCATCGGCCTCGCCGCCGTGCATGAGCGCAATGGCGCGCACGATGGCAAGACCCAGGCCGTGGCCTTCGCTGCGCGGGGCGCGCGTCGGGCCGGCGCGGAAAAAGCGGTCGAAGATGCGGGGCAGGTCGGCGGGCGGGATGGGCGGCCCGGGGTTGCGGACCGCGATGCGCGCGCCGCCGGGGATGCGCGCGCAGGCCACCACGATCCCGCCGCCGGGTGGTGTGGCCTTGATGGCATTGGAAATCAGGTTGGCCAGCGCGCGTCGCGCGAGACCCCGGTTGGCGGCCACGGTGGCGTCGCCCTCGCAGCGCAGCTGCACGCCGTGTTCTTCCAGCGTGGCTTCGTAGTATTCGGCAACGCGCCGCGCTTCCGCGGCCAGTGACACCGGAGCCAGATCGGCCGCACGTTCGCCACGGTCGGCCCGGGCAAGGAACAGCATGTCGTTGACCAGCGTCTTCAGGTCTTCCAGCTCTTCCAGATTGGATTCCAGCGCGTCGCGCAGCTCGGCGGCGTCGCGCGGCGCGGACAGCATGACCTGCGTGCCATTGATGAGCGTCGCCAGCGGCGTGCGCAGTTCGTGCGCCACGTCGGCGTTGAATCCCTCCATCTGCTGGTAGGCCGCCTGCAGCCGGTCCAGCGTGCGGTTGAAGGAGCGCACCAGGTCATGCAGTTCGCGGTCGGTGTCTTCCAGCGGGAGGCGGCGCGCCAGGTTATCGGGCTGGATGCCCGCGGCCTGTTCGGACAGCCGGCGCGCCGGCGCCATGCTGCGCCGCACGGCCCAGGCCGCCAGCACGACGGTGGCGCCCACCCACAACGCGCAGATCAGCGCGAGGGCCGTGCCGTAGGCGTAAAGAAATTGCGAACTGGTCCGGGTGCTGACCGCCACCGTCAACTGCGCGCCAGGCAGAATGCGATCGTTCATGGCGACGCGCAGGCCGCGCATGCGGCCGCCATCGGGCGTTTCCAGCAGGACCTGGCGACCGTCCGGCGACGCCAGCGTCTCGGGCGGCGTGCCGCCATAGACGGCCTTGCCTTGCGCGTCGACGATCCAGATGCCGAGCTGGCCCTGCCCCGCGCGCATCTGGTCGAAGGTGGCTGCCAGATCGTGCAGGCCGCTGGCGCTGTTCTGCATGTCGATCAGGTGATCGATGAGTTCGAGCTTGCCGCTGACTTCGGTGATCTCCTGGCGTTCGACCTCGCGCTTGAGCGCCCAGAAGAGGGTCGCCCCGGCAAGGCTCGAGACCAGCAGCGCGATGGCGCCCAACAGCAGCGTCAGCCTCGCCTGCATGGACCGCACGCGCGGGCGGCTCATCGGGGGCTGCCACCCGGGGCGACGCGCGATTCCAGCACATATCCCATGCCACGCACGGTGTGCAGCAGTTTCGAGTCGAAGGGATCGTCCAGCTTGCCGCGCAGGCGCCGCACGGCGACGTCGATCACGTTGGTGTCGCTGTCGAAGTTCATGTCCCACACCTGTTCGGCCAGGGTCGTGCGCGACAGCACCTGTCCCTGGCGGCGCAGCAGCAGGGCCAGCAGGCTGAATTCCTTGGCGGTCAGGTCCAGGCGGTGGCCGCCGCGCTGGGCACGCCGGCTGGCAAGATCCAGCTCCAGGTCTGCCAGGCGCAGCAGCGTGGGCTCCTGCGAGCGGCCGCGGCGCAGCAACGCCTGCACGCGGGCCAGCAGTTCGGAGAAAGCGAAGGGTTTGACGAGGTAGTCGTCGGCGCCGCCCTCCAGGCCTCGGACCCGGTCTTCTACCGCATCGCGGGCGGTCAGCATCAGGATGGGCGTGTCCTTGTGCGTGCGCACCGAGGCCAGGACCTCGAAGCCATCCACGCCGGGCAGCATGACGTCCAGCACGATGAGGTCGTACGCGCCTTCCAGCGCCAGATGGCGGCCATCGACGCCGTCGCGCGCCACGTCCACGACGTGGCTTTGTTCCGACAGTCCCTTCTTCAGGTAGTCGGCCAGTTTGGGTTCGTCTTCAATGACCAGGATGCGCATGGCCAAAAATTTACCACCGGCGGGGCGCACTCAGGCGCCCGCGCGGGCGGAATTCAGGCCGTTTCGGCGATGGCAATGCGGTCGGCGGGAAAGCGCAGCGAGAAGACGCTGCCTTTGCCGGGTTCGCTGGTAATCAGCAGTTCGGCGTCGTGCCGCATGGCGATGTGCTTGGTGATCGCCAGGCCCAGCCCCGTGCCGCCAACGGCGCGCGACCGGCCCCGGTCCACGCGGTAGAAGCGTTCGGTCAGGCGCGGCAGATGGCGCGCCGGGATGCCTATGCCCGTGTCCTGCACGCTGTAGCACGCGCCGCCTTCGGGTTCGCGTTCCCAACGCACGGTGATGGTGCCGCCGTCCGGCGTGTAGCGCACGGCATTGGTCAGCAGGTTGGACAGGGCCGAGGTCAGCTCGTTTTCGGCGCCCAGCACGTCCAGGGTTTCGTCGATGTGCCAGACCAGCTGGTGCCGGCCGCCCGACAGCGCTTCGATCTGCTGGCGCGCCTTTTGCAGCAGCGCGCCCATGTTGACCGCGCGCGGATCGCTGCCCGGCGACGATTCCAGCGTGGACAGCGTCAGCAGGTCTTCCACGATGGCCTGCATGCGGTGCGCCTGCTCGTGCATCATGTCGATGTACTGCTCGCGCTGCTCCTGCGGCAGCGCGTCGTCGGGCATGTCGCGCAGCGTTTCCAGAAAACCCGCCAGCACCGTCAGCGGGGTGCGCAGTTCGTGCGAGACGTTGGCCACGAAATCGCGGCGCGTGGTTTCCAGGCGCTCTATCTGGGTGACGTCGCGGGTGATGAGCAGACGCTGGTTGCTGGCGTAGGCCGTCAGCTGCATCATCATCAGCCGTTCCTGGCCTTGCTGGCCCAGCCGCACCAGGATGGGTTCGGGCCAGGACGGGCGATGCGCATATTCCACGAATTCCGGCGCGCGCAGCAGGTTCAGAAGGTTGTGTCCGCGATCGGCCGGCAAGCGCAGACCCAGATGCTGGCGCGCCATGCGGTTGCACCAGTCGATCTGAAAGTCTTCGTTCAGCGTGACGGCGCCGTCGGGCAGGGCCTGGGCGGCAGCCAGCATTCCTTGCATGGTGTCGCGGGTTTCAGTCAGTTCACGTGCGCGGGCGCGGGTGTACCGATAGAGCGGAGCAAGAATGTCGTCCCAGGGGCCGACAGAGGCGGGCGGGGCGGAGTCGGGTTGATTGGCCCAGCGGGAAACCAGCGTCAGCCGCCAGCTGCGCCACAACAGCATGGCGGTCAGCGAAGCGGAAAACACGACCCAGCCCGCGGGGTCTCCAATAAGCCATTGCGCCAGTAAGGCAACCACCGCCCACAGGGCGACAAATATAAGCGTGCGCAGCCAGATCATCGTGCGCCAGTTTTACCGCGTCGGGAGCTGTGCCGTAAACCGATAGCCGCTGCCGCGGACCGTTTCCACGTGCGCGTCATGACCGCTGGGTTCCAGGGCCTTGCGCAGGCGGCGGATGTGCACGTCGACCGTGCGTTCTTCCACGAAGACGTGGTCGCCCCACACCTGATCCAGCAGCTGCGAGCGCGAGAACACGCGCTCCGGGTGCGTCATGAAGAAGTGGAGCAGACGGAATTCGGTGGGGCCGATCTGCAGGGACTGGCTGTTGCCCGACAGGCGATGCGTCACCGGATCGAGCTTAAGGCCGCCGACGTCGATGACGTCGTCCGTCAGCTGCGGCGCGCGGCGGCGCAGCACGGCCTTGATGCGGGCCATCAGCTCCTTGGGCGAGAAGGGCTTGGTGATGTAGTCGTCGGCGCCGGCCTCCAGGCCGTCCACCTTGTCCTGCTCGGAGCCCTTGGCGGTCAGCATGATGACCGGGACGGCGCGGGTGCGCTCGTCGTTGCGCAGCTTGCGCGCCATGGCCAGGCCGGAGGTTCCCGGGAGCATCCAATCCAGCAGGATCAGATCGGGAAGCTCGGCGCGGATCAGCGTCTGGGCCTGGTCGGCGTCGAAGGCGCGCAGCACCTTGTGGCCAGCGAAGGACAGGTTGACGGCGATCAGTTCCTGGATGGCGGGTTCGTCTTCGACGACGAGGATGGTGCTGGACATATCGAATTGGGCACACTTCTGAGCGCCGGCGCGGCGCGAACATTGCGATAGTATGGCCGCAATATTTCAGGTATGTGACCGCAGCGCGTCATTCGGCGGGTCCGGCACGCCGCAGGCGCGCGCCCGATAGGCTACCATTGACCGATATATCGGGAATTCACCATGCAAAACCCCTCCGAATCGCAACAATCCGCCGGTTCCGGCTCGACCTCCACGCACTTTGGCTTCCAGTCGGTCCCCGAAGGCGAAAAGGCCCGCAAGGTCGCCGAAGTCTTCCATTCAGTCGCCCAGCGCTACGACGTCATGAACGATTTCATGTCGGCGGGCCTGCATCGCGTCTGGAAGGCCTTCACCATCGGCCGCGCCGCCATCCGCCCCGGCATGAAGGTGCTGGACATCGCCGGCGGCACGGGCGATCTGGCGCGCGCGTTCGCCAAGCGTGCCGGCCCCACGGGTGAGGTCTGGCTGACCGACATCAACGATTCCATGCTGCGCGTGGGCCGCGACCGTCTCACTGACGCCGGCCTGCTGGTGCCCACCGCCGTCTGCGACGCCGAGCGCCTGCCGTTCCCCACCGGTTACTTCGACCGCGTCAGTGTGGCCTTCGGTCTGCGCAACATGACCCACAAGGACCGCGCCCTGGCCGAAATGACCCGCGTGCTCAAGCCGGGCGGCAAGCTGCTCGTCCTGGAGTTCTCGCGCATCGCCAAGCCGCTGTCGCCCGCGTACGACTGGTATTCGTTCAACGTCCTGCCGTGGCTGGGGAAGAAGATCGCCAAGGACGAGGCCAGCTATCGCTACCTGGCCGAATCCATCCGCATGCACCCCGACCAGGAGACGCTGGCCGACATGCTGCGCACCGCCGGCCTGGAGCGGGTGCAATATTTCAACCTGACAGCGGGCATCGCCGCGTTGCACGAAGGCGTCCGCCTGGGCTGACGCCCGGCGACCACGGCGGATTTCGCCGCCCCGCGGGGAACTTGTGGGGCGGCGGCTTGTCCGTTATTCTTACGTCATTCAGATTACTGTAAGAAAAGTCGCGCAGATGGTCTCGCGTATTGCGAGGCCCTCCCGTTGCTCGGGGCAGCGGGGGCGCGAGTACGAGGGAGCAAATCTATGTCCAAATTCTGTCTTTCGCGCTTTGTCGCGGCAGCGCTCATCGCCGTTTCGGGCGCTGCGCTGGTGACGGCGTCGTTTGACGCCGAAGCCCGTCGCGCCGGCGGCGGCGCCAGCGTGGGCCGTCAATCCTCCAATGTAACGACGCAGCGCCAGGCCACCACGCCGCCGGCTGCCAACAGCAACACCGCGGGCGCCACCGCCGCGCCGGCAGCCGCCGGTGCCGCAACGGCCGGCGCAGCGGGCGCCGCCGCCAAGAGCGGCGCTTCTCGTTGGTTGGGCCCCATCGCCGGCATCGCCGCCGGTCTGGGTATCGCCGCGCTGCTCTCCAGCATGGGCCTGTCGGGCGCATTCCTGGAATTCCTGTCGTCCGCGCTGCTGATCGCCGCTGTCGTCTTTGCCGTCATGTTCATCATCCGCCGCCTGCGTGGCGCCGGTCCGCGCACTGCCACGCAGGGCGCATTTGGCGGCAACAACAACGCCTCGGGCCAGCAGCAACAGCAGCCGATGTGGCGTGAAGCGCTGAAGCCGGGCGCCGCCGCGCCCGCAGCCGCCGCACCGGTGGCCGCCGCTCCCATCGAGCCGCCGGCTGTCCTGCCCAAGGCGGGCGATGACAACAACTGGTTCGTGCCGGGCGATTTCGACACGCCGGCCTTCCTGAAGCAAGCCAAGGAACAGTTCGTCCGCATCCAGGCCGTCTGGGACAGCGGCAGCACCGACGGTCTGCGTGAATTCCTGACCGACGACCTGATCACCGAACTCAAGCCGCAACTGGCCGAGCGCGGCGCGGCGCCCAACAAGACCGAAGTGGTCCTGCTGAACGCCGAGATGCTGGGCATCGAAACCGTCTCGGACGGCCACCTGGCCAGCGTGCGCTTCTCCGGCATGCTGCGCGAGGCCCCGGGCGCCGAGGCTTTCCGCTTCGAAGAAGTCTGGAACCTGTTCAAGCCGGCCAATGGCGGCTGGTTGCTGGCCGGCATCCAGCAGATCCCGGTGGAACACGCCAGCTAAACCCTGGCGGTCCGGCTCGACCGGCTCTCTGCCGCGGACGCCGTCACGGCGTCCGCATGAACCGGCCCCCAAAGGGCCGGTTTTTCCATGTGCCTTCCGCAAAACAGGCTCCCATCTAACCCGTTACACTCCCGATTTACCCATCAACTTCGGCAAGCCCTCCCGGGTCCTTGCAACCGCCCATGCTGCCTTTTTCGTTCCTGCCCACCCCCAAGCGCCTGGCCGTCAGCGCCCTCAACGCCCTGTTGCGGCGCGAGGACTGGGCGCGCGAACGCCTGGCGCGGCATGCCGGCAAGACGGTGCGTTTCGTCATGGGCGGCTTCACGCTGGGCCTGTCGATTGACAGCGACGGGCTGGCCGACCAGGCCGACCCGGCCGTGGTGCCCGATGTCACGCTCACCGTGTCGCCAGACAAGCTGCCGTTGCCGCGTCTGGGCGCGGGGCACGACAAGCCCGATTTCGCCGAGGCTACGCATATTTCGGGCGACGCGGCGCTGGCCCAGGTGGTCGCAGATCTGTCCAAGCAATTGCGGTTCGACCCCGAAGACGCGCTTGCCCGTGTGGTGGGCGACATCGCTGCGCTGCGCATCGTGGGCGGCGCGCGCGCGGTGGCCGGCGGGGCTCGCAATGCGGGTCAGCGGCTGGCCGAGAATGTCTCTGAATACCTGTCCGAAGAAAGCGGTGTTCTGGCGGGCCGCCCGGCCCTGGAGCAATGGCGCCTGGACCTGGCCGAACTTAACGCGCGCGCGGATGCGCTGGCGCGGTCGGCGGCCGCGCTGCAAACCCGCCTGGCCTCGGCCGGCGCAAAGCGGGGCGCCTGATCCATGTTCCCTTTGCTGCGCCTCTTTCGCATCATCGTCGTATCGCTGCGCTACGGCCTGGACGAACTTGTCCTATCCAGCCTGAATCATCCGCTGGCCACGTGCCTGCTCCGCGTCATGCGCCTGGGCACGCGTCCGCGCTCGCCGCGCGGGCAGCGGCTGCGTCTGGCGTTGGAATCGCTGGGTCCCATCTTTGTGAAGTTCGGGCAGGTGCTGTCCACCCGCCGGGACCTGATCCCCGCCGACATCGCCAACGAACTGGCGTTGCTGCAGGACCGTGTGCCCCCGTTCCCGTCCGCCCAGGCGGCTGCCTGCATCGAGGCGGCGCTGGGTGCACCGCCCGAAAAGCTGTTCGCGCAGTTCGACGTGGACCCGGTGGCGTCGGCGTCCATTGCGCAGGTCCACTTCGCGGTGCTGCACGATGGCCGCGAGGTCGCCGTGAAGGTGCTGCGTCCGGGCATGCTCAGCATTATCGAAAAGGACATGTCGCTCTTGAAGGTCGTGGCGCGCATCATCGAGCGCCTGGGCGCCGATGGCCGCCGCCTGAAGCCGCGCGAGGTAGTCGCGGAGTTCGACAAGTACCTGCACGACGAGCTGGACTTGGTGCGCGAGGCCTCCAATTGCAGCCAGCTGCGACGCAATTTCGGCCCGGAATCCGGCCGTGGAGACATGCTGATCGTGCCCGAGGTGATCTGGGAATACACGGCTTCCACCGTGTTCACGATGCAGCGCATGTACGGCATGCCCGTGGGCCAGGTCGAGCGCATGCGCGAAGCCGGCATCGACATTCCGACGTTGGCGCGCACGGGTGTGGAGATCTTCTTTACGCAGGTGTTCACCGACGGCTTCTTCCATGCGGACATGCACCCGGGCAACATCTACGTGTCGGACCGCCCCGGCACGCTGGGCAGCTATATCGCGCTGGACTTCGGCATCGTGGGCTCGCTGTCCGAGTTCGACAAGAATTACCTGGCGCAGAATTTCCTGGCCTTCTTCCATCGTGACTATCGCCGCGTGGCGCAACTGCATATCGAATCGGGCTGGGTGCCGCCGGATACACGCGAGGAAGAGCTGGAGGGCGCGGTGCGCGCCGTCTGCGAACCGTATTTTGACCGGCCGCTGTCGGAAATCTCGCTGGGGCAGGTGCTGCTGCGGCTCTTCCAGACCTCCCGCCGTTTCAACGTTGAAATCCAGCCGCAGCTGGTCCTGTTGCAGAAGACCCTGCTGAACGTCGAGGGACTGGGCCGTCAGCTCGATCCCAACCTCGACCTCTGGAAGACCGCAAAACCCTATCTGGAACGCTGGATGCGTCAGCGTGTCGGATTCCAGGGATTGCGGAAAAGCCTGGAAAAAGAGGCCGTGCAGTGGTCGCAAATGCTGCCCGCCCTGCCCAGGCTGGTCCATGACCATCTGAGCCGACCCAATGTCTCGCCCGCGATGCTGGCCGAGATGATGCAGTTACGCCGCGCACAAGAGCAGAACAACCGGCTGGTTGCAGCGCTGGTTGGCGTGCTGGCGCTGGCAGTCGGGGTCGCGATATGGGCGTTGACCCGATAGGCGGCGCGATGATCTAGACCTTACTGTCATGTTTCATTCATGAAACGGTCATCATAGCTTCGCGGGAGACGGCGAAAAATAGCGCTGCGCAATTGGCCAGCAGCGCCCACGCCTATAAGAACGCGCGCGCCATTCATCAATTTTCATAGCCCCACTAGCGGGACGAATACAAGGGCAGAATATGCTTTATCCAGAACTCTTCAAGACCATGGAAGCCGTGCGATGGAACATGGCGCACGATATTCCGTGGGGCGATTTCGACCGCAGCAAGCTCTCGGACGAACAAGCCCACACGATCAAGATGAACGCCATCACGGAGTGGGCGGCGCTGCCGGCCACCGAGATGTTCCTGCGCGACAACCGCGGCGACAGTGATTTCTGCGCGTTCATGTCGGTCTGGTTCTTTGAAGAGCAAAAGCATTCGCTGGTGCTGATCGAGTATCTGCGCCGCTTCTGCCCGGACCTGGTGCCGACCGAGGAAGAGCTGCACAACGTGCGCTTTGAATTCGACAAGGCCCCTGAACTTGAAACGCTGATGCTGCACTTCTGCGGCGAGGTCCGCCTGAACCACTGGTACCGCCGCGCGGCCGAATGGCACACGGAACCGGTGATCAAGGCGATCTACAAGACGGTGGCGCAGGACGAAGCGCGCCACGCGGGCGCCTACCTGCAATACATGCGCCGCGCATTGCATGACCGCGGGCAGGACACGAGCGCAGAGGCGCGTCTGGCGTTCTCGAAGATCGGGGTGCTGATGGCGTCGGCGGGCCGCACGCAGCAGGCGCTGCATCCGACCAATCTGCACGTGAACAAGGATCTGTTCCCGAACGATACGGTGCAGTCGCGCCTGCCGGAGCCGGGCTGGCTGGAGCACTGGCTTGATACGCAGATCCGTTTTGACGGGGTGTGGGAGCAAAAGGTGGCGACGCGGATTCTGCACATTCTGTCGAAGCTGATGGACCGCAGCTTCGAGACGGTGAAGGATCTGAACCGCTACCGGAAGGAAGTGTCGGCGCTGATCGTGCCGAAGGACAAAGAGATCATCCTGGGCGGCGCCTGATCCCTCCTATAATCGCCACATGCCTGCCGCCCGCTTCGAATCCAAGGTCCTGTCCCGCGACGAACTCGTCGCTGCCGTTGCCGCTGGCCGCTATCCGCGGCCGCTGGTGTTTACAAACGGGGTGTTCGACATTCTGCATCGCGGACATGCGACGTATCTGGATCAGGCGGCGCAGTTGGGGGCGACGTTGATTGTCGCCGTGAATACGGATGAGTCGGTGCGGCGGCTGGGTAAGGGTTCGGAGCGTCCGCTGAATCGCATGGAAGATCGGGCGGCGTTGCTGGCGGCGTTGGGTTTCGTGACCGTAGTCACGTCCTTCCATGAAGACACGCCTGAGGCCCTGATCGGAGAGATCAAGCCCGATCTGATCGTCAAGGGTGGCGATTACGATATGGAGACGTTGCCGGAGACTGCGCTGGTGAAGACCTGGGGCGGACGTGCCGTTGCGATTCCTTTTGAGTTTGAGCGGTCTACTACGGCGTTGGTGAAGAAGATTCAGGGCGGGTGATTAGCTTGGATTGGTCTATCGGATGAATGGAAGGCGGCCTTGATGGCCGTCTTTTCTTTTGCGCTCGGGGTTTTGGTGGTTTTGCCGGACGGCTTTTTGAGTTGTGCCGCGGGTCTTCGTAGGTCGCCCGACGCCGCGGTCACCGGGGAGGCGATCGCCCACGATTGCGGTCCGGAGCCTTCGCTCCGGACTGCCCCGTCGTCATCTTCGTTGTCGCCTTCGGCGACTGCCTCTCAAGAAACTCCTCCTAAGCTGTTGATATTTCATTGGCTTTTTCTGGGGTGGCCAACGGTACCAAGCTGTAGCCCATGGTC
>NZ_JAKRML010000044.1:0-40378 GCF_022346505.1 Achromobacter sp. ACRQX
AGCCCACGACGGCGACCTTCTTGCCCGTCTTGCGCGCCGGCACTTGCGGCGCGACCCAGCCTTCGGCCCAACCCTTGTCGATGATCGCGTGCTCGATGGACTTGATGCCCACGGCGTCGCTGTTGATGTTCAAGGTACAGGCGGCTTCGCAGGGCGCCGGGCAGATGCGGCCCGTGAACTCCGGGAAGTTGTTGGTGGAATGCAGGACGTCCAGCGCGCGGCGCCAGTCCTGCTTGTACACCAGGTCATTCCAGTCCGGGATGATGTTGTTGACCGGGCAGCCGTTGTTGCAGAACGGGATGCCGCAGTCCATGCAGCGCGCCGCCTGCTGCTTGGCCTGATCGTCGGTCAGGTGCAGCACGAATTCGCGCCAGTTCTTCAGCCGCTTCTGCGGGGCCTCGGAGGCCTCCTGCAGACGCTGAAATTCCATAAATCCAGTGATCTTTCCCATGGTATCCCTCACGCAGCCAGTTGTTGCGGGTTGGCTGCACGCCACATTTCACCCAATGCGCGGCGGTAGTCCGTCGGCATGATCTTCACGAATTTGCCGCGCGAGGCTTCCCAGTCGCCCAGGATTTCGCGGGCACGGTAGCTGCCGGTGTAGCGGAAGTGATCTTCCACCAGGCGGCGCAGGATGGACTCGTCCGTCTCGCGTTCGCCACCGCGCTGCGCGCTGTGCCAGATGTCGATGTTGTTCAGCGACTGCTGCTCGGCGTGCGGCACGACCGATTCCAGTTCCACCATCGACAGGTTCACACGGTGCTTGAGCGTGCGGTCCGGATCCCAGACGTACGCCACGCCGCCGGACATGCCCGCCGCGAAGTTGCGGCCGGTGGAACCCAGCACGACGACGGTGCCGCCGGTCATGTATTCGCAGCCGTGATCGCCGGTGCCTTCCACGACGGTTGCTGCGCCCGAGTTGCGCACCGCGAAACGCTCGCCCGCCACGCCGTTGAAGAACGCCTCGCCTGCCAGCGCGCCGTACAGCACGGTGTTGCCGGCAATGATGTGGTCGGGGCCGAAGCCGCGGAAGTCGTTGGGCGAGCGCACGATGATGCGGCCGCCGGACAGACCCTTGCCCACGTAGTCGTTGCCTTCGCCCACCAGGTCCATCGTGATGCCGTGCGCCAGGAACGCGCCGAAGCTCTGGCCGGCGGTGCCGTTGCACTGGATGTGGATGGTGTCGTCGGGCAGGCCGTCATGGCCGTAGCGCGAGGCCACGGCGCCGGACAGCATCGCGCCGATCGTGCGGTTGCGGTTGCGCACCGGCACGATGAACGACACCTTCTCGCCACGCTCCAGCGCGGGCTTGCTGCGCTCGATCAGCAGGTGATCCAGCGCACCGGCCAGACCGTGATCCTGCTCTTCGGTCTGGTGCACTTCGGCGTCGGACACCGTCTGGTGGAACACGCGGGTGAAGTCCAGCCCTTGTGCCTTCCAGTGCTCAACGCCCGAACGCATGTCCAGCAGATCGGCGCGGCCGATCAGGTCGTCGAACTTGCGGATGCCCAGTTGGGCCATGATTTCGCGGACTTCTTCGGCGATGAAGAAGAAGAAGTTCACGACGTGCTCGGGCTTGCCCTGGAACTTCTTGCGCAGCGCGGGATCCTGCGTGGCCACGCCCACCGGGCAGGTGTTCAGGTGGCACTTGCGCATCATGATGCAGCCTTCGACGACCAGCGGCGCGGTCGCGAAGCCGAATTCGTCGGCGCCCAGCAGCGCGCCGATGACGACGTCGCGGCCGGTCTTCATCTGGCCGTCGGCCTGCACGCGGATACGGCTGCGCAGGCGGTTCAGCACCAGCGTCTGCTGCGTTTCGGCCAGGCCCAGTTCCCAGGGCGTGCCCACGTGCTTGATGGACGACACCGGCGACGCGCCCGTGCCGCCATCATGGCCGGCGATCACGACGTGGTCGGCCTTGGCCTTGGCCACGCCCGCGGCCACCGTGCCCACGCCGACTTCGGACACCAGCTTGACCGAGATCGAGGACTTGGAATTGACGTTCTTCAGGTCGTGGATCAGCTGCGCCAGATCTTCGATCGAGTAGATGTCATGGTGCGGCGGGGGCGAGATGAGGCCCACGCCGGGCACCGAGTAGCGCAGCTTGGCGATGTATTCCGACACCTTGTGGCCGGGCAGCTGGCCGCCTTCGCCGGGCTTGGCGCCCTGCGCCATCTTGATCTGGATCTGATCGGCGGACGACAGGTACTCGGCGGTCACGCCGAAACGGCCCGACGCCACCTGCTTGATCTTCGAACGCAGCGAGTCGCCCCGCTTGAGTTCGACGTCGGCTTCGATGCGGTCCGTGCCCAGCACCGAGGCCAGCGTGTCGCCGTCCTTGATGGTGCTCTTGCCTTCGCGCATTTCGGCGCGGTAGCGCAGTTCGTCCTCGCCGCCTTCGCCGGTGTTGGACTTGCCGCCGATGCGGTTCATGGCAACGGCCAGCACCGAGTGGGCTTCGGTCGAGATCGAGCCCAGCGACATGGCGCCGGTGGCAAAACGCTTGACGATTTCCTTGGCCGGCTCGACGTCGTCCAGCGGGATGGCGCGCGACGGGTCGAAGCGGAACTCGAACAGGCCGCGCAGGGTCATGTGGCGACGGCTCTGGTCGTTGATGATCTGCGCGTACTCCTTGTACGTGCGGTAGTTGTTGGCGCGCGACGCGTGCTGCAGCTTGGCGATCGAATCCGGCGTCCACATGTGCTCTTCGCCGCGGACGCGGTAGGCGTATTCGCCGCCGGCGTCCAGGTCGTTGGCAAGCACGGGGTCGGTGCTGAAGGCGGCGCGGTGCTGGCGCAGCGCTTCTTCGGCGACCTGGAAGATGCCGATGCCTTCGATGTTGGAAGCGGTGCCGGTGAAGTACTTGTTCACCAGGGCGCTCTGCAGGCCAACGGCTTCGAAGATCTGCGCGCCGGTGTAGGACATGTACGTGGAAATGCCCATCTTGGACATGACCTTGTTCAGGCCCTTGCCCAGCGCCTTGATGTAGTTCTTCACGGCCTTTTCGGGGTCATTCATCTTGCCCAGCGATTCGAGCGCCAGGTAGGGGTGAATGGCTTCGGCGCCGTAGCCGCCCAGGAGCGCGAAGTGATGCACTTCGCGGGCCGAACCGGTTTCGACGACGAGACCCGTGTTGGTGCGCAGGCCGGCGCGGATCAGGTGCTGGTGCACGGCCGACGTGGCCAGCAGCGCAGGGATGGCCACGCGCTCGCTGTCGACCAGGCGGTCCGACACGATCAGGATGTTGTAGCCGCTGCGCACCGCGTCGACGGCGCGCGCGCACAAGGCCGCCACGCGGGCTTCGATGCCCTCGGGACCCCAGGCGGCGGGGTACGTGATGTCCAGTTCAAAGCTGCGGAATTTCTTGCCCGTGACCTGGTCGATGTCGCGGATCTGCGCCATGGCGGCGAAGTCCAGCACCGGCTGGGACACTTCCAGGCGCAGCGGCGGGTTGACGTTGTTGATGTCCAGCAGGTTCGGCTTGGGACCGATGAAGGACACCAGCGACATCACGAGCTGTTCGCGGATCGGGTCGATCGGCGGGTTCGTGACCTGGGCGAACAGCTGGCGGAAATAGTTGTAGAACGGCTTGGCGCGGTCCGACAGCACGGCCAGCGGGGCATCATTGCCCATCGAGCCGATGACTTCCTCGCCGCTCGATGCCATGGGCTCCAGGATGAACTTGTAGTCTTCCTGGGTCCAGCCGAATGCCTGTTGGCGGTCCAGCAGTGACACGGCCGATTGCGTGGCCACGGCGACCTGACGCGGCGCGGGCAGCGATTCCAGCTTGATCTGCAGGCGTTCGATCCACTGGCGGTACGGACGGCTGTTGGCCAACTGCAGCTTGATCTCGGCGTCGTCGATGATGCGGCCTTGTTCCAGGTCGATCAGGAACATCTTGCCCGGCTGCAGGCGCCACTTCTTGACGATGCGGTTTTCGGGGATCGACAGCGTGCCGGCTTCGGAAGCCAGGATGACCATGTCGTCGTCGGTGACCAGGTAGCGGGCAGGACGCAGGCCGTTGCGGTCCAGCGTGGCGCCGATCTGGCGGCCATCGGTGAACGCGACTGCGGCGGGGCCGTCCCACGGCTCCATCATGGCGGCGTGGTACTCATAGAAAGCGCGGCGGCTTTCGTCCATCTGCGTGTGCTGTTCCCAGGCTTCCGGGATCATCATCATCATGGCGTGGGCCAGCGAGTAGCCCGAATTCACCAGCAGTTCCAGGCAGTTGTCGAACGTTGCGGTGTCCGACTGGCCTTCATAGACGATGGGGTACAGCTTTTTCAGATCGTCGCCCAGCACGGCTGACTGCATCATGCCTTCGCGGGCGCGCAGCCAGTTGAAGTTGCCCTTGACCGTGTTGATTTCACCGTTGTGGGCAATCATGCGGTACGGGTGGGCCAGCGGCCAGGCGGGGAACGTGTTGGTCGAGAAACGCTGGTGGACCAGCGCCAGCGCGGACACCGTGCGGGTGTCGGCCAGGTCGCGGTAGTAGCGGCCGACCTGATCGGCCAGCAGCAGGCCCTTGTAGACCACGGTACGCACCGAGGCCGAGGGCACGAAGTATTCCTTGCCGTGCGCCAGATGCATGTTCTGGATGGCGTGGCTGGCGGTCTTGCGGATGACGTAGAGCTTGCGTTCCAGCGCGTCCGGCACCATCACGTCGGCGCCGCGGCCGATGAACAGCTGGCGGATCACGGGTTCGCAGTCGCGGACGGTGGGCGACATGGGCATGTCGACATCCACCGGCACGTCGCGCCAGCCCAGCACAACCTGGCCCTCGGCGCGCACCGAGCGCTCCAGTTCCTGTTCGCAGGCCAGGCGCGACGCCGTTTCCTTGGGCAGGAACACCATGGCCACGCCGTACTCGCCGGGCGGGGGCAGGATGATGCCTTGCTGGCTGAGTTCGTCGCGGTACAGCGTGTCGGGGATCTGGATCAGGATGCCTGCGCCGTCGCCCATGAGCTTGTCTGCGCCGACCGCGCCGCGGTGGTCCAGGTTCTCAAGAATCTTCAGACCCTGCTGGATGATCGCGTGGCTTTTCTTGCCCTTGATGTGGGCAACGAAGCCGACGCCGCAGGCATCATGTTCGTTCTTGGGGTTGTACAGGCCCTGGGCCGAAGGCAGGCCGATGCGGGTGGCATCGATGGCAACTGCCTTGGAGGTGGGACAGGATTCGGTCGGGGTAATTTGGGGCATGGCGCGCTCCGCAGTGGGCCTGCGTCTAATGTTGCAGTGCAGGAGTCGGACGATACCCCCGACGCAAGCAGGGTGCAACAGGAACAAACGGGGTATGACCCTAATTAAATAGGTGCGCCGTCATAGCGCATGAATATAGGGACACAACAACGGCCGCGCCGTTATTGGCTGTCGCCGAAGCACGTCTTTTGTCGCAGTGACTCGGGCGTCCAAAGCGGTGCAAAATCACGCTATCCGTCCCTGTTTAAAAGCATGTTTTTCTGTGCGCGATCAATCTCAGGTGTGGGGAAATTGCACCTTGTCGTCGCGCAGATCCCGCAATGATGTGAGTCAAGCGCGCGCGCGGATCGCGCTTTTGCGGCGCAGATGTCGCCAAGCGCACGAGCAGATCGTGTTTTTGCGGCGCCGACTCCGCGGGTTGCCCGAATGCCTTGCGGCGGCAGCGCGGCAACCGCAATGTCCGGACGCAGACAAACAAAACCCGCCGTGATGGCGGGTCGGGGGGTCAGGAGTTGTTGACCGGTGGCGTGGTGGTCGGTGGCGTCGGCGGGCTGGACTCATTGTCCGCGGGCGCCGCGGCCGGCTTCTTGCGGGGCCGGCCACGCTGGCCGGGCGCCACACGCCGGCTGGCCGTATGAGCCAGGCTGGCAATAAAGCTGGGACCGCCCAGCGCCCACTGGCCAGAGACCGCCTGGTCGATGCGTTGGGTTTCCTCGCGCGACAGCCCATCCTGAAGCCGCTTGCGGTAATTGGCCTGCCGGTCGAACGGCGTGTTGCCGCAAGCCCAGTAGTCGGCGTGATCGGACTGCCATTGGGCCGGCGCGGCGCTGGTGTTGCCGGTATGGCTGGACGCGGACGACCAGGGCCACGAATCGGGGTCCTGCGAAGCCCCGCTGCGAACCGGATACGTTTCCAGCCAGACCAGCGAGGGCAGCACCCACGCGCCGGGTTCCAGCAGCGCCGACCGGTAACGGCCGGCGAACACCCGCCCGCCGCGCAGCCGCGCCGCAAGATTGCGGCCCAGCGTCTGCATCAGCCGCGGCAGGCCTTCTTCGTCTGCGGGCGTGGCAAGCAGCAGGATGCGGTCGTTGGCGAGGAGCCAGCCGTGCACCGATACGCGGTGCCGCTGGGCCGACTCGCCCAGCCACGTGGCGAGCTGATTCAGGATGTCGGCGGGCGCGGGTTGCGATGGCGCCGCCAACGGCTGAATAAAGTTGGCCTGCACCAGTTGGGGCAGCCCAGGGGCATACAGACGGGGCAGACGGGCCATAGTGTCAGGGCTTGCGTATCAGGAAGAACGGGTTGTCTTCACACACGGTATATAAATAGTGCCACGGTGGGCGCTGGTCAAGTGCCGTGATCACAATCTGAGCGCGGAATCGTATTTTTTTGTGGCGAGCGCTCATTGAGGGGCAGGTTAACATTCGGCGACGGAACGTCGCACCGTGGATTCCCCTAACCCGCCGACGTTTTATCCACCTCGATTTTTTCTTTTCCGGAGCAAGCCCATGGCCGCGTCCCTCGAACTCATCTCGCAGCATCGGTGCTTCGGCGGCACGCAGCGCTACTACCGCCACGACTCCACCGAGATCGGCCTGCCCATGCGGTTTTCCGTGTACGTGCCGCCGCAGGCCGAGCACGGCCCGGTGCCGGTGCTGTTCTACCTGGCGGGCCTGACCTGCACCGAAGAAACGTTCATGATCAAGGCCGGCGCGCAGCGGCTGGCAGCGGAACTGGGCGTGATGCTGGTGGCGCCCGACACCAGCCCCCGCGGCGCTGGCGTGCCCGGCGAGGACGAAAGCTGGGACCTGGGCACCGGCGCCGGCTTCTATGTCGACGCCACCACGACTGCATGGCGCGATCACTACCGCATGTACAGCTACGTCACGCAAGAACTGCATGGCATCGTCACCGGCGGCGCACTGCCGGGCGACGCGTCGCGCACCGGCATCTTCGGACACTCCATGGGCGGCCACGGCGCGCTGGTGCTGGCGCTGCGCAATCCCGGCAAGTTCCGTTCGGTGTCAGCGTTTGCACCGATCGCGGCGCCCAGCCAATGCCCGTGGGGCAAGAAGGCGTTCGGCGCCTACCTGGGCGCGCAAACCGAAGACTGGGCGGCCTACGACGCGTCCGCCCTGATGCGCGGACTGCAGCAGCCCTTCCCCGGCGGCATCCTCATCGACCAGGGCGAAGCCGACCAGTTTCTGGCTGAACAGTTGTATCCCGAGGTATTCGAGGCGGCCTGCGCCGCCGCCGGACAGCCGCTCACCCTGCGCCGCCAGGCCGGCTACGACCACGGCTATTACTTCATCTCGACGTTCATCGAGGATCACATCCGGTTTCACGTCGAACGGCTTGGAAAACCGGACGCCTGAAGACGCGCTTCTATACTTGGAAGCCTGCCGCGGCGGGTGGCGGCTTCCTGCGCCCGCCGCGCTGTACGACGCGGCGGCTTGAATAGGAACGCCTGATTTGATCAACGGAATTGCTCCCTTCGCCTGGATCCTGCTGGGCGCCGTCATCGTCCTGTTGCCCGGCATCGTCATGCTGCTGGGCAGGGGTGGTCCCCGCGACGAACGCGGACGCCGCATGTTTCAGTTCCGGCCGGTGCGCCGCGCATGCGGCCTGCTGCTGGTTTGCCTGGGATGCGTATCGGGCCTGCTCGCGTTGTCGCTGGTGCAGTTCGTTCGCCTGACTACCGACCAGCCGGTCGCCCGCATCGACATCCGCCAACAGGCCGAGGGCCAGTTCCAGGTCAACGCCAATGCCCCGGGCATCGGCGACAAGCAATATGTACTTTACGGCGACCAGTGGCAGATCGACGCCCGGGTCGTGCGCTGGAAACTGCCGGCGCTCATGGCCGGCGTGCCGCCCCTGTATCGGCTGGAGCGCCTGTCGGGCCGCTACAGCGATGCCGCCCGCGAAGCGACGGCCACGCGCTCTGTGCATCCCCTGGACGACTGGCCCGCACCGGACCTGGGTTCCCTGAAGAAAAGTTTTCCGAACTGGTTCCCCTTTGTCGATGTCCAATTTGGCAGCGGCGCCTACATGCCCCTGTTCGACGGGGCCCGTTACCAGGTCTTCATGGACCCGCGCGGCGCGCTCTTCATCCGTCCGGACGGCGAAGCCACCGCCGAAGGGCTGAAGCGCCTCGGGTGGTGAACCGCCCCGGCTCCCGAATAAACGGGGACGCGTCACGGAATTGAAACTTTGACGCGTCGCAACAGTCGAATTAGCACTCCTATTACTTGAGTGCTAACATCGAATTCATGTCGTTTTCTCGCCATCCGGAGACCCCCGCTATGAAGCAACCCAGTACCTCGTTGACCGCCTCCGGCAACGCTCTGGCGTTGGCCATCGCCAATCCGGGCGCTCTCGGTACGATCGACGCTTATATTTCCGCGGTCAACCGCCTGCCGGTGTTGTCCGCGGATCGCGAAACGGAACTCGGCCGCCGCCTGCGCGACCAGGAAGATCTGGGTGCCGCCCGCGAGCTGATTCTTTCGCACCTGCGTCTTGTGGTGTCCGTGGCCCGTCAGTATCTGGGTTACGGTCTGCCTCACGCTGACCTCATCCAGGAAGGCAACGTCGGCCTCATGAAGGCCGTCAAGCGTTTCGACCCCGAGCGCGGCGTGCGCCTGGTGTCGTTCGCGGTTCACTGGATCAAGGCCGAAATCCACGAATACATCATCCGCAACTGGCGGCTGGTCAAGGTGGCCACGACCAAGGCGCAGCGCAAACTGTTCTTCAATCTGCGCAGCATGCGTCCCGACGGCCAGACCCTGGATCCCGAACAGGTCGACCACATCGCTCGCGAGCTGAACGTGCGCAACGAAGACGTGAGCGAAATGGAAGTCCGCATGTCCGGCCGCGACATGTCGCTGGAAAACCAGGATGACGACGACGACAGCTACGCGCCGATCGCCTACCTGTCCGACGAAGGCCGCCAGGAACCCACGCGCGTGCTGGAGCGCGCTGCGCGCGATCACCTGCAAAGCGCCGGCCTGACCACCGCGCTTGAAGCGCTGGATCCGCGCTCGCGCCGCATCGTCGAAGCCCGCTGGCTGCAGGACGACGGCGGCGCCACCCTGCACGAGCTTGCGCAAGAGTTCGGCGTGTCGGCCGAACGCATTCGCCAGATCGAAGCGGCGGCGCTCAAGAAGATGCGCGGCAACCTCGCCTCGTGATTGCTGTCCCGCGCATGACAAAGGCCGCACATTGCGGCCTTTTTCTTTGGCGCCTGACATTGCGCGCCGCGTTCAGCAGCCGGCCGATGACAACGGGACGGCCAATAAATTGATACAAATTCGGGGGCAAATTTTCTGCGTTCGCAGAAACTTAATGAGGAAGGCGCCGCCTAACTTCATGTAGACCGCGAACTTCGGTTAGCAGTCTTGTCATCCGTCTCGGCTTCTCCTCTTTCCCCTCCCCTATGAGACGGATGCTTGCGGGGCACCTAGCATATCGGTGCCCCGTTTTTTATGCGCGCTCGGAACGCAGCGCCCAAAAAAAACGGCGCCTGTTTCGACGCCGTCCTCGGACAGATCAAGCGGCGCGCGCGCTGTCTGGCGGTTGCAGCGCGGTGTGCCACAGCGCGTCCTGCACGCGGCGCACGCCGGTCGCCATCGATCCATCCTGATAAAGCTTGATCCACCGGTAGCCCGGCGCCATGTTGTCGACGATGTGCTTGCCGTCGCGGATGCTGAACTGAAAGCATGTGGACGGCGTGGCCAGCATGCGCAGATTGTGGCGGCGGCGGTCGAACTCGTGGTGCACGTGGCCCCACAGCAGCACGCGTACCTGCGGAAACCGTGCAAGCAGTTTGAAGAGCGCCTGCGGGTTGTCGATCATCATCGAGTCATGCCAGTGGCTGTCGATCTGCATCGGGTTGTGGTGCATCGCCACCAGCGTGTGGCGGTTGGGCGCCTGGGCCAGCGCCGCTTCCAGCATGTCGAGTTCGCTATTGCACAGATGGCCGGCGTTCGAGCCGGGCACCGTCGTGTCCAGCGTGACGACGCGCCATGCGCCCACGTCCGTCACCGGCATCGACCAGTCGGACAATTCCTGGCGCAGGACGGCCGGTTGATCGTGATTGCCCGGCAGGCAACGGATCGTTGCGCGATCCAGCGCGGCCGATTCGGACAGGATGCGCGCAAAGCGCTGGTAGCCCGCGGCCTCGCCATCCTGCGACAGGTCGCCGGTGGCGAGCAGCAGGTCGGGATGCTTGCCATCGGCCTCGATCTGGCGCAGCACGGCGCGCAGGCTCGCGTCGGTATTGACGCCCAGCATCGACGTTTCGGGCTCGCCGAACAGATGGCTATCGGTCAACTGGACGAGCATCGCGGGCGCGTCGTGGCGCCGGGTCAAGGTGTGGATGCGTGCCACGTGCCGCTCCTGCAAAAGTTCGCGTGATGCCACATTACCCAAAAAACATGGCGCGGCACGTTTCGCAAGCGTCCATTGGGGTAACGAAACGTGCATTCTCCTCGATTCCCGTCACGCCCCGGCCGCGAGCGCCGGAAAAAAGCCGCTATTCTTGTGGAACTTTCCACACGCACTACGATCGGGACGCGGCGCTACCCATGGATGTTGGTTTTCTTGTATTTGGTCTTGCGGGCCTGCTCACGCTGGTCTGCTTCATGCCGCCCCTGGCCGGCCGCGTCAAGCTGCCCTATTCGGTGCTGCTCGCCATCGTTGGCTGTCTGCTCGGGATCGTGATTCACGTGCACGGCTGGGCGCCGGCCTGGATCGGCGACTTTCTCGATTCGCTGGAGCGCTTCGAGATCTCGTCAGAGACCTTCCTGATGGTGTTCCTGCCGGTGCTGCTCTTTGAGACGGCGCTGTCGATGAACGTGCGGCGTCTGATGGACGACATCGGTCCGATCCTGATGATGGCCATCGTGGCCGTGGTCGTCTGCACGGTTGTGGTCGGCGTGACGCTGGACGCCATCTCGCCCTATGGATTGGTGGTGTGCCTGTTGCTCGGCGCCATCGTGGCCACGACGGACCCGGTGGCGGTGGTCGGCATCTTTCGCGAAGTGGGCGCGCCCAAGCGACTGACCACGCTGGTCGAGGGCGAAAGCCTGTTCAACGATGCGGCGTCCATCGCGCTGTATTCCGTGCTGCTGGCGGTGCTGAGCGGCAAGGGCGAATTGTCCGTCAGCGGCATCTTCAACGACTTCATCGTGCACTTCATCGGCGGCGGCGTGGCCGGCTTTGCGATGGGGCGTCTGGCCTGCTTCCTGTTTGCCTGGCTGCGCGGCTTTCCTACCGCCGAGATCACGCTGACCCTGACGCTGGCCTATCTGTCCTTCTTCATCTCCGAGCATTACCTGAACGTCTCGGGCGTGGTGGCCACGGTGATCGCGGGCCTGGTGGTGGGCTCCACCGGCCGCACGCGCATGTCGCCGACCACCTTCGAGCATCTGTCCAGCGCGTGGGAGCAGTTTGGCTTCTGGGCCAACTCCCTCATCTTCCTGTTTGCTGCGATGCTGATCCCCAAGCTGATGGCGGCGGCCGATTGGCAGGAACTGGTGCTGGTGGGTGTGGTGTTCGTGGTGACGCTGGTGGCGCGGGCGATTGTGGTGTTCGGGCTGCTGCCGCTCTTGGGTCTGACGCGGCTGGGCACCAAGGTCAGCAATCCGTACAAGGTGGTGATGCTGTGGGGCGGCCTGCGCGGCGCCGTGTCGCTGGCGCTGGCGCTGGCGGTGACCGAACAGACCGGCGTGCCCGAAGAGGCGCGCCAGTTCATTGCCGTGGCGACAACGGGCTTCGTGCTGATGACCTTGTTCGTCAATGGCATCAGCCTGCGGCCGCTGATCCGGATGCTCGGGCTGAACCAGTTGTCGCCCGTTGAGCGCACCATCCGCAACCAGGTGCTGGCCGTGGCGCTGGAAGACCTGCAGGGCAAGACCGAGGAAGTGGCCAAGGCCGAACATATCGGCAACGAAGTGCGCGACCGCATCCGTGCGGTGTTCGACGCCAGCCTGGCCAGCGTGCACGACGGCCGGGTCAGCCAGATGACCGACGAGCAGCGCGTGGCCGTGGGCTTGGCGATCGTGGCGCAGCGCGAAGAGGAAATGTTCTTCGACATCCTGAAGGCGCAGATCGTGGACTGGCGCATGGCGGAAACGCTGCTGGCGCGGGCCGAGCGGCTGGAAGATGCGATCCGGCTGGGCGGCGTGGAGGGCTTTGAGCGCGCTATTGCTGCCGACGTCCGCTATTCGACGGGCTTCCGGCTGGCGCTGCGGCTGCACTACGTATTTGGATTCCAGGGATGGCTGGCGCGCGAGCTCGGCCAGCGCTTTGCCAACCTGATGAGCAAGCGGTCGGTCGCGCAGCGCCTGATCGGCTTTGCCCGCGAACAAATCACGCCGCTGCTGGGCGAAGAGGCCACGCAGCGCATCGTGTCGCTGCATCAGCGCCGCCTGGACCTGATCGAAAACGCGATGCAGGCGCTGAACCTGCAATATCCGTCGTACGCCCAATGGCTGCAGGAAAGCTATCTGGGCCGCGTGGCGCGCGAGCTTGAACGCATCCGCTACCGCGACATGCTTGAGCAGTTCCTGATCAGCGGCGAGGTCTATGCCGACCTGACCGAGCAACTGAAAAGCCGCTGGGCGCACATCGACAAGCATCCGCCGCTGGACATCGAAATGAGTGCGGCCGAACTGATCAAGCGCGTGCCGCTTTTTGAAGGCCTGTCGCCCGACTCCCTGCGCGCCATCAGCAAGCTGCTCAAGCCGCGCCTGGCCCTGCCCGACCAGCGGGTGTTGACCAAGGGGCGGCACGGCGAGGAGATGTGCTTTGTGGCGTCGGGCGCGGTGGCGGTCCATCTGCCCGACAACACCATGATCGAGCTGGGTAGCGGCGAATTCTTTGGCGAACTGGGTCTTTTAGGCGAAGAGCAATTGACGCCGGACGTGACATCGCTGGGGTACAGCAAGCTGCTGATGCTGACTTCGCGCGATTTCCATGCGCTGCTGGCCCGCGACGAAAACCTGCGCGATCGCATTCAGGTCGTGGCCAAGCAGCGTTTGCGGGCGATTGAAGTCTGGAAGCAGTTTTCGCAGGCTTCCGCGGCGGCGGCGGCCACGCCCGCGCCGGTGGCGGGGCCTAGCTCCGCGCAGGCGGCCGAAGCGGCGGAAGCGGCCGGCGCAGGCGGTCCGCCGGAAGGCGAGGACCTGCGGGCGGCGCGTGAACTGCGCGGCGAGCCGGCTGACGGCGGAGAGGTTCCGGGCGCCAATGCGTCGGACGCCGACGCGTCGGGCGCCGCTGCGCCGAGCGGCCCCGTGCTGGGAACGCCGGAACCAGCGTCCCGCTAGCCGCACTCTGCCGGGCGCGCCACCGCGCGCGTGCCGGCAGTTTCATTTGAGGGTGACTGGGCCCGCCCCGTGGGCGTGGCCCGATTCAACGATTCAGATCTTGATGTCGCCGACGGCCTGGCGCCGCATGATGTCTTCGACCAGCACCAGGGCCGCTTCCAGCGTGAACTCGCCTTCGGCGATATGGTGCAAGGCCGTCGCGACGTCGACGGTGGCGATTTCCATGACCTCGCCATCACGGTTGGCGGGCCGCGCGTCCGGCGCAAGGATGCACGTGCTGGTCAGCACATCTTCCACCTGATAGCCCTCGGGCAGCCGGCGGTGGATGCGCAAAATCGTGCGCAGCGGCGTGCGGCGCGCGAGGTCGGGTTCGTCCAGGCCGGCTTCTTCGCCGCATTCGCGCACCAGCGCCAGTTCCAGATCCTCGCCCCTTCCCGCCAGTCCGCCGACCAGCGTGTCCCACATACCGGGATCGGTCGACTTGCTGAGCGAGCGCCGGGCGACCCACAGCTTGCCGTCGGGCGTCCACGCATTCAGATGCACGGCCTTGGTCAACAGACCCAACGGCCGCACGGCGGCGCGTTCGATGACGCCCAGCGGCTCGTCGCCATCCAGAACGTCCAGCAATTCATCGCGCCAGCCGCGCAGGCAGTTGGCTTGGCGCAACAGTTCCGCGGCCTGTTCCAGCACGGCGTCCAGCGCATTGCCGGGCGCAAGACCCTCGCCGATGCGCAGCGCCGTGTCGTCCGCGTGCGTTTGCGGCGCATCGCGCAGCGCATCGCAGGCTGCGTGCGTGGCCCAGCCGCAGCGGCGCCCCGCTATATATAAAGCGCGCGCGCCTTCAGGGGCGGGCTCCTGCGCGCGGGCGCACAGGGCGGCATACAAATCGGGCAACTGCTTTTGCATCGTGGCGCCAAGGAGATGAGGTTGCGGGCGATTTTAAGCCACCCGGTTTACGGCCCGTAGTCAAGGGGCGAGCGCACATGGGGGCGGGCCGCATGAATTCAAGAGCACTAAATTACATCTGTTTGCGCGTCCGCTATAATCCGCCAGTTTCTTTGTGATTTCGAGAGGGAACGACAGGGCCGCTCTATCTCCCTGCATCGCCCTGCCATCTAATAATTGCGTGTTGCCCGTATTCCGGTGACTTCCGCCACCAGCAAATGGGCCTTCGCGCCGTATTTCGAGGTAAGCATGAAGAAGTGGAGAGGGATACTGGGGGCTTGTGCGATGCTGATTGGCGGCGTGGCCGGTGCCCAGGTGCAAAACATGCCCGGCGGTCCGAAGGTCAATCAGCTGAACCTGCATGAAGGCGTCACCGCGATTTCGCGCGACATCATGTGGCTGCATTGGTTGCTGCTCACGATCTGTATTGTGATTTTCATCGGCGTCTTTGGAGTGATGTTCTACTCCATCTGGGCGCACCGGAAGTCCCGCGGCCACAAGGCGGCGACCTTCCACGAACACCTGGGCGTCGAAGTCGCCTGGACGGTCATCCCCTTCATCATCGTCATCGCCATGGCGCTGCCGGCCACCAAGACGGTCGTCGCCATGAAAGACACTTCCAGCGCGGACCTGACCGTCAAGGTCACCGGCTATCAATGGAAGTGGGGCTACGAATATCTGGACGGCTCGGCCGCCGGCATCAAGTTCCTCTCCACGCTTTCCACGCCGCGCGCCCAGATCGAGAACCGCGAGCCCAAGGGCGAGTTCTATCTGATGGAAGTGGACAACCACCTGGTCGTCCCCGCCAACAAGAAGATCCGCATCGTCCTCACGGCGGCCGACGTCATCCACTCGTGGATGGTTCCGGACTTCGGCGTGAAACAGGACGCCATCCCCGGGTTCCTGCGCGACACCTGGTTCAACGCCGAAAAGCCTGGCATCTATCGCGGCCAGTGCGCGGAATTGTGCGGCAAGGACCACGCCTTCATGCCCATCGTCGTGGAAGTCCTGGCGCAGCCCGACTACGATAAGTGGGTTGAAGACCAAAAGAAGAAGATGGCGGCAAACGCCGACGATCCCAATAAAGAGTGGACGGAAGCTGAACTGGTTGCCCGCGGCGAAAAGGTTTTCGCGGCAAATTGCGTGGCCTGCCACCAGGCCAACGGCAAGGGCATTCCCGGTTCCTTCCCGCCGCTCGACGGAGACAAGGTTGTTCTGGGCCCCAAGGGGGAGCAGATCAACACCGTGCTGAAGGGCAAGCCCGGCACCGCCATGGCGGCGTTCGGCGGGCAGCTCAACGATGTCGAGATCGCAGCGGTCATCAGCTATACGCGCCATGCCTGGAGCAACGCCGGCAAGGGGCAGGACCCGACGGTTCTTCCGAAGGACATCACGCCCGCGCGCTGATTGCGCCTGGGCCGTTCCTTCACCGGTAGAACCGGTTCCGTTTAGTCAGAGATACCCTGCCGCCCCGTTGAACGGGGCTGGCACTCAGCAGGAAGGAGTCCATCATGAGCAGCGTCACTGTAGACCACGTGTCGCCGGGCCACGGCCACGGTCACGATGACCACCACCACGGCGTGCCCACGGGCTGGCGCCGGTGGCTTTTTGCAACGAACCACAAAGACATCGGGACGATGTACCTCATCTTCTCGTTCGTCATGCTTCTGGAGGGCGGCACGCTCGCCCTTCTGCTGCGCACCGAGCTCTTCGAGCCCGGCCTGCAGTTCTTCCGCCCCGAGCTGTTCAACCAGTTCACCACGATGCACGGCCTGATCATGGTGTTCGGCGCGATCATGCCGGCCTTCGTGGGCTTTGCGAACTGGATGATTCCGATGCAGATCGGCGCATCCGATATGGCGTTCGCGCGGATGAACAACTTCAGCTTCTGGCTGCTGCCGGTCGCCGCGATCATGCTGACCGCCTCGTTCTTCGTGCCGGGCGGCGCCACCGCCGCGGGCTGGACGCTGTACGCGCCGCTGTCGCTGCAGATGGGCCCCGGCATGGACCTGGCCATCTTCGCCATCCACATCATGGGCGCGTCGTCCATCATGGGCGCGATCAACATCATCGTGACCATCCTGAACATGCGCGCGCCCGGCCTGACGCTGATGAAGATGCCGCTGTTCTGCTGGACCTGGCTGATCACGGCGTTCCTGCTGCTGGCCGTGATGCCGGTGCTGGCCGCGGCCATCACCATGGTGCTGACCGACCGCCACTTCGGCACGGGCTTCTTCAATGCCGCCGCCGGCGGTGACCCGGTCCTGTACCAGCACGTGTTCTGGTTCTTCGGGCACCCCGAGGTCTACATCATGATCTTGCCGGCGTTCGGCATCGTGTCGGCCATCGTGCCCGCGTTCGCCCGCAAGAAGCTCTTCGGCTACGCCTCGATGGTGTACGCCACCGCCTCCATCGCCGTGCTGTCGTTCATCGTGTGGGCGCACCACATGTTCACGACGGGCATGCCGGTGACCGGCCAGCTCTACTTCATGTACGCCACCATGCTCATCTCCATCCCGACCGGGGTGAAGGTGTTCAACTGGGTCGCGACGATGTGGCGCGGGTCCATGACGTTCGAGACGCCGATGCTGTTTTCCATCGGCTTCATCTTCGTGTTCACGATGGGCGGCTTCACGGGCCTGATCCTGTCGGTGGCCCCGATCGACATCCAGGTCCACGACACCTATTACGTGGTGGCGCACTTCCACTACGTGCTGGTGGCCGGTTCCCTGTTCGCGCTGTTTGCAGGTGCCTATTACTGGGTGCCCAAGTGGACGGGCCGCATGTACAGCGAAAAGCTGGGCAAGCTGCACTTCTGGTCCACGCTGATCTCGTTCAACGTGACCTTCTTCCCGATGCACTTCCTGGGTCTGGCCGGCATGCCGCGCCGTTACGCCGACTACGCCGCGCAGTTCACGACGTTCCATCAGCTCGCCACCATCGGCGCGTTCTGGTTCGGCCTGTCGCAGCTGATTTTCCTGGTTGCGATCCTGCGCTGCTACATGGGCAAGGGTGAACCGGCCCCGGCCAAGCCGTGGGAAGGCGCCGAAGGACTGGAATGGACGGTGCCGTCGCCCGCGCCGTTCCACACCTTCGAAACGCCGCCCGAAGTGAAGTAAATCCCTATCCATGTTCCAGGTAGCACAGCAATGACACCCGAGCAGCGCCGCCGTAACAAGATCGCAGGACTGGTTCTTCTGGTTTTCGTCGTTGCCGTGTTTGCCTGGACGGTGATCCGCGGTTCGGCCTTGCTGACCGGCAAGGCCGTCGGCTAGGAGCCGGGGCCATGAGCGACGACCTTCGCGAAACGTCTCAGCGCAAGCTGAGTTTCCTTCAGACGATGAAGGCGGTGGCGTGGGGGTTCTTCGGCGTGCGCAAGGGCGCGGGCTACCGTGAGGACAGCGCCAAGCTCAATCCGGTCCACGTCATCGTGGCCGGACTGCTGGCAGCGGCAATCTTTGTGACTGTGCTGGTTTTAATTGTTCGTTGGGCCGTTTCCAGCCTGACTTGAATTACCTAAATCTAAATCTGTACCAGGGAGAAAGCCATGAGTGCAAGCCACTCGGTTCAAGGTAAAGAGGCACCGTACTACTTTGTCCCCGCCGACTCGGGCCATCCCGTGCGCATGGCCGTGGCACTGCTCTTCATGGGCCTGGGAGCCGCGGCCTGGGTCAACGGCGCGGACTGGGGCAAGTGGTCCGTGCTGGTGGGGTTCATCGGCGTGGTCATCGTCATGTATTACTGGTTCGGCGATGCCATCCACGAGTCCGAGACCGGGCTGAACAGCAAGCGCATCGACGGTTCGTACCGCTGGAGCATGAGCTGGTTCATCTTCTCCGAGGTCATGTTCTTTGCGGCGTTCTTTGGCGCGCTCTGGTACACGCGCACGATCACGACGCCGTGGCTGGGCGACATCGACCACCGCCTGATGCTGTGGCCGGATTTCCAGGCCGCGTGGCCGAACTTCGGTCCTGCTGGCGTGGTGGAACCGTTCCAGACCGTGGGTCCCTTCTGGCTGCCCACGATCAACACGGCCCTGCTGCTGAGCTCCGGCGTCACGCTGACCATCGCCCACCATGCGCTGCGTGAAAACCACCGCGGCAAGGCGAAGTTCTGGCTGGCGGCCACCGTCATCCTGGGCTTCGTGTTCGTGGCCTGTCAGGCGTTTGAGTACATCCATGCCTACCAGGACCTGAACCTCAAGTTCAACTCGGGCGCGTACGGGTCGCTGTTCTACATGCTGACCGGCTTTCACGGGTTCCACGTGATCCTGGGCGCCACGATGCTCACCGTCATCCTGATCCGCCTGATCCGCGGGCATTTCACGCCGGACCATCACTTCGGGTTCGAAGGCGCGGCCTGGTACTGGCACTTTGTCGACGTGGTGTGGCTGGGCCTGTACCTGTTCGTGTACTGGTTCTGACGTCGTGGTTCTGATCGCGGCCGGCGGCGCCGGCTGCGGTTGCAGCACGGGAAAGCGCGAAGGGATGGCTGGGCGGCAAGCCGGCATCCATCGCGCTTTCAGGCTATTTGGAGGCGCGCGCCGGCAATGCGGTGCAGGACCCGGGGAACCGGGACCCGTGCAGCCTATCTAAAACCGGTGCTTTCGATCCAGCCCATGTGATGGGCGAACAGCACGAACAGGAACAGGGCGACCGACAGGCCGATGCGGACCGTCAGCGCGTTGACCGTGCGGTTGGTGGTACCTTTGTCCCGCATCAGGTAGACCAGGGCGGATGCCAGACTGGCCAGTATCCCGATGAAGGCCAGAACGACGAAAACGCGCATTGTGGTCTCCCGACTATTCAGATTCAGCAACGACAGATGTCCCGACCGCATTCCACCCGCTACACGGTAGCCGCCTTATTGCTGCTTGGCCTGGCCGTGATGGTCCTGGTGTCGCTGGGGCAATGGCAGTTGCGCCGCAGCGATGAGCGACGCGCCATTCTGGCCTCGATCGAAGCGGGCCGCAAGCAAGCGCCGCTGGCGTTGACGCCGTCAACGCCGCTCGCCGACATGACGCCCTGGCGCGTGGCGCAAGCAAGCGGCACGTGGCTGCCGCAATTCAGTGTACTGCTGGACAATCGCAACCATGAAGGCCGGCCGGGCTACTGGCTGGCCACGCCGCTGCTGCTGGACGCGGCCACGAACCGCGCGGTGCTGGTGCTGCGGGGCTGGCTGCCGCGCGTCATCCAGGGCCAGGGCGAGCCGCAACTGCCCGCCACGCCCGAGGGCGTGCAGACCGTGCAGGGCGAGCTGTCGGTGCGTGTGCCGCGCATGTTCGAGCTGTGGTCGCTGAGCGGCGCGGAAGCCTCCACCCTGCCCGCGGCGCTGCCGGTGGCGGGCGGCACGGTGCCGCAGGTGCAGAACCTGCCGCTGGACGCCTATGCCCGCGCGACCGGACTGAATTTTTTGCCCACGGTGCTGAGCCAAGGCGGCCAGGCCGATGATGGCCTGGTGCGCGACTGGCCCCAGCCCTCTGTCGATTTCCAGCAGAACACGTCGTACGCGGTACAGTGGTTCGCTTTTGGCGCAATTGCCGCCATTGCATGGCTGGTGGTGCTGGGGGGCGCCATCCGCCGCTCACGCCAGCGCGTGGACCAGCAGGCCCAGGCGCGCATGCGTGCACGCAGATGACCAACGCTAATCCAGGATAAAAAGTGGCTCGCGACATTCCAACCAACAAGCCCGCAGTCAAGCGTTCGTTGACGCCCATGGTGCTGGTGTTCCTGTGCTCGCTGGCGCCCATCGTCGCGGCGTTCGTGGTCTACCTGAACCCGCAGTGGTGGCCCACCGATTCCAGCAATTACGGTACGCTGCTGTCGCCCCAACGGCCCATGCCCGCGGCGTCCGAACTGCGTCTGACCACGCTGGACGGCAAGCCCTTCGATCTGGAAAGCCTGAAGGGCAAATGGCTGCTGGTGGCCGCCGACGGCGCGGCCTGCCCCGAAAGCTGCGCGCGCAAGCTGTTCATCACGCGCAACAGCCACGCCAGCCAGGGCAAGAACGTGGACCGCCTGGCGCGCGTCTGGTTCATCACGGATGACGCGGTGGTGCCGGACAAGGTGCTGGAGGCCTACAAGGGTACGGTGATGGTGCGCGTGGATCCGGATCAGCTGGCGCGGTTCCTCCTGGCGCGCGACACGGCCGCCGGCCAGCCCGGCCTGCAGGATCCGATCTGGGTGATCGATCCGCTGGGCAACCTGATGATGCAGTATCCCGCCGAGGCGGATGGCGTGCGGGTGCGCAAGGACATCAGCAAGCTCGTCTATAACTCGCGCATTGGTTGAATGTAGGTTTTTGATTTGAATATGGAACGCATCAAAGCGCGTTATCGCAAGCTCGTCTTCTTTACCTGGTTCCTGACGCTGGACCTCATTATGTTCGGCGCCTTCGTGCGCCTGACGGATTCCGGCCTGGGCTGTCCGGATTGGCCCGGCTGCTACGGCAGCGTCACGCCGATCGGCGCGATGGGCGACATCCACGAGGCCTCGCAGGCCATGCCCTTCGGGCCGGTGACGTTGTCCAAGGCCTGGATCGAGATGATCCACCGCTATGTCGGCGCCATCCTGGGCATGCTCATCATCGGCATCGTCTACATGGCGTGGCGCTATCGCCGCGAACTGGGCCGTTCGCCCGCGCTGGCCATCATGACGCTGGTCGCCGTGTGCGTGCAGGGTGCGTTCGGCGCCTGGACCGTGACCCACAAGCTCATGCCCGCTGTCGTGACGGCCCATCTGGTCTTTGGCCTGTCGGTGCTGGCGCTGATGACCTGGCTGTCTTCGCGCGAGCGTCCGCATCTCCCGGTGAGCGCGCAGGCCGTGCGCTGGAAACCGTGGGTGGCGGTCGGATTCGGACTTCTGCTGGTGCAGGTCACCTTGGGCGGCTGGGTCAGCACCAACTATGCGGCGCTCGCCTGCATGGACTTTCCCACCTGCCACGGGGTGTGGGTGCCGGAAATGGACTTCCACGGCGGCTATTCCGTCATCCGGGGCCTGGGCGAGCTGCCTTCCGGCGAAATGATCTCGCAGCCCGCGCTGACGGCGATTCACTGGGTGCACCGCAATTTCGCTTTCGTGGTGTTCGTCTACCTGGGCATCCTGGCGTGGCGGCTGCGCGCCGCCGAGCCCGGCCTGCGCGGCCCGGCCACGCTGATGCTGGCCCTGTTGGCCGCGCAGCTCTTCACGGGACTGACCACCATCTTCTTCCAGTGGCCGCTGCTGATCGCCGTGCTGCACAATGGGGGCGCTGCGGGCCTGACGCTGGCGGCGGTGGTTTTGATGGTGCGGCTGGCGTCGGCCGGCCGCGAGCCGGTGGGGCGGTACGACCCCAATTTGGTGCGCGTTTAAAATGAGGTCCACTATGACCAGTCTTGCCGCTCCTCAATCCGGATTGCTCCGCCAGTACCTCGTTCTCACCAAGCCGCGCGTTACGCAGCTGGCGGTGTTTTGCGCCGTGATCGGCATGTTCCTCGCGGCGCCCGGCATTCCCGACATGCGCCGTGTGCTGTTCGGCACGATCGGCATCTGGCTGCTGGCCGCTGCCGCGTTCGCCATCAACTGTCTGATCGAACAGGAAGTCGACGCCCGCATGCTGCGCACCGCGCGCCGGGCCACGGCGCGCGGCACCATTTCGGCATTCCAGGTGCTGAGCCTGTCGGGCCTGTTGGGCGGCGCGGGCATGTTCGTGCTCTACAACATGGTCAACCCGCTGACCATGTGGCTGACGTTCGCCACGTTCGTGGGCTACGCCATCATCTACACCATCATCCTCAAGCCGCGCACGCCGCAGAACATCGTGATCGGCGGCCTGTCGGGCGCAATGCCGCCCGCGCTGGGCTGGGCCGCCGTTGCGGACTCGGTGCCGGCCGAGGCCTGGGTGCTGGTCCTCATCATCTTCATCTGGACCCCGCCGCACTTCTGGGCGCTGGCGCTCTATCGCAATCACGATTACGCCAAGGCCGGCCTGCCCATGCTGCCGGTGACGCACGGCAACCAGTTCACCCGGCTGCACATCCTGTTGTATAGCCTGGCCCTGATGGCGACCACGCTGTTGCCCTACGCCATCCGCATGAGCGGCGAACTCTATCTGCTGTCCGCCCTGGTGCTGGGCGGCATGTTCGTGTCCTACGCCTGGCGCCTGTACCGCGCGTACAGCGACGAGCTGGCCCGCAGCATGTTCCGTTTTTCCATTCTCTACCTGGCGCTGCTGTTTGGCGCGCTGCTGGTGGACCACTGGGTCGGCCTGTTGCGCTGATCCCCTGGAGGTTGTTGATGTCCGTGTTTTCCGCCAGCCGCCGGCTGGCCCTGCGACTGGGCGCAGCTGCCGCCGTCGCCGCCGCCCTGGCTGCCTGCGGCGAAAGCAAACCCGTGTTCAAGGGCAGCGACATCAGCGGCACGCAGTTGGGCCGCGCCATGGAACTGCCCGATCACAACGGCAAGATGCGCCAGCTGTCGGACTTTTCCGGCAAGGTCGTGGTCGTGTTCTTCGGTTTCACGCAGTGTCCAGACGTGTGCCCCACGTCGCTGGCCGAACTGAGCGAAGTCATGAAAAAGCTGGGTCCGGACGCCGATCGCGTGCAGGTGCTGCTGATTTCGGTGGACCCTGAGCGCGATACGCCCGAGGTGCTCAAGCAGTACGTCACGGCGTTTGATCCGCGGTTCCTGGGGCTGACCGGCACGCCGGACCAGGTGAAGAAGGCGGCGGCGTCGTTCAAGGCCTATTACGCCAAGGCGCCCACCAAGGACGGCAACTACACGATGGACCACACGGCCGCGTTCTACCTGCTGGACGGCAAGGGCGAGTCGCGCGTGCTGGTCAACAACAATGTCGGGGTTGACGCCCTGACGCATGACATCCAGGCGCTGCTCAAGGGATAACGGCGGGGTCGATTGCGGCGGAACTGGCCGCCAGCCTGCTCAGACCTTTGCAGCCGCCCAGGCCGCCAGCGCCGCGCGCGCTTTATCGCCGAGTTCGGCGGCGGCGATTTCGCGTTGATGGCTGATGATCATCAGCGCGTAAGGGGTGGCCAGCGCGGCCGCCTCGGGGCACAGGCGAGACTCTTCTCCCACTGATGGCGACGTGTTGCGCCAGTAGTTGATTGCCTGTTCCAGTTGGGTCAGCGTGATCGAATCCATGGGGCCTATTGTCCACGAATGCCCCACCCTGTCCACCCTCCATCTGCCCTGCAATGAAGGGTCACCATCGCAACATGCCGAAACTGCGCGCGGGTGCTATACCACTGCCGGTTAGTTACGATGGAGCATCGTCATGAATACCTCGACCTCTTCCGCGTCGCCGCGCCGCGGCTTGCATCCGCTGCTTGCCGCCGCGGCGATCGCCGTCATCGTCATGTGTTCGGTAGGCGTCGCTGCCGTGCTGGGCTGGCTGCCGTCGCCGTCCGCCAATCCGCACGCGGAGGCCGCCGTGGCCGAGGCCGGACCCGAGGACGCCAACCTGGCGCCGGCGCCGGCCGCTGAACCGCCCACCGCCGCGAATACCGCACCGCCGGGCGCGGGCAGGCCCGCCGGCCAGATGCATCAGGCGCAGCAATCGCAGCCATCGCAACCCGCCCAGCCCCAGCGTGCGGCCGCAGCGCCGGCGCAGCAGGCCTGCGCGACCTGCGGCGTGGTCCAGACCATCCGCCAGGTGCAGGTGCCCACCAAGGACGACAGCAACCATCTGGTCGGGACCATCGCGGGCGGCGTGGCCGGCGGCGTTGTGGGTAATCAGTTTGGCGGAGGCAACGGGAAGACGGCGCTGACGGTGCTGGGCGCGGTCGGCGGTGCTTTGGCAGGCCGTGAAGTTGAGCGTAATATCAGACAGCAACAAACAGTGACGCACTATGAACTCACAGTGCGCATGAATGATGGCAGCACCCGCCAGTTCCGCAGCGCGCAGCCGTTCGCGTTCGCGTCCGGCGACCACGTGCGCGTGGAGAACAATCAACTGCTGCCCGGGTGACCCCGGCCGCCGGCAGCAAGCACCCGACTATGGAGACACCTGGAATGAGCGACCAATACAACAACCCGTTCGTCCTGCCCGGCATGGGCCAGAGCTCTGATCTGTCGGGCAACCCGCTGCTGGCCAGCATGGAGATGATGCGTCAGGCGTGGGCCGGGTTGACCGGTCCCGGCGGTCTTGCCAGCAGCCTGCCCATGGCCCCGCCGATGAATTTGGAAGACCTGGACCGCCGCATCGCCGAGCTTCGCTCGGTGGAAAACTGGCTGCGCATGAATCTCAGCATGCTCTCGAGCACCATCCAGGGCATGGAAGTGCAGCGCTCCACCATCAGCACCTTGCGCGCCTTCGTGGACAGCGCATCGCGTATGGACATGGGCGCAAGCCAGGACGGCGCCGCGGCGTCGCCGCTGGAAGTTGCGCTGGGGTTGAAGCCGGCGCCAAAAACGGCGGGGTCTGCCAGTGCCGCTTCTGCGCAGTCCAGCAATGCGACCCCTGCAAGTGAAAAGGAAAACGGCGCCGCGCAGTCGGGTGCTCAACCGGAAGGCGCAGGCGCATCGGCCGGGAGCGGACCGGAATCGGCCGCCGCCATGAGCGAACAGATGGGCGCCGCGGCGCAGTCAGCGTCCAAGGCGTGGTGGGACCTGCTGCAGCAGCAGTTCAATCAGATCGCAGCGGCTACCGCTGCATCCATGCCGGCCGGCGCAACGGGCGCAGCAGGCGCGCCGGACGCCGCAAAGTCCAAGTCCAAATCCGACTCCGAGGCCCCCAAGGCGTCGGCCCAGCCGGACGCCAAGACCGGAAAGCCGCCCGCCAAACCCGCCGCCGCGCGCAAGCCGGCCGCCGCCAAGCGCACGGCCAAGACCGCCAAGAAAAATGGGCCTGCCGACGGCAAGCCCTGAACCCATCCTTCAATCGACACGCGGGTAGGCCGCAAGGCCGCCCGCCCGTCTCTCAACCTACTGGAACCTATGCTTAATGTTGTGATTCTTGCCGCCGGACTGGGTAAACGCATGCAGTCCGACCTTCCCAAAGTGCTGCACACGCTGGCCGGCAAACCCATGCTGTCGCACGTGCTGGACAGCGCGCGCCAACTGAAGCCCGCGCGCATCATCGTGGTGGTCGGCCATGGCGCTGAACGCGTCAAGCAGGCGTTTGAAGGCCAGCCGGACCTGCACTTCGTGCTGCAGCAACCGCAACAGGGCACGGGTCACGCCGTGCAACAGGCCGTGCCGCTGCTGCTGGAAGGCGACGGCAAGGACGACGTCACGCTGGTGCTCTACGGCGACGTGCCGCTGGTGCAGCCCGAAACGCTGCAGCGTTTGCTGGACGCGCGCGGCCAGGGCGCCGCCGTGCTGACCGAAGTGCTGGCCGATTCCACCGGCTACGGCCGCATCGTGCGCGACGCCAACGGCAACGTGTGCCGCATCGTCGAACACAAGGACGCATCCGACGCCGAGCGCGAAATCAAGGAAGTGAACACCGGCATTCTCAGCGCGCCCACCGCGAAGCTGAAGAACTGGCTGACCCGCATCGACAACAACAACGCCCAGGGCGAGTACTACCTGACCGACGTGGTCGGGCTGGCCGTGGTCGACGACGTGCCCGTGGGGGCGGCCCAGCCGGGCGCCGGCTGGGAAACGCTGGGCGTGAACAGCCGTGTGCAGCAGGCCGAACTGGAGCGCCGCTGGCAGGCCGAGCAGGCCCGCCGCCAGCTCGAAGCCGGCGTCACGCTGGCCGACCCGGCGCGCTTTGACGTGCGTGGCACGCTCACCTGCGGCCGCGATGTGTTCATCGACGTGGGCTGCGTGTTCGAAGGCCAGGTCTCGCTGGCCGACGGCGTGCGCGTGGGCCCGCATTGCGTGCTGCGTGATGTCAGCGTCGGTGCGGGCACGCAGATCGAAGCCTTCAGCCACCTGCAGCAGGCCGAAGTCGGCCGCGATGCGCGCGTGGGTCCTTATGCCCGCCTGCGTCCCGGCGCCGAGCTGGGCGATCGCAGCCACGTCGGCAACTTTGTCGAGATCAAGAAAAGCGTGCTGGGCGCTGACAGCAAGGCGAACCATCTTGCCTACATCGGCGATGCGGACATCGGCGCGCGCGTGAACGTGGGTGCGGGCACCATCACCTGCAACTACGACGGCGTGAACAAGCACCGCACCGTCATCGAAGACGACGCTTTCATCGGCTCTGACACGCAGCTCGTCGCGCCCGTGCGCGTGGGCCGCGGCGCCACGCTGGGCGCCGGCACCACCCTCACGCGCGACGCACCGGCCGACAAGCTGACGGTGTCGCGTCCCAAGCAGGTCACCGTCGACGGATGGCAGCGCCCGGTCAAGAAGTCGTGACGCAGGAACAGGAAGCGGCCGCGGGCGGCGGGACCAAGCCCGCGCCGCCCGACGGCCTGCCGGCGCCGCGCCGGTACTGGGCGGCGGCCACCGTGATGACAGGCATTAGCCTGTCGGTGCTGGACACCACCATCGCCAACGTGGCGCTGCCCACGATCGCCAAGGATCTGAACGCGCTGCCCGCGCAGGCGGTCTGGATCGTCAACGCCTACAACCTGGCCGTCGTGATGGCGCTCTTGCCGCTGTCCGCGCTGGCCGAGCGCATCGGCTTTCGCCGCATGTTCACGTTCGGACTGGTGCTGTTCACACTGGCCTCGCTGGGCTGCGCGCTGGCCGGCACGCTGTGGCAATTGACCGCCGCGCGCGTGTTCCAGGGGCTGGGCGCCGCCACGCTCATGTGCATGTTTGGCGGGCTGGTGCGCAACATCTATCCGCTCAAGATGCTGGGGCGGGGCATCAGCATCAACGCCACCACGGTGGCGGTGATGTCGGTGCTGGGCCCCACCATCGGCTCGGCGATTCTGTCCGTGGCGCCGTGGCCGTGGATCTTTGCCGTCAACCTGCCGATCTGCGCGCTTGCCATGTTTGGCCTGCGCCATCTGCCCGAAGTGCCGCGCAACGATGTGAAGCTGGACTGGATCAGCGCGCTGCTCTGCATGGCGACGCTGGGCGTGTTCATCTCCGGCGTGGACATGATGGGCGAGGATCTGCTGCGCGGCATCGGTCTGGTCGCGATTTCAGCGGTGGCGGGTATTGTGCTGGTGCGCCGCGCCAGCCAGCAGACCGCGCCGCTGGTGCCGGTGGACCTGCTGCGCATCCGGCCGCTGGCGTTCGCGGTGGGCGCGTCGGCGTGCACCTTCGCCGCGCAGATGGCCTCGTATGTGTCGCTGCCGTTCTACTTCCAGCAGGTGCTTGGCCGGCCGTATCTGGAAGTGGGCATGCTGATGGGCGCGTGGCCGGTCGGCACGGCCATCATCGCGCCGCTGGCTGGACGCCTCTCCGACCGCTATTCCGCCGCCACACTCAGTGGCATTGGCGCGGCCACGATGGTCGCGGGCATGCTTTGGCTGGCGCTCCTGCCGTCCACGGTGTCGAACTGGCCGGTCATCGCCGGCATGTTCGTGGCGGGCGTGGGCTTCGGTTTCTTCCAGACGCCGAACAACCGCGCGCTGCTCTCTGCCGCGCCCCGGCTGCGCAGCGGCGCGGCGGGCGGCTTGCAGGCCACCACCCGGGTTTTCGGGCAGAGCTTCGGCACCGCGCTGGTGGCCATTGCCTTCAGTGTCAGCGCGGCCCACGGGCCGGGACTGGCGCTTGTGCTGGGCACGGTGTGCGCGGCGCTGGCCGTGGTGGTCAACACCGTCCGCTTCAACAAGCTGCGGACTTAGCAGCCGCTGGCGCCGGCTTGAACCCGCTCGGACCCTCGGGCGCGGGCCGCTTCTATAATGGCGGCCGGCGCCCGGTTTCACTTTCCGGGCGCAAAGATTACCTATTTGAAGGCGCACAGGCATGAAAATCACGGTCGTGGGTACCGGTTACGTAGGATTGGTGTCGGGAGCGTGCCTGGCCGACATGGGCAACGATGTCATGTGCCTGGACGTGGACGCGGCCAAGATCGCGCTTCTGCGCCAGGGCGGCATTCCCATTTACGAGCCGGGTCTCGAAGACTTGGTGCGCCGCAACGTGCAGGCCGGCCGGCTGCATTTCACTGATGACGTCGCCCAGAGCGTGGCGTTTGGCGACGTCCAGTTCATCGCCGTGGGCACCCCGCCCGGCGAAGACGGTTCCGCGGACCTCAAGTACGTGCTGGCCGCCGCGCAGAATATCGCCCGCCACATGACCTCGCGCAAGCTGATCGTGGACAAGTCCACGGTGCCCGTCGGCACGGCCGACAAGGTGCGCGCCGTGGTCGCCAAGGAACTGGCCGAGCGCGGCGTGGACCTGCCGTTCACGGTGGCGTCCAATCCGGAATTCCTGAAGGAAGGCGCGGCCATCAACGACTTCATGAGCCCCGACCGCGTCATCGTCGGCGCCGACGACGACTACACGATCGGCGTCATGCGCCGCATCTACGAGCCCTTCCAGCGCACGCACGACCGCCTGATGGTGATGGACGTGCGCTCCGCCGAACTGACCAAATACGCCGCCAACGCCATGCTGGCCACGCGCATCTCGTTCATGAACGAGATGGCGAACCTGGCCGAAGTCCTGGGCGCCGACGTCGAACAGGTGCGCCGCGGCATCGGCGCCGATCCGCGCATCGGCTATCACTTCCTGTATCCCGGCGCGGGCTACGGCGGCTCGTGCTTTCCGAAGGACGTGCAGGCGCTGGTCAACACGGCGTCCGAGCACGGCCTGCCGATGCGCGTCATCGAAGCCGCCGAAGCCGCGAACCACGCGCAGAAATTCCGCCTGTCCGAGAAACTGGTCGAACGCTTCGGCGAAGACCTGCGCGGCCGCAAGATTGCGTTGTGGGGCCTGTCCTTCAAGCCCAACACCGACGACATGCGCGAGGCGCCCAGCCTGACCGTCATCGCCGAACTCACGCGCCGCGGCGCCGAGGTGCGCGCCTACGATCCGGTGGCCATGCACGAAGCCGGCCGCGCGCTGGCTGGCCATCAGGGCGTCAGCTTCGCCACCGACATGTACGACGCGCTGGACGGCGCCGACGCTCTGCTCATCGCCACCGAATGGAAGGTCTTCCGCGCGCCCGACTTCGATCGCGTCAAGGCCCTGCTCAAGACGCCGCTCATCATCGACGGCCGCAACCTGTACACGCCGGCCGACGTGCGCGGCCTGGGCTTCGAGTATTCAGGCATCGGCCGCGCATGAAGATCCTGCAACTGAACTTCGAGAAAGGCTGGCGCGGCGGCGAGCGCCAGACGCTGTATTGCATGCGCGCGTTCCGCAAGGCCGGGCATGACGTCGAAGTGATGTGCCGCGAAGGCGCGCCGCTGGCCGAGCGCGCCCGCCAGGAAGGATTCGTCGCCCACACCGTGCGCAACGTGCCCGGACAGCTCGCGTTTCTGGCCGGCGCCGGCCGCTACGACATCATCCACGCGCAGACCGCCAACACCATCACGTGGGCCGTGCTGACCAAATGGCTGCACCGCCGGCCGGTCGTGTTCTCGCGCCGCACGTCGTTCGTCGTCAAGCCGGGCGACGAATGGAAGACCGGGTACAAGTGGCGCCACACGGATCTGTTTGTGGCCATCAGCGAGATGGCCGCCGGCGAGCCGCGCCGACTGGGCATCGAGCCCGTCATCATCCGCAGCGCCGTTGAACCGCATCAGATCAACACCGAGAACGTCGCCAACCTGGTGCGCGAGTTCGACCTTGAGGGCAAGAAGGTCATGGCGACCTCCGCCGCCCTCATCCGCGACAAGGACCCCGTTACGCTGGTGCGCGCTGTCGGCGAACTGGCCAAGACGCGCCGCGACTTCGTCTTCCTGCATTTCGGCGCCGGCGGCGACCGCGAACAGCAGGCCAAGGACGAGGCCCGCAAGCTCGGCATCGAAGACGTCTACCGCTTTGCCGGCTTTAGAAAGGGCGTGGAAGACTTCTACAGCATCCTCGACGTCTTCGTCATGAGCTCCGAGGAAGAAGCGCTGGGCAGCAGTGTGCTCGACGCCTTCCTGCAACGTGTGCCCGTTGTTTCCACCGACGCCGGCGGCTTGAAGGAAAGCCTGGCCGACGGCCGCGGCGTGCTATGCGCCGTGGGCGATCATCAGGCCATGGCGGCCGGCATGGCGCGCTGCCTGGATGATGCGGCGTTCCGGCACGAGGTCACCGAACGTGCGTATGAGTACGTGCGCAATGAGCACGACGTGCAGAAGATGGGGAACCGGTATCTGGCGCAGTTTGAGCGGTTGGTGGGGCGGAAGTAGGCCGCTTCATCTGCCGCGTTTCCCTGCGGCTGTTCGATAGCCGCACCTCACGCCGGCACTTCACCCCCGCACATCAATCCGCGTCTCGAACTTGGCGCGATGCACCGAGAAAAACGTGCGCACGTTGCGCACGTTGGCCTGCGCGGTGAAGGCGCGGTGCACCAGCGCGTGATACGCCGGCATGTCCTTCACCTGCGCGATCACCACAAAATCCGGACCGGGCGACACCCGGTAGCACTGCAGCACCGCCGGCTCCGTCAGCATGCTTTGCTCGAACGCGTCCAGGCTTTCCGCGGCCTGCACGTCCAACGTGATCTCCACAATCGCCGTCAGCGTGCTGCCCAGCTTCTCGGCCGACAGGATGGCCACCTGCCGGTCGATCACCCCTTCTTCCACCAATCGCCGCACCCGCCGCAGGCAGGTCGGGGGCGATGCGTGCACCCGCGCGGCCAGATCCTGGTTGGTCAGCGAGCTGTCTTCTTGTAACTGTTCAAGAATGCGCCGGTCCAGATCATCCAGTTCAGGCAGGGGAATGGACGTGTTTTGCATGATTAATTCAAAATGTCGATTCTGACGAAAGATAATTTAATCACATTTGTGTAAGGGAATTAACTGCCAAATTGTCGAACATAAAGAAATCAAATTTCTTTAAGGGTCGCGCACAATGCGTCGGTACTGAACTTACCCGGAGTCACTCCTATGTGCGGCATTGTTGGCGCCGTCGCCCAGCGCGACATCACCCCGATCCTCGTTGAAGGCCTGAAGCGCCTGGAATACCGCGGCTATGACTCCTGCGGCGTCGCTGTCTACGCCGACGGCCATCTGCGCCGCACGCGCAGCACGCAGCGCGTGGCCGAGCTGGCCGACCAGGTTGCGCAGGACAAGATCCAAGGCTTCACCGGCATCGCCCACACCCGCTGGGCCACGCACGGCGTGCCCGCCACGCACAACGCCCACCCGCACTTTTCGCACCTGGGCAACGACGAGCCGCGCATCGCGCTCGTTCACAACGGCATCATTGAAAACCACGACGAACTGCGCGCCGAGCTGCAAGCCGTCGGCTACGTCTTCGAAAGCCAGACCGACACCGAGGTCATCGCACACCTGGTGAATCACCTGTACTCGGGCGACCTCTTCGAAACGGTGCAGAACGCCGTTCGCCGCCTGCATGGCGCGTATGCGATTGCCGTGTTCTGCCGCGACGAACCGCACCGTGTGGTCGGCGCGCGTCAAGGCTCGCCGCTGGTGGTGGGCGTGGGCCAGAACGAGAACTTCCTTGCGTCCGACGCGCTGGCGCTGGCCGGCACGACCGACCAGATCATCTACCTGGAAGACGGCGACGTCGTCGACCTGCAGCTCTCGCGCGTCTGGATTGTGGATGCCGCCGGCAAGAACGTCGATCGCGAAGTGCACACCGTGCACGTGCACACGGGCGCCGCCGAGCTGGGCCCCTATCGCCACTACATGCAGAAGGAAATCTTCGAGCAGCCGCGCGCGGTCGGCGACACCCTGCAGGACATCGAGTCCATCACGCCCGAACTCTTTGGCGACGAGGCCTACAAGATCTTCAAGGAAGTCGATTCCCTGCTGATCCTGGCCTGCGGCACCAGCTACTACGCCGGCCTGACCGCCAAGTACTGGATCGAATCCATCGCCAAGATCCCGGTCAACGTCGAAATCGCCAGCGAATACCGCTACCGCGACAGCGTGCCGAACCCGCGCTCGCTGGTCGTGACGATCTCGCAGTCCGGCGAAACCGCCGACACGCTGGCCGCGCTGAAGCACGCCCGCTCCCTGGGCATGGAAAACACGCTGACCATCTGCAACGTGTCCACCAGCGCCATGGTGCGCGAGTGCAAGCTGTCGTACATCACGCGCGCCGGCGTCGAAATCGGCGTGGCCTCGACCAAGGCCTTCACCACCCAGCTCACCGCGCTGTTCCTCTTGACGCTGGCGCTGGCGCAGACGCGCGGCAAGCTCACGGAAGAGCAGGAAGCCGAGCACCTGAAGGCCCTGCGCCACCTGCCGTCCGCCATCGGTTCGGTGCTGGCGCTGGAACCGCAGATCATGGCCTGGGCCGATCGTTTCGCCTCCAAGGAAAACGCCCTGTTCCTGGGCCGCGGCATGCACTACCCGATCGCGCTGGAAGGCGCGCTCAAGCTCAAGGAAATCAGCTACATCCACGCCGAAGCCTACCCGGCCGGTGAGCTCAAGCACGGTCCGCTGGCGCTGGTCACCGAGCACATGCCGGTCGTCACCATCGCGCCCAAGGACGAGCTGCTGGAAAAGCTGAAGTCCAACATGCAGGAAGTGCGTGCGCGTGGCGGCGAGTTGTATGTGTTTGCCGACGCCGACAGCAAGATCCAGAGCGCCGAAGGCATGCATGTGATTCGTATGCCGGAACACTATGGCAAGCTGTCGCCTATTCTGCATACGGTGCCGCTGCAGTTGCTGTCGTATCACACGGCATGCGCGCGGGGGACGGATGTGGATAAGCCGCGGAACCTGGCTAAGAGCGTGACGGTGGAGTGATGCGGTAGCGCAGCGCTTATCCAAACGTGAACAGGGCCGCGAATACGCGGCCCTGTTCACATTTGGCACGTGGATCTGCTCAGCATGAAAACGACAAATAAAGTCGGTCGCGCGTGCCTCACGATTGCTTTGCCTAACTACGTGCGGCATCGTCGACGCCAACCTCGACTACATGCATCCCCATCTCACGCGAGCGTTTGCTGAGATTGCCGAGTCGTACCGTGGCGGGGAGTTTCGCAGGAACAGGGGGTGGGACTGGAAACAGCGGCGCGCCCTATGCGATAATTGATAACGATTCCTATTTGTTTATAGCGCAGCCCGTGGCCTCGACACGCGATAGCCGTTTTTCCACCATTTATAAGAATGACCACCCGTGGCTGGAGCGGCGGCTGCGCAATGGCCTGCGCAACCGCGAGGACGCGGAGGACGTGGCGGGCGAGACGTTTACGCAGTTGCTTTGCCTGCCGGCGTTGGAGCAGCTAAACGAGCCGCGGGCCATGCTGGTCACGATCGCCCGGCGAATTACGTGGCGGCTGTGGCGGCGGCGCGAGCTGGAGCAGGCCTGGCTGGAGACGTTGCGGTTGCAGCCGGAGCCGCTGGAGCCGTCGGCCGAGGAGCGGGTGCAGACCCTGCAAGCCTTGCAGGCGCTGGATGTGGCGCTCGAGGGGCTGTCTGCCAAAGCCAGGATGGCGTTTCTGTATAGCCAGCTCGATGGGATGACGCATGTGGAAATTGCGGCGCGGCTGAAGGTATCGCCGACCATGGTGCGCAAGTACATCGTGCAGGCCTTGAACCGTTGCTGCGAGGTGTTTTGGGTATGACGGCCTTGGATGCGCGCACCCGCGAGGCGGCGATCGAGTGGCAGGTCTGTTTGTCCAGCGGGCAGGCCAGCGATGCAGACCGCGCGGCGTTTGAACGATGGCTGGCGGAGAGCCCGGGCCATGGCGCGGCGTGGCAGCGGCTGAACGCAGCGCTCAATGGTACGTTGCATGCGCTGCGGCCAGGGCTGCTGGCCGACGGCGATGCGCTGCGGCGTTCGCTGGTGGGGCCGCAGCTGGCGCAGCGTCGGCGGCTGGGGAAGCTGGCGCTGGCGGGCGGGGCGCTGCTGCTGGGAGCGGGCGTGGCGGACCGCTATGTGCCGTTGCAATCTCTGGCGGCGGGCTATGTCACCCGCACCGGTGAGCGCCGGCGGGTGGCTTTGCCGGACGGCAACACCATGGAGCTGGATGCGCGCAGCGCGGCGTCGTGGGAGGGGCCGCACGTGGTACGCGTGTCGGCCGGGGCGGCGATTTTTGAGTTGGGGGGCAGCCAGGAGTTGCAGCTGCGGCTGCCGCAAGGCGAGGTCAGGCTTGCCCAGGGGCGCGTCATGGTGCGCTGCGCTGCCGGGCGCAGTTTCTGCCTGGCATTGAGCGGGACCGCCGTGGTGACCACGCTAGCAGGCGTGCGCCAGCCCCTGGCACCGGGGCAGAGCGTGTGGTTCGATGCGCGGCAGGTGGATGCGGTGCAGAACGGCCAGGCACACGCCGCCGCTTGGCAGAACGGTGAGTTGGAAGTCCATGACGAGCCCCTGCAAACCGTGGTGGATGCGCTGGCCCGTTACCGGGCGGGCTGGCTGCGGATGTCGCCGCAGGCGGCGCGGCTGCGCGTGACGGGGCTGTTTCCGCTGGACGATGGCGACCGGGCGCTCGAGGCGCTGAGGAATACCTTGCCGATCCGAATGCAGCGGGTGAGCCGCTGGTACGTGATGATCGATCTGGCCTGACTATTTCACGCGCCGGGTGTTTTTTTGATGGTGCCGATGCACATACAGGGAACGCGTACTCACGCAACCACGGAGTGATCCATGCTTTCCCTGAGGTTTCCGGCCGCCTGCGTCATCGCAGCCGCCGCCTGCACCGCCCATGCCCAGGCGCTGCGCCAATACGATTTGCCTGCGGGCCGGCTGGATGTGACGCTGACCCAGATCGCGCGCATCGCGGGCGCGGTGATCTCGTTTCGGGCGGATCTTGTGGCGGGCAAGTCCGCGCCGGCCGTCTCTGGCCGGATGTCCTTAGAAGAAGCCACCGCTCGCGCCCTGGCCGGAAGTGGGCTGGAGCTGCGGCGTACGCCGGACGGCAGCCTGTCGGTAGCCCCGGCTAACACGACGACGCTGGCGCCGGTGTCGGTGGAAGCGGACACGCTGGGCGTGACGGAAGGCACCCATTCCTACACCACGACGGTCATGTCCACGGCGTCCAAGTTCGCGCTGTCTCCGCGCGAGACGCCGCAGTCGGTCAGCGTGGTGACGCGCCAGCAGATCGAGGACCGGGGGTTTCAGTCGCTGGACGATGTGGCGCGCGACACGACCGGGCTGACCACGCGCCAGATCGGCGGCGGGGAACGCACGCAGTTCTTCTCTCGCGGGTTCGAGATCAGTTCGTTCCTGGCTGATGGGGTGCCGCTGGGCTACGACTACGACACGCAGGGCGTGGCGACGTTGGCTATGTACGATCACGTCGAGGTGCTGCGCGGCGCGGCCGGGATGATGACGGGGGCCGGCAATCCCTCGGGCACGATCAACCTGGTGCGCAAGCGCGCCACGGCGGTGCCGCAGTTCTCGGTGACGGCGAGCGCCGGCAGTTGGGACAATTACCGGGGCGAAGTCGACGGCTCGGGCCCGCTGAACGAGGCCGGCACACTGCGCGCCCGGGGGGTGGTGGCGTATCAGGATTCCAATACCTTCAAGAAGGCCTACGAGCACCAGCGCCAGCTCTTCTACGGCACCATCGAAGCCGATCTCACGGCAAACACGACGCTCAGCGTCGGCGGCTACTACAACCGCGAGGACAACCCGGGCGCGGACTGGAATGGGCTGCCCACGCGCCGAGACGGCAGCTTCTACGACTTCAATCGCTCGATCCGCTTGTCGCCGGACTGGGCCTATTGGAACAAGGAAAACACCAGCTTCTTCGCCGAGCTCGACCACCGTTTCGAGAACGGCTGGTCCGGCAAGCTCACCGCCCGCACGTTGCGCGCCAGGATGAACATGCTGGGCAGTTATCTGTACCCGCTGGAAGACTCGACGTTCTTCGGGCAGGGCCTGGGCCAGTATGCCTATGACAAAACCCAGTACAGCGTGGACGGCTACCTGAGCGGCCCCTTCTCGCTGCTCGGGCGCACGCATGAATTGGTGTTGGGCGGCAGCTTCCTGAAGAACAAGGACGACGACGGCCCCGGCGGGTGGCCGTTGGACTACAACATGACGGTCGACCCGGAACACTGGAACTCCAGCGCCGTGGAGAAACCCGCGTTCGTCTACCCCTGGTCGCGCAAGGGATACCAGCGCCAGATGAGCGGCTACGCCACCACCCGCCTGAGCCTTGCCGACCCGCTGACGCTAATGCTGGGCGCTCGGCTGGACTGGTATGAGTACGACATGACGCTGAAGTCCGGCGACTACGTCAGCCCGCCTGCGGACTATAAGGTCAAGCACGAGCTGACACCCTACGCGGGCCTGATCTACGACCTGGACCGCCACCATTCCGTCTACACCAGCTGGACCAGCGTGTTCCAGCCGCAGAGCAGCCAGTCAACCAGCGGCGCGCCGCTGGACCCGGTCATCGGCACCAATCTGGAGGCCGGAATCAAGGGGGCGTATTACGACGGACGGCTCAACGCCAGCGCGGCGGTGTTCCAGATCCGACAGCGCAACCGACCGGTCGCGCTGGCCACGTCCGCGTGCAGCCCGGGGGTGATCGAATGCTATGCGCCGTCGGGCAAGGTGCAAAGCCGGGGGGTGGAGTTTGAAGTGGCGGGCGCAATCACGCCGGGCTGGCAGGTGGCTGCCGGCTATACGTACAACCAGTCCAAGTACCTGGAGGATTCGGGCAGCCTCCGTGCGGGCGCGCCCTACGACACGCAGACTCCGCGTCATCTGTTCAAGCTCTCGACCATGTACACATTGCCGGGCGCGCTGAATGCGTGGCGGGTGGGGGGGGCGGTACGTGTGCAAAGCGCGATCAGTGTGCCCGCGTATAACGTGCGCCAGCCGGGGTATAGCGTGTGGGATGCGGTGGTGGCGTATCGGGCCTCACAAAATCTGGATCTGCGCCTGAACGTCTATAACCTGTTCGACAAGTATTACTACCAGGCGATCGGCAGCACCCAGGACAACAACCACTTCGGCGCGCCGCGGTCGTTCTTGCTGACGGCGAAGTACACGTTTTAAGTGTGGCGCAACGTGCGCCTGTACCTCGCCAACATTCGCAGCCATCGACACGCGGGCCGTTTGCGACCGACTTTATTTTCAGTTTTTAAAGCGCGTGAATAAAGTTCGCTTTCGAGGAATAAAAATCGCTTGAGACAAGTGCTCTTTAAGCCAGCGCTTCCATGCAGAATAGGTCGCCCAGTGCGGCCTATTTTTCATTCACTTCTTGAATCGCCCCGGACATTGCGGAGGCTCCAACTCTTGAGAGAATGTGAGCCATGAGCCGCGGCCATCCCCGCCGTATCCTGAGACGACCTATGACAGCTTTTCATCCCGACATGAGCCGCGAGGCGTTTGCCGCAGCACTTCGCGAGAACGCGCAGGCGCAGCAGTTCCCCGGGGCGATGCTCATGCCTAAGAGCCGCCACGACTATGTGGGCGCCGTCATCGCCATTACAGGCACTTTATATTTCGAAGGCGGCTATACACAGCTTAAGCGGGAGGCAATCGCACAGTGTTTTGACGATTACCTGGCGCACGCGGGCGATGCCCTCACATGGCTGTGGCGTGGCGAGCCCCCGTCAGGCCCGCCGTGCATGCCCTACGTCAAGAGTCCGACAATCCGCGATTTTTTCGCAACGCTCGACGAAGACGAGAAGCTTGACCTGCAGTACACGAGTGGCACCAAGCGCGAGGATGCCGGCCCGTATTCCTTTTATGTCAATGCCGCACCGGCTTGGGCCGCCAAAAAAACAGGCCGTCTGGATGTGTTGCGGTTCGCGTTGCCCTTTGTTGATATTGTCGAGCAACCCAAAGCCTTTCAAACCTTGTTCGTAGAATTCGCTGCGAGGCTGCAAGCATTGCATGGCCATGGCGGTTTTGGTTTTGTGCTGTCCCCGTCGGAATGGAACAGTAATCAGCCCACCGAAGCCTTCGCGTCGGAGCAGGCCCGCGGCGTTGATGTGGGGACGCCAGTTTTCTCCGCCATGGTGCTCAAGCCCGACAGGTTCAAGACAGTGTCTTGGCTGACCGCAATCAATCGTGACATGGTGGCGCAGGCAGGCGGCTTGCACACGTTGCGCTCGGAATTGCCGCCAGACTGGTTCGCCTTCTATGACTACGGCGCTGGCATCGTCATTCAGGCTGGCAACGAACCCGGCCTTGCTGCGACGGCTATCGACCCTAAGCCTCCACAGTACGCGCTACCTAACGCAGCGCTCAAATCGCTGCGCAGTGCTGTGTTCGGGTTACACCTGGCGGCCAGTGCCGCCGGCGAACCGCGGCTGACCGGACCAAAAGGCGAAGCGTGGGTTGAGCGCTTCGATGTATCTGACGAAAAGCTGCTCGATGTAAAAGCACGACTGCTTGATACGCCTCGGCTAGATACAACTCACACGCTGGACGACCGACTGTAGCGCAGCGGGGGGCGAACGCCCTGCGCCGATGACCGATCAGTTCGTCACTGAAGGAATTTTGTAGGTGCCATTCTGCACCGCGAGCTGTGCGCGAGCGGGGTCATATTCCCAGTGCCATGGCTCAGCGTTGACAGTACGTACGAAGCCAAATGCAGGTGCATGTTGTTTGAGCCACTCTTATGTTTCATTGCCGTCCGCTGCTCTAACGGAGATATCGAGGGCAATCCCATTCTGATGGTTCGAATTGCCGGGTTTTGCGGCGAGGTTAATCCCTGGAAGCCGCTTCTGAAATCCATCCCATAGCATCTTCTGCTCTGGATAGGACCGGAATCCGCTGTCGATTGCAAGCTTTATGCCGGCGGCTGCCGCACCGTCTGCAAAGATCCTTCGTTGCTCACCATCGTTCCATAAAAAGAACGATGAAGTCAAAAATCGCCATCTACCGCCGTATTGTCCCGAAGAATATAGTTCTGTTCATCGCAGCAACGCGCTGCAAGCAACACCCCAAACCTACTTCTTCAAGGACACTGACATGACCAACGCCACCGCCAAGCTCGAAGTGCTGACCCCTGAAAACAGCCAGATCATCTTCATCGATCACCAACCGCAAATGGCCTTCGGCGTGCAGTCGATCGACCGCCAGACGCTCAAGAACAACGTCGTGGGTCTGGCCAAGGGCGCCAAGGCGTTCGACATTCCGACCATCATCACCACCGTCGAAACCGAGTCGTTCTCCGGCTATACCTACCCCGAACTGCTCGATGTCTTCCCGGAAAAGAAAGTGCTGGAACGCACGTCGATGAACTCCTGGGATGACCAGAAGGTGCGCGACCAGCTCGCCGCCAATGGCCGCAAGAAGGTGATCGTCGCCGGACTGTGGACCGAAGTCTGCAACACCACCTTTGCGCTGTGCGCCATGCTGGAAGGCGAGTACGAGATCTACATGGTTTCCGACGCGTCGGGCGGCACGTCGAAGGAAGCGCACGACATGGCCATGCAACGCATGATCCAGGCCGGCGTGGTGCCGGTGACGTGGCAGCAAGTGCTGCTGGAATGGCAGCGCGATTGGGCACGCCGCGATTCGTACGATGCCGTGATGGAAATCGTCAAGGAACACTCGGGCGCGTACGGCATGGGCGTGGACTACGCCTACACGATGGTGCACAAGGCCGCGCAACGTACGCAGACGAAGCATGAGGCGATCGCGCCTGTCGCTGCGCCGGTTATCGCTCGCTAAATCCCCAGGCCCGCGGCCGATGCCGCGGGCTTTTTTTCTCGTATTGACCGGCAGCCCCGGAGCCTCCCATGACGACCGCCGACATCCGCCCCGCCGACGCCCAGCCGTCCTCGCCTTTCGCCTATTCCGCCTTCTCCGTGATCTGGGTTGCCACCGTGCTGTCCAACATCGGTACCTGGATGCATGACGTGGGCGCGGGATGGCTCATGACGTCGCTGTCGCCGTCGCCGATGTTCGTGGCGCTGGTGCAGACGGCGGGCGCGCTGCCGGTCTTCCTGCTGTCGCTCCTGGCCGGCGCGCTGGCCGACACGATGGACCGCCGCAAGCTGTTGCTGATGGTGCAGATCGCGA
>NZ_JAKRML010000045.1:0-39683 GCF_022346505.1 Achromobacter sp. ACRQX
GATGCGGCGGATCAGCGCGTCGATCTGCGCCTGAAGCCGGTCGCGCGGCATGGCCGCCGCCCCCAACGCCGAAAGCACCGCGCAGCGCCGCGTGATCCGCAACGAGCTCTTCGAGCTGATCGACCCGCTCAAGGCGGCGGCCATGCCGCGCGACCGGCTTCAGGCGCAGATCGACGCGCTGATCCGCCGCATCTGCGACGAGCAGCGCCTGCAGCTGTCCGGCCAGGAAGAGGAACTGATCGCGCGGCAGATGCTGGACGAGATGGTCGGCGTGGGCCCGATCGAACCGCTGCTCGCCGACGACACGGTCAACGACATCCTGGTGAACGGCGCCAACCAGATCTTTGTGGAACGCTTTGGCAAGCTGGAGCTGTCGTCCATCACCTTCATCGACGAAGAGCACGTCTTCAACACCGCGCAGCGCATCGCCGCCCGCGTTGGCCGCCGCATCGACGAAGCCAACCCCATGGTCGACGCCCGCCTGCCCGACGGCAGCCGCGTCAACGTCATCACGCATCCGCTGGCGCTGGACGGCACCACGATCTCGATCCGCAAGTTCATGCGGCGCGACCTGTCGCTGGAATCGCTGGCGACGCGCGGCGCGATGTCGATGGACATGGCCGTGCTGCTGCGCCGCGCGATGGAAGCGCGGCTGAACATCGTCGTGTCGGGCGGCACCGGCGCCGGCAAGACGACGCTGCTCAATGCGCTGTCGCAGAACATCAGCCCGCTCGAACGCATCATCACCATCGAGGACGCCGCCGAACTGCAGCTTCAGCAGGAACACGTCATCCGCCTGGAGACCCGCCCCGAAAGCGCCGAAGGCGGCGGGCGCGTCGACCAGCGCGACCTCATGAAGAACGCGCTGCGCATGCGCCCCGACCGCATCATCCTGGGCGAAGTGCGCGGCGGCGAGTGCTTCGACATGCTCCAAGCCATGAACACCGGCCACGACGGGTCGCTATGCACCGTCCACGCCAACACGCCGCGCGATGCGCTGATGCGTCTGGAAAACATGGTGATGATGGCGAACATGCAGTTGCCGCTGGCCGCCATCCGCCGCCAGATCGCCAGCGCCGTCGACCTCATCGTGCAGATCGAACGCATGCGCGATGGCGCCCGGCGCGTCGTATCCATCATGGAAATCTGCGGCATGGAAGAAGAAGTGATCCAGACGCAGGAGCTGCACGTCTTCCGCTCGCGCGCCGGCTCGACGGCAACGCAGGTGCTGGGCGAACACACCGGCAGCGGCCTGCGCCCGAACTTCTACACAGAGAAGTCGCACCTGTTCGACCAGGATCTCGCCTGACGGCGGCAAGGCAGCCCGGACATGCTCGACCTCTTCACCCTGCTCATTTTTCTTCTGGTGTTCATCGGCTTTTTCGCGGTGCGCGCCAACAGCCGTCGCCAGCGCCGCGAAGACGCGATGGCCGCCCGCCTGGCGGCGCTGCGCCTGCAGATGCAGCGCGAGAGCGGCCTGGCGGCCGCCGTGCTGCAATCGCCCGACTCCATCGCGCTGCCGGGCCAGGACGACCTCTTTCCGCGCTGGCCGTGGCTGGGGCAGCGTCTGGCGCGCTTGCGCGATGGCCTGCGCGCGCTGGGCTGGCTGCCCAAGCTGCGTGAGCGCATCCTCATTTCGGCCGCCGTCGCATTGGTTGGCGCGCTGGCGCTGGTGCGCATGACCGGCACGCCGTTCCTCCTGGCGCTGCTGGCCGCGCCGCTGCTGTGGGCCGCGCTGTGCACGATGCTTTATCAACAGGCCATGGCCAAGCACCTGGCCGCGCTGGCGCGCAGCCTGCCCGAAGCGATCGACGGCATCACCCGCATCTGCCGCTCGGGCGTACCGCTGCAAAGCGCGTTCGGCATCGCCGCCGATCACTTGCACGGGCCGCTGGCGCCCGAGCTGCGCGAGATCGAGAACTGGCTCAAGCTCGGCGTGCCGCTCAAGCAGGCCATGCAATCGTCGGCCGAGCGCGTGCCGCTGCCGGAGTACCGCTTCTTTGCCGTCATTCTCATCATCAGCCAGGAGTCGGGCGGCCGGCTCGGCGACACGCTGGAACGCCTGTCCGCCACGCTGCGCGCGCGCGCCGAACTGGGCATGAAGGTGCAGGCCAAGACGTCCGAGGCGCGCGCCTCGGCCAAGATCGTCGCCCTGCTGGTGCCGGGCGTGCTGCTCTACATGTACCTGAATTCCCCGGACGACTTCCGCTTCATGTTCAACGACGCGGCGGGCGTCAAGGTGATGATCTACGCCGCCGCCAGCGTTGGGCTGGGCCTGTTCATCACCCATCTGATGGTCAAGCGGATCCGCTGACCCTGCCCCGCGACTAGCTGCCATGCCCCTCTTTTCCGATCCCCTGGCGCCCCTGCTGCTCCTGGCCTTCATCGCCGGCATCGTGCTGGCCGTCTGGCTGCTGCGCGCCGAGTCGCGCCGCAATCCCCTGCACGAGCGGCTGGGCCGCCGCGGAAGAGGCGCCGGCGAAAGCACGGCCTCGATTGCGCTGGACTCCAGCTCGCCGCTGCCTCCCGTCGCCCAAGGCATCGCCGCCTTCGGCATGAAACTGGCCGGCACCGAGCAGGACCGCCTGGCCACCGAACGCCTGCTGGCGCAGGCCGGCTGGCGCCGCCCCGAGGCCAGCGGCCTCTTCATGGCCGCCAAGTACGGCAGCGGCGTCGTGCTGTGCGCGCTGGCCTTGTGGCTGCTGACCAGCCCGCAAACGCGCTTCGGCCTGACCGGCCTGGCCGTGGGCCTGATCTCGCTGTTCGTCGGCACCACCTTGCCCGAACTGCTGGTCAAGCTGCGCGCCGGCCGGCGTCACGAAGCCCTGGCCCGCAGCATGCCCGACGCGCTGGACCTCATGGTGATCTGCGCCGAGGCCGGCCTGCCGTTTCCGCGCATCCTGAAGGTGGTGTCGCGGGAACTGGCCTTCAGCGCGCCCGCCATGGCCGACGAACTGGCCTTCACCAGCGCCGAACTGCAACTGCTGCCCGACCGCGCCGCAGCGCTGCGGCACCTGGCCGACCGGACGCGCGTGCCGACCATCGAAAGCATGGTGGGGTCGCTGGTGCAGGCCGAACGCTACGGCACGCCGCTCGCGCAGGCGCTGCGCACGATTGCCGAGGAAAGCCGCAGCCGCCTGATCCTCGAACTGGAAGAGAAGGCCGGCAAGCTGCCCGCGCAGCTCAGCGTTCCCCTCATGACCCTCATCCTGCCGCCGGTGGTCGCCATCGTCGCCACGCCCGCGCTCATGCGCGTTATCCGGACCCTGATGCAATGACCGCAACCCTTCCGATGTTCCCGCTGCCCACAATGCGCCTGACCCGCGCCGCCGGCGTCGTGCTGATGGCCGCGCTGCTGAGCGCGTGCAGCACATTCAGCAAGTCCGATTCCGCCACTGCGCCCAGCAGCCGCAACCTGTTGACCCAGTCCAGCGGCAACACGGCCTCGCCGCGCCCGCTCGCCAGCAACGGCGACGCGGCGGCCGAAGGCCTGAAGCTTGCGCGTCTGCTGCGCGACCAGGGCCGCTACGAAGGCGCGGCCGGCGTCTACGCCCAGCTTGAACAGCGCGGCAGCCTGAAGCCGCTGGAGCTGCTGGAATACGCCAGCGTGGCCGCGCCCACCCAATCGCCGCGCGACAACCTGGCCCTGTTCGGCCGCGCCCGCCGCGCCCTGAACGAAGCGGGTACGACACTCACGCCCGCCGCGACAGTCACGCTGTGCAACGGCCTGGGCCGCGCCCGCATGGCGATGGGCCAGCGCGACGCCGCCCTGCAGGACTTCGACTGCACACTCGCGGCCGACGCCAACAACGTCGCCGCATTGAACGCCAAGGGCGTGCTGCTGGACGCCAGCGGCGACCACGCGCAGGCCCGCAAGCTGCTGGCGCAGGCGTGGGAACTGGATCCCTCGGACTTCCGTGTCCTGAACAACCTGGCGCTGTCGCACCTGGCCAGCGGCGATGCGCAGGAAGCCATCCGCCTGTTGTCGCAGGCCGACGCGGTCCAGCTGCCGACACTCAAGCTGAACCTGGCCTTCGCGCAGGTGCTGCAGGGCGACGACGCCGCGGCGCGCAAGACGCTCGAAGGCATCATGGCGCCCGCGCTCGTGCCGCAGGCGCTGGCCGACTTCGCGCAGCGCCGCCAGCGCATCCGCGACGGCGCCGCCGTGGGCAGCGAACTGATGGCCGCCAGCCGCCACGTGCTGCTGCTGCGCGAAACGGAGGCAAACGGCAATGGCTGATCACGCCTGCGGCGCGCGCCGGTTCCTGCGCAGCCAACGCGGCTCGCTGTCCGTCGAAGCCGCGTACGTCCTGCCCGTCGTCATCGCCGCGGCGATGATGTTCATGGAGCTGGCCAACATCGGACTGACCATCAACATGGGCGCCAGCGCGCTGGAACGCGCCGTGCAGCAGTTCCGCCAGGACGGCGCGGCGGGCATGCAGGACGGCGGCGCCATCGAGTCGCTGGTGCGCTCGCGCATGGTGGCGGCCTCGCACAACTACCTGGACGACGAGAACATCGCCACCGTCGAAGTCGAGCGCTTTGCTTCGCTGGACGCGATGGGCGGCGGCGGTGGCGAGGACGAGACCCAGGCGGCGGCCTTGACCAACGTGCCCGCGTGGCGCATCGAGGTCGACGTGCGCAAGGACTTCATCACGCCCCTGCCGCGTCTCCTGGGCGTGGACAGCGGCGCCTTCCGCTACCGCTATCAGCAGGTGCTGGCGTACCTGCCGCAACGCAATCAGGAATCCCAGCCGTGACCGCCGCCCCGCGTCCACCCCGCCACGCCGCGACGCCGCGCCGGCGCCAGCGCGGTGCGCTGGCCGTGGAAGCGGCGCTTGCGCTGCCCATCCTGCTGGGCGTCGGCATGATCGGCGCCGACATGCAGCGCATCCACAGCGAACGCATCCGCGTGGAGAACGCCGCGGGCGCCATGGCGCTGAACATCGCGGCGCAACCTTCCCTGACCGCCGCCGGCGTCGACATGCTGGCGCGGCTTGCCATGCAGGGCCACGAAGAGATGCAGCAGCTCATCATCCTGAACGTGCTCGAGTCCGGCCGCATCGCCTGGGCGCTGCAGCGCGGCGGCGCAGGCGACCTGTGCGACGCGCCGGCCTCCGGCGGCCAATACACCGGCGTCCTGCCGCAAGACCGCCCCGACACCGGCGAAAGCAATGTGGACAACAGCACCCTGTCGATGATCGTGGTGAAGGCCTGCCGCGACACGGCCGACATCTCCATCTGGGCCGGCATGCCGCTGCCCGACCTGCTGCAAACGGCCGCCGTGTTCCGCGCCACCTCCCGAACCATCACGCTGGATGAAACGCTGCGCGCGGAAAGCGTCGCTTCCGGCCTGGCCTACGCCCAACCATGAAGCAACGTCCCGACCGCGTCCTCTCGCTGGCCCGCCAACGCGGCGCGTCCGCCGTATTCCTGCTGCTGTTGATCGGCGCCGTCGCCGCCCTGGCCGCCTATGCCTCGGACGGCACGCGCATGACCGCCGACGCCGCACAGCTCAAGCGCGCCACCGACGCCGCGGCGCTCGCGTCCGCCGCGGCCTACGCCAAATCCCGCGACGCCGACATCCAGGACATCGCCGAACGCTACGTGGCGGTCAACCTGGGCATGGATCGCGCACAACTGGGCCGCGCGTTGTCCGTCCGGGCCGAGACGATCACGAAGAACGACATGCCCGGCACGCGTGTCACGGCGACGTTCGAAGCCTCGAGCATCCTCTCGCAGACGCCAGACCAGGCCGTCACCGTCGCGTCGGCCGCCGTCTCGCGCCAGCGCTCGCTGGAAGTGGCGCTGGCGCTGCCCAACTCGCTGGGCGAAGACGCCAACAATCTGGCCGCGCTGCGCCGGCTGGGCAAGTCGTTCGCCTCGCGCCTGCTGGAAGACGCCGACAGCGCCTGGCTCGCGTTGGTGCCCTACAGCCAGGCGGTCAGCGTCTACGATCCGGCGCAGTCCAACCGCATCCGCCTGTGGAGCAAGCCGGGCGCGCTCAACCCCGTCGAACTCACCTCGCTGTTCCGCTCCGGTTACGCGGGTCTGGCCGACCGCCGGATTCCCGACCGGCGCGCCAACCTGCTGTGCATGTACCGCGGCCTGAACCGCGGCGACAACTACTTCTGGACCGAACCGCCCGCCGGGCAGTTTGGCGTGTACTACCGCCACGATCTGCCCGAGAACGGCAGCCCCGGCGCCCCGCCCATCCGCTGGATCGGCCCCAATCCGTTCTTCGGCCAGGCCAACGGCGTGAACGACACGCGCTGGATGGTCGCCGACCGCGGCTGCCCCCACGCGGCGCTGCTGCCACTGACCAACGACCTGGGCAAGATCGGCGAACGGCTCGACGAAATGAGCACGCGCTTCAACACCAACCATGCCATCGCCATGGGCTGGGCCGCCATGGCGCTGGCGCCGGCCTTTCGGGGCGGGTCGGGCTGGGGCCTGGAGGACGATCTGCCCCGCGACTTCGACGACGGCACGGGCGATCGCGTCAAGGCCATCGTGTTCCTGGCCAACTCCACGGGCCAGCGCTGGTTCGACACCGATTCCTACAACGCCTACGTCGGCCAGAAGATCGATGGCGACTCGGACAACGGCGGCGGCGATGACAACGTCGTGACCGAACGCTTCGCCCGCCTGTGCAGCAGCTTTCGCGCCCGCGACCTGAAGTTCTACCTGATCGTCACGGGCAATGACGAAGAGACGGACGAAGACGGACAGATCCGCAGCGCGTCAGACTTCCGGCGCATCGCGGGCCCCGGGCTGGCCGTCTGCGCCGAAAAGGGATCGGACCAGATCTACCTGTCCGGCAAGGACTTCGTGGTCTCCGAAGGCCGCATCCAGAGCCGGCTCGACGACATCGTCGACGAACTGCGCCAGCTCGCGGCGCTGACCACGCTCGTCGAATAAGCCAACCCCCGCATCACCACATTTGTTCCAGGACTTCCATGACTTCCCGCCGAATCCCCACGCTCCGCCGCCAGGCATTGGCCCTGGAACCCCGCTTCCTGCTTGATGCCGCCGCCGTGACGACGGCGGTGGACGTGGCCGCGCAGGCCGTGCCGCCGACCGAGACGGCGCCCGGCGTGGACGCGACGCCGACCGAAGCGACCGTTGTCGTCACTGACAGCAGCGATACCTTTGCGCCGGTCGATCTGTTCAGCGGCGTTGACGTGCACGCGCAGACGAGCGGGACGGACGAATTGACGCAACTGGTCGTCACGGTGGATCGCAGCGGCGCGAACCAGGCGCTGGTGATCGACGGCAAGACCATTGCGCTCGAAGGCGGCAGCGGCACGACGCGCGCCGATGACGACGGCTACTTCTACACGGTCGCCGTCAGCGGCAACACCACCACCATCACACTGCAACTGGATGCGTTCAATCCGGCTCCTGCCAGCGTCGCGGCATTGATCGACAGCATGTCGTACCAGATCCTGGACAAGTCGGTGGACGGCGGCAAGGTGTCGGTCTCGCTCAAGAGCCTGTCCGACGCGGGCGGCCAGACGACCGACCTGTCCGCCATCACGGCGACGATCGACATCGACAGCCGCATCAACGTGGCGCCCGAGGTGAAAGGCGACCTGCTGCAGGAAGCGGATCACTTTGGCACCGGCAGCCTGGCCGGCGCCACCGAGGTCGCCTATTCGGCCGACGGCAGGTTCGTCTACGCGGCGGGCAGCAACAACACGCTGTCCATCTTCGCCGTAGACGCGGCCTCGGGCCTGCTCAGCAAGACGCAGGACCTGACGTTGGCCGACCTGGGCACGGTCAATCATCTGGTGGTCAGCGGCGACGGCAAGTCGGTCTACACGATCTCCAGCAACGGCAACCTGATCCAGTTCAGTGTCGATGCGACCGGCACGTTGAGCCATGCGGCCACGCGATCGGTGGGCGGCGGGTCCACCGGCGGATTGGCGATCTCGGAAGACGGCACGCAGCTCTACGTGGACGCGTCGAACAACTTTGGCCGCGAGGCGCACGTCTACAGCCGCGACACCGAAACCGGCGCGCTCACGCAGATCCAGCGTCTGGACGCCGTGCGCAACGCCAGTCTTGCCACGGCCGGCGGCTACGTCACCGTCATTCACAGCGGCGCGGGTATCAACGCCAATCACACGCTCAAGATCTATCAACGTGACGCGGATGGCGTGCTGAATCTTGTCGACAGCCTCCTGCTGGACAAGACCGGCCAGGACGCCGTCGACTACGCAATCAGCATGTCCGCCGACGGCAAGCTGCTGTTCGTGGGCGAACCGGGCGCCAGCAACATCTCGGTCTTCCGGCTTGGCGCCGACAATCTGCTGACGCGCGCGGGCACGGTCGCCAGCGACAACATCGGCAGCCTGACGCTGAACGCGGACGGCACGCTGCTGTATGCCGCCACCACCGCCGGCACCGTCAGTGTCTACGCCGTGTCCGGCGACGGCGGCTTGACGCTGCTGGGCAGCGCCGCAGGCAAGACCAATGGCGCAGACATCTCGCTGTCCAAGGACGGCATGTCGCTGGTGGTGGCGGGCAACGGCCTGACCCGCTACACGACACTGCAATCGCTGACGCTGGGCCAGGACACCGTTCTCGGCGACCGCGTCAGCCTGTCCGACCGCAATTACGATCTGCTGGACGGCGGCGCCGGCAACTACAACGGCGCCAGCGTGTCCATCAAGGCGTCCCTGCCGGGCGGCGCGTTCGGGTTTGAGGGCGGCAACGGGCTGTCGATGACCAACGGCGTCATCTTGCGCGGCGGCGTCCAGATCGCCACGTACACCGTCGATGGCGACACCCTGACGCTGCGCTTCACCGGCGACGCCACGACCGCCGTGGCGAACCAGGTGCTGCAACAGGTGAGCTACGGCAATTCGGCCGTCGCGGCCGGCACGTTCATCACGCTGACCGTGCAGGCCAACGACGGCGCGTTGAACAGCGAAGCCCTCTCCATCAGCTTCCGCAGCAATACGGGACCGCAGATCGATGCCGGGGTTGCCAACGGCTACACGCCGGAGACCGTCACCACGGAGAAGGACTACCAGCTCGTCCTGCCGGAGAACCTCTTCAACGACGCGGACGGCGACCGGTTGACCTGGCGCGTTAGCGGGTTGCCCGCCGGCATCAGCTTCGACCCCGAGACCCGCACCCTGTCCGGCACCGCACTTGTCGCCGGCGCTTATCCCATCCGCATCACCGTCACCGATGCGTACGGCGCCAGCGTGACGCTGGATCTGAACCTGGATGTCGTTCAGACCCCCAATCGCGAGCCCGTCGTCAGCAGCAGCGCACCGGCGTCGTTCGGGCAGGTCACCGCGGGAGAGGGCGGCTTTACCGCCACCCTGCGTGCGGACATGTTCACCGATCCGGACAGCCGTTACGGCGACACCCTCACCTGGAGCATCGTCGAAGCGCTGCCGGCAGGCCTCGTGTTCAACGCGGCCACGCGCACGCTGAGCGGCACGCCCACCACGCAAGGCGATTACGTCCTGACCGTACGCGTGACGGACAAGGCAGGCCTGACCGCGGACCACAAGATGACGCTGCGCGTCGTCTCGGCCGCCGAAGCCGCCAACAGCGCGCCCGCGTTCGACATCGACGGCAGCGATCTGAGCTACACCTCGGATGGCCGGATCAACGGCTACGACCAGTACGTCTACAGCGTTCAGGTGTCGGACGACGGCTACACCGTCATCGTGCTGGGCAACGGGACGAACAACCATCAGGTTTCCCCCGCGGGCAACAGCACGCTCAGCGTCTTCACGCGCAATCCGAACACCGGTGAACTGACGCTGGTGCAGCGCTTTGTGCAGGGCGCCGTGAACGACGGCAACGATGCCAACGGCATCGAGATCCAGGGCCTGCTCAGCGCGGCGTCGGCCGTGTACTCGGCCGACGGCAAACACGTGTACCTCGTCGGCCAGAAGGCCGACGGCGGCAACTATTTCCTGACCGGCTTCAACGTCAACGCGGACGGCACGCTCACGGCCAGCGGCCACGGCGCCGAGCTTGGCAGCACGCAGGTCAAGCAGCTTGTCGCGTCACAGGACGGCCACCTGTACGGCATCGCCGGCAACACCCTGTACGCCTACGGCATCGGCGCCAACGGCGAACTGACGGCCTCCCGCACGTACGAGAATCAACCCTTCAGCACCGCGTCCGCCATCGAGGCCGACGCGCAGGGCCGCGTGTTCGTCGCTGGCGCCAATACCCTGACCATCTACGCCGCCAATCCCGACGGCAGCCTCACGCAACTCGTGACGCATACGGGTGACGTCGGCAACTTCGCGCGCAGCATCGCGGTGTCGGGGGACACCATTTACGTGTCGGCGGGAAGCAATGGCATCCTGACGCTGCGCTTCGACCCGATCGCGAAGACGGTCACGAAGGTTTCGTCCGTGGGCGCCCAGATGTGGGGTCTGGAACTGTCGGCGGACGGCAATACCCTCTACGCCGGCGGCCTGACCGGCGCCCTGAACGTCTACCGCATCGGCGCCGACGGCTCACCCACCCTGGTCACGACCATCGCCCACGAGGGCGCCTCGGGCAACTATCGCGCCTTCCGCTTTGGCATTTCGCCGGATGGATCGTCGATGTATGTCGGCGGCTTCTACAACGCCGCCGGGCTGGGACACATCGACATAGAAAAGGCGCTCACGGGCGCCTATGCGGAAGGCCAGACGGTCAAACCGGCGGCCGGGCTAACGTTCGGGGACGCGGACTACGACGCGCTGGCCTCGGGCGCGGGCGATTACAACGGCGCCACCATCACGATCGGGCGCGAAGGCGCTGCGAACACCAACGACCACTTCGGCTTCGACAACGCCGACGGCCTCACGCTGACCGGCACCGAAATCCGCTTGAACGGCGACAAGATCGCCGACTTCACCAGCGCCGGTGGCATCCTCACCATCGCCTTCACCGGCCAGGTCAGCACCGCCACCGCCAACGCCGTGCTGCAGCAGGTGACCTACACGCACGACAGCAAGGACCCCGGCGCCGCCATCCGCCTGAAGGTGCAGGTGCGCGACCAGTTCGCCAGTGGCGTGGACAGCGTCGTGCTGGCGCTGACGGTCGCGCAGGTGAACGACGCGCCGGTTGTTGTCTCCACGCCGGCCGACGTCCGATACAGCCCCGGTGAAGCTGCCGTTGGCCTGTTCGACGGCACCACGATCTCGACCGTCGAGAACGGCCAGACGATCGCCGGCCTGACCCTCACCGTATCGCCCGTGGCCAACGGCGCCAGCGAAACGCTGACCGTGGACGGCACCACCATCGCGCTGGTCGCAGGCAACGGCACGACCTCATCGGGTCACGCCTACACCGTCACCATAGACAACGGCGTGGCCACCATCACGATCACGCCGGCCGCCGGCATGACGGGCGATCAGGCGGCGGCGCTGGTGGACGGCATTGCCTATGCGAACCATGCCGCCGCCCCGACGACGGGCGAGCGCAGCATTGCGCTGACCGCCGTGCGCGACAGCGGCGGCACCGACAACGGCGGCAAGGACACCGCCGAACCGGACGTCGTCGCTAAAGTGAACGTGCAGTTCGAAGCACCGGTGCTGACCACGCCCATCGATTCGGTAGGCTTGAATGAACTGATCAGCCAACTTGCCGACGGCGCGCCGTCCACTGCGCTGGAAGGCGTGCTCGATGTTTTCGAGGTGGACGGCAAGTTCTACCTGCTGCGCACCACCACCGAGTGGAACATGGACGCGCAGGCCGACCTGGAGGTCAACACGCTGTACGTGCTTGAGCGCGGCGCGGACGGCACTCTGCGCATCGCGCAGGCCATCGGCAACGGTGAAGTCGGCGCGCTGGCAGGCGCCGCGGATCTGCGCGTGTCGGCCGACAGCAAATCGCTTTACGTCGTCGCCAACCAGGGTGTCGTACTCTTCAGCCGCGATGCGGCGACGGGAATGCTTACCGCGCAGGGCACCTTTGGTGCCGACATCGTCACGGAATACGGCATGATCCGCGACGTGCTCGCCACTGGCGGCCTCGTCTACGCGACGGCGGGCGACAACCTGCTGGTCTTCCAGCAGGACGGCGCCGCGCTCGCGCTGATCCATACCTATACCGACGCGGGCGACACCGGCCTGCAACTGGACGGCGCCAATGCGTTGACGCTGTCGGCCGACGGCCGCTTCCTTTTCGTGGGCACGTCCGGCGGCAGCACGCTGGCGAGCGTCTTCTCGCTGGACCCCAGCGGCGTCCCGGCGTTCGTCATGGCCGCTCAGGGCAAGGACCCCGCCGCGGCGGACCAGTTCTACTTCACGCAGACGCTGACGGTTTCGCCGGATGGCAAAACGCTTTACGTGGTCGACTTCGACGACAACCAGCATCGCCTGCATACGCTTGCTGTGGACGCAGATGGCCGGCTCACGGCGCTGGCCACGACGCTGCCGGCCGGAGACGTCAAGCAGATCGTCGTGTCGCCGGACGGCTCCGCCGTGTTCGTGATCGCCAGCGACCGGATCGGCGTGTACAGCCGCGGCGCGGACGGTGTGCCCGTGCGCGTCGGCGAGATCTCGGGCTATGGCGACCCGTTTGGCGACGGCGTGAGCTTCGGCGAGATCCGCAGCGCAACGATTAGCGAAGACGGCACGAAGCTCTATCTGACGGGCCAATTCTCGTTCGACGACGGCGTGCTGGTGCTGGACCTGAAGCCCGCCGCCGCGCACTACACGGAAGGGACAGCGCCTGTGGCCATCCTGCCGTCGGCCACGCTGTCCGATCCGCAGCTCGATGCACTGAACAACGGACAGGGCGATTACAAGGGCGCCAGCATCTCGGTTGAACGCGCCGACGGCGCGCACGCCGACGACCGCTTCGGCTTTATCGACGGCGACAACCTGCGCCTTGACACCGCCAGTGGCCAGATTCTGTTGAACGACGTCGCCATCGCGACCTTCTCGCAGACCAACGGCGTGCTGACGCTGACGTTCACGGGCGCCATCAGTAAGGCCGATGCGCAGAACGTGCTGCGCCGCATCGCCTACAGCAATGCCAGCAACGATCCCACCCGTGACGGCGCGACCATCGTGCTGCGCACCACGCTGCACGATGGCGACGGCCATCAGGATGAACTACAGACCGAGATCGAGCTGGAAGGCGTCAACAATGCGCCGATCATCGACACCACGCCGCGCAACCCCACGTTCCCGGCCGAAGGCGAACCGGTCAAGCTCTTCGAGGGCACTACGGTCGACACCGTGGAATCCGGCCAGAACGTGGCCCGCGTCATCGTCACCATCAGCCCCGCCAACGCACAGGACATCCTGGGCGTGGACGGCAGCAAGATCCGTCTGGACAAGGACTCCAACGGCCCGCAGACCACGGCCTCCGGCCTGCAGTACATGGTGACCATCGCCGACGGCGTCACCACCGTGACCCTTTACCTGAACTCGTCGGGCGAACGCGCCGCGCAGGTCATCGACAGCCTCACCTACGCCAACGCCGCCAGCCCGCTGAGCGGCACGCGCACGATCAGCCTGACCGTGCAGGAGTGGGACACCGTCAATGGCTCGACGGATGCGGATGACGCCGCAACGGTCACTTTGGCCGGCCCGACCAGCCCCAACACGCCGCCCACCGTCACCGGCGGCGACGACGTGTCCTACACCGAACGCGCCGATGCCGTCCTGATCGCGCCCGATAGCGTAATTGCCGATGCGCAGATGGACGCCTTCAACGGCGGCGCGGGCAACTACGACGGCGCTGTCTTGACGATCACGCTGGGCGCGGGCAAGAGCGCAACCGACACGCTCGGGTTTGAGCCGGGCAACGGCCTGACGCTGGAAAACGGCGTCCTGAAGAAGGACGGCGTGGCGATCGGCGCGGTGTCGCAGGCCGACGGCGTGCTGACCATCCGCTTCAGCGACGAGGCCGGTTCCATTCCCACCAAGGCCGACGTGCAGAACACGTTGCGCCAGATCACCTACGCCAACAGCAGCCATGCGCCCGTAGACAGCGTGGCCATCAGCGTGACGCTGACCGACCAGCGCGGCCTCGCGTCGACGGCAATGGACTTCTCCATCAACATCACGGCCATCAACGATGCGTCGGTCGTCGATGCCGATCCGGTGCTGTCGCTGGGCGACCTGACGCACGTGCAGGATCTGACGACGATTCCCGGTCTGGAAAAGCCCACCGCCAGCGTCGTGTCCGCCGATGGCGCGCGCGTCTACGTGGCCGACGGCAAGGGCGCCATCGCGGTGTTCAGCCGCGACGGCGACACCGGCTCGCTGACTTACGTGCGCACGTTCGCCGGCGTCGGCAATCTTGCGGGCATCAACGAGTTGGTGAGCTCGGCCGACGGCAAGAGCCTGTACGCCCTGCGCGCGGACGGCAACGCCATTGGCGTGTTCGGCGTGAGCGCCGACGGCACGCTGACCCACCAGGCCACCATCACCAGCAATTACGAGCTGGATGGCGGCAGCCTGAACGACATGAAGGGCATTGCGTTGTCCCAAGACGGCAAAAACCTGTACCTGATCAACAGCTACGGGATCGCCTACTTCAACCGCGACGCGCAGAGCGGCACGCTCACGTATATCGGCGCCATCAGCGGCGATATGAACGCCGAGCCGTTCCTGTGGCAGCCCACCGACATCGCGGTGCGCGGCGACCTGCTCTTCGTGGTGACCAACACCAGCTCGAGTTCGACGCTTATCGTCTATCGCCGCGACGTCAGCGGCGCCTTGTCGGTCCTGACGCACATCCAGGGCGGCGGCACGGACGCGGCCGGCCAGACCGTCTCGTTCTCCAACCTGCAGCACATCGCCGTCAGCGCCGACGGCAGCACGATCTTCGTGTCCAACAGCCGCACGTCCTCGTTCAACGGCTGGACCGGCGGGTATGAAGTGCACGAGAACCCGCAGGCCATCGATGCCTTCCGCCTGAACGCGGCGACCGGCGCGCTGACGCATCTAGGCACGCTCACCGGCAGCCAGACGGTGGAGAGCATCGCACTGTCCGCGGATGGCAAGGCGCTGTTCGTGACCCTGGCGGACGGCACGCTCAACTACTACGCCACGGCAACGCTCAATCTGATCAGCTCGCAGAGCGGGCTGGCCGGGGCAGGCCAGATTGCGGTGTCGGCCGATGGCGGCGTGATCGTGGTGGGCAACGAACTGGACGTCCTGAACGCCCCGCCGGCCCCGCAGCCCGTCTACATCATCGACGGCGACGGCGTGCCGGTCGCGCCGACGCTTGCACTCTCGGACGCCGAACTGGATGCGGCGAACAACTATCAAGGCGCCAGCGTCACCTTCAGCGGACAAGCCGGCGACCGCTTCGGCTTCCTGGCCGGCGACGGCTACACGCTCGCCGGGGACGTCATCTCGTTCAACGGCCAGGCCATCGCCACGCTGACGCAGACTGGCGACAACGCGACGCTGCGTTTCACCGGGCCCGTCGACCGCGCGCAGGCCAATGCGCTGCTGCACCGCGTGACCTACGCCAGCACCGGCGGCACGCCTGGCACGCGCAGCGTCACCATCACGCTCAACGACGGCGACATCGCCAGCGCGGGCTATGACGTGGACGTGACCGTCCGCCTGCCCAACCAGGCGCCGGTCGCGGGCGCCGACCCGTACACGCCCGAGACCGCGCTGGCCGGACGCGATTACACGGTGACCCTGCCGGAAACGCTTTTCAGCGATCCGGAAGGCGGCAAGCTGACGTGGAGCGTCAGCGGCCTGCCTGCGGGGCTGACCTTCGATCCCGCCACCCGCACGATCTCCGGCGTGCTTGCCGGGACCGGGCAATACACGGTCGTCGTCACCGTGACTGATCCGGAAGGCGCATCCGTGTCGCGCGACGTGATCTTTGAAGCCGTCGAGCCGCCGAACACCGCGCCCGTCGACAGCGGGATCGCACTGACACCGGGTGTCGTCCAGGTGGGCGAGCCCTACGCATACACGTTCCCCGCCGGGCTCTTCACCGACGCCGACGGCGATGCGCTCACGTGGCGGATTGACGGCCTGCCGGAAGGACTGACCTTCGATCCGGCGACCCTGACCCTCCGAGGGACTGCGACAGCCGAAGGCAGCGTTGCCGTGGTTGTGAGCGCCACCGACACGTCGGGCGCCAGCGTCTCGCGCATCATCACGCTGACGGTCGCCACCGCGCAGACCGAGCCGAACCCGGGGACGAATCCTGGCACGGATCCTGGGTCCAATCCCGGCACGGATCCGGGCACGCAGCCCGACCCCAACGCCAACCCGAATCCCGGCAACCCCGCCGACGTGCCGCCGCCGGATCTGAGCGCGTGGCAGCGCGACCCGGTGTTTGCCTCCGACACGACTGCCGACGACACGCGGGACGACGCGTTCCGCTCGCTACGCCAGGCGCTCGGCGGTATTCCCGCACCGTCCGTCGATGCGTTCAGCGTTCCCATCCGCGACGGCCTGTCGACGCCGCCGCAATGGACATCGACGGCGCTGCTCGACGAACTGCTGGCCGACTCGCTGGAACGCCGTGACGCCGACGCGGCACGCCCGTTCACGCTGGATGCGGGCGGCGGCGTCCGTTCGCCGCTCGTGGTCCTGGCCAGCCCCGACGCACCCGGGCTCTCGTTCTCCAGCGCCGCGATTACGGGCCTCTGGCGCGCCGACGTGGCGGGCAACCGGCAGACCTACGCCTTGCCGCGCGGCCTGATCCGCAGCAGCGGTCCCATCGCCTCGCTGGCGTTGCGCATGGCGGACGGCTCCGATCTGCCGCCGGGCGTGCGGCTCGATGCGGCGCGCGGCCTCATCGTGGCGCCGGGACTTGCCGACGCCCAGACGCTATCGCTGCAACTCGTGGTGCGCGCGGCCAGCGGTGAAACCCGCGCCATTCAGGTCACCATCTCCGCCGAGCGCGTAGGCGCGTGGCAAGGCGCCGACGCCGTTGCCGATGCCGATGCCGATGTCGATGCCGTCGCCACCCATGACGACACCCTCGCCGCCGACAAGCCCGCGCTGACCCAGCAGCTTCGCCACAGCGCCGCGCACGACGTGCTGGATGCGGCGCGGCAGTTTCTCGCTTCCCTGGACGACGGCGCCGCGGGCGGCGCCTCCGACACGGCCGCCGGCGCCCGGCAGGCCATCACCATCAATGCAGCAAGCTGATTCCAGACATGACTCTTACCTTTGATTCCGCCACGCCCATGACATATCGCGCCCGCCGCTTCGCCCTGACCGTGCTCGCCACGGCCGTTCTCGCCGGTTGCGCCGTCACGCCGCCCGAGAAGCTGAGCACGCAGGACCTGCTGCAACTCGACCAGGCCGACCGCGGCGCCATGTTCGCGCAGCAGGAACCGGTGACGGGCCCGATCACGCTGGACGAGGCCATCGCCCGCGCCGTCAAATACAACCTGCAGCAGCGCCTGGCCCTGATGGAGCGCGCGCTGGAAGACGACCTGACCGACGTGCAAAAGCAGGGCATGCTGCCCAAGCTGACCGCCCGCGCCGGCATGCGCGCCCGCAACAACGATTACGGTTCGTCCAGCGAATCGCTGGCCACCGGCACGCAATCGCTGGTGCCGTCCACCAGCCAGGAACGCGACACGCACACGGCCGACCTGCAACTGACGTGGAACGTGCTGGACTTCGGCCTGAGCTACTTCGGCGCCAAGGCGCAAGGCAACAAGGCGCTGGCGGCCGAAGAGCGCCGCCGCCGCGTCGTGGCCGACATCATCCGGCAGACGCGCACGGCGTACTGGAACGCCGTGACCGCGGAACGCCTGAAGGACCGCGTGACATCGACGCTAGCCGAAGCGCGCCAGACGCTGGAATACGCGCGCCAGACCGAGCAAAAGCGTCTGGTCGCGCCCATCCTGGCGCTGCGCTACCAGCGCGATCTGCTGAACATGGTGCGCCAGACCGAGGCGCTGGACAACGAACTGGCGCAGGCCAAGGCGCGCCTCGCCACGCTGATGAACCTGCCGCCCAGCGCGGACTTCCAGCTGGCCACGCCGGACGCCGCCACCATGGCGCCGCCCGTGCTCGCTTACGAACTGCAGGACCTCGAAGCCCTGGCAATGGTCCGCCGCCCGGAGCTGCGCGAAGAAAGCTACCTCGCGCGCAACGCCGTGCTGGAAACGCGCATGTCGCTGCTGCGCCTCTTGCCCAACGCGTCGCTCTTTGGCGGCCTGAACTACGACAGCAACAAGTACCTGGTCAACAACAGCTGGGCGGACGCCGGCATGCAGGTGAGCTGGAACCTGCTCAGCGTGCTGTCGTGGTCGTCGATCACCCGCGCCGGCGAGTCGCGTGAACAGGTGGCCGAACTGCGCCGCCAGGCCTTGCGCATGACCGTGCTGAGCCAGGTCCATATCGCCTGGCTGGAACGCCAACGCGCGGAAACCGCCTTCCGCCGCGCCAATGAACTGAGCCGTTTGCAGGACGCGATTCAGGTGCAGACCGAGAACGCCGCGCGCAGCAGCGCCGAGACGCATCTGGAAGTGGTGCGCGCAAAGGTCGAGACCCTGCTCGCCACGCGTGCCCGCGACCTGAGCTATGCCGAACTCGTCAACGCACAGAACACGATCTACCAGGCCGCCGGGATCGATCCCCTGCCCGAACGTATCTCCGATGAAAGCCTGGCCAGCCTGGCGCGCGACATCGCCGAGACCAACCAGAAGATCGAACGCGGCCACGTCGACATTCCGCGCCTGGCCGTGGCGCCGCAGGCCATCGACACGAACGGACAGGCCATCGCGACACCCGTGATCGACCCCGTTGCGTCCGTGACCGAACCCGCCGCGCCGCCCGCACTGCGCACTGTCTCCGGCAATCTGTGGAGCAGCGTCGGTTCCGTCGCCAGCGCCGGTGGCGCAGACGACCCATCGGTGAAAGCGCGCTGACATGCCGATTTTGCAAGCCTCCGTATCGCGGCATGGCGCGCGCCTGCTGCTGGCAGCGGGCGTTGCCGCGTCCGCGGCCGTCCATGCCCAGACGCCGCCGCTCGTCCCCATGACCGCCCCGGCCGCCGCCGACACGGCCCGCGCCCAACTCGTGGCCGCGCGGCGCGCGGTGATTTCCAGCAGCCTGTCCGGCAAGATCGACGCGCTGCCGTTTCGGGAAGGCGACCGCTTCAAGAAGGGCGACGTGCTTGTCGCCTATGACTGCGCCCTGAACCGCGCCCGGCTGGAACGCGCCGTGCTGGCCGAATCGGCCGCGCGCAAGAAGCAGTCGGTGGCCGAGCAGCTGGAGGCGCTGCGCTCCATCAGCCGATCCGACGTCGAACAGGCGCGCGCGGCGGTCGCCGTCGCCCGTGCCGAAAGCAATGCCGAAAGGGTACTCGTGGATCGCTGCGTCATTGCCGCCCCGTTCGCGGGCCGGGTCGGCGAAACCTATGCGCGTGCATCGGAAAGCGTGGCCGAAGGCGAGAAGCTCGTCAGCATCTACGACGACTCCGCCTTCGAACTGGAAGCGATCGTGCCGTCGCGCTGGCTGGCGTGGCTCAAGCCCGGTTCGCCGCTGCGCGTCACCGTCGACGAGACGGGGCGCACGTACGAGGCCTCGGTCTCGCACATCGCGGGCGCCGTGGACCCGGTCAGCCAGTCGGTCAAGATCATTGGCCGCCTCGCCGACGCGCAGAACACGGCCGCCGAACTGCTGCCCGGCATGAGCGGCAGCGTGCGCGTGGATCTTCCCGCCTCGGGAACGCCGTGAAAGACAACGCATCGCGAGAGAACCTGCTGGCCGCGCTGCTTCAGTTGGAGAAGCGCGCACGTGCCTGCGCGGACGCGCAGGCGCTGGCGTTCCTGATGGTCAACGACACGCATGCGCTGGCGCCGTACCGGCAGGCGGCGCTGTGGCTGCCGGGCGCCGGCGGCGATGGCGTCATCACCGCACTGTCAGGCCTGGCGGTGCCGGACCCGAACGCGCCCTACACCGTGTGGCTGGCCGGCCTGCTGGCCAGCCGCGCACGCGAGGGCGCAAGCGGCCCCTTTGCCGCGACGCCCGACGAGCACGCGATGTGGGCGGAGCATCTGCCGGGCCACGGCCTGCTGCTGCGCCTGCCCCTGGGCGACGCGACGGCAAGCGAGGGTCTGCTTGCCCTGTGGCGCGATACGCCGTGGACGGGCGCGGAGATTGCCGTGCTGGGTCTGCTGGCGGACGCCTACGCGCACGCCTGGCGCGCGTTGGCGCCCACGCAGCGCACGGGCCGCGCGGCCGGCTGGTGGGGCCGCCTGCGCCATGGCGAACGCCGCACGCGCTGGTGGCTGGCGCTGGCCGCGGCCGTCATCGCGCTGATGTTCGTGCCGGTTCGCCAATCCGTGCTTGCGCCGGCCGAAGTCGTCGCGCGCGCGCCCATGGCCGTGCGCGCGCCACTGCAGGGCGTCGTCGACCAGATCGCCGTCACGCCCAACCAGACCGTCGAGAAAGGACAACTGCTGGCCGCGCTGGACGTGCGCGACCTGGAAGGTCGGCTGGAAAGCGCACGCCAGGCGCTGGCCGTGGCCGACGCCCAATTGCGGCAGAACCAGCAGCAGGCGCTGGTCGATGACCGCAGCAAGGCCACGTTGGCGCTGGCGCAAGGCAAGCGCGCGCAGGCCGCGAGCGATGTGGACTTCTATGCCAAGGCGGTGGCGCGCACGCAGCTACGCGCCGAGCGCGACGGCATCGTGCTGTTCGACGACCCCGCCGACTGGATCGGCAAGCCCGTGGCACTGGGCGAACGCATCATGATGGTGGCCGACCCGGCGGACGTCGAGCTGGAAATCCACTTGCCCGTGGGCGACGCGATTGCGCTGCCGGCCGAGGCGCCTATCCGGCTCTTCCTGAACACCGCCCCCGCCGATCCCTTGCCCGCCACGCTGCTGCGGGTGGGCTACCGCGCCGCGCCCACTGCCGAAGGCGCCATGGCCTATCGCGTGCGCGCACGCCTCACCGACGACGCGCTCGCCACGCAGCCGCGCGTCGGCCTGAAAGGCACCGCCAAGCTGTACGGCGAATCCACGCCGCTCTACGGCTACCTGCTGCGCAAACCCCTGGCGACGCTGCGCGTATGGCTGGGACTGTAAGCGGCGCGCTGCCCGCGCTGCGCGAAGAGCTGCTGCTGCATCGCGCGCCGCCCAACCACGACGGTTCGCCGGCCTGGACGCTGGAGGACCCCGGCCGCGGCCTGTTCTTTCAGATCGGCTGGGCGGAAGCGGAGATGCTGGCGCGCTGGCGGCTGGGCAGCGCCGACGCGATCGCGGGTGCGGCAGCCAGTGAAACCACGTTGGACCTCAGCGCGGACGACGTCGAGGACTTTGCAAAGTTCCTGCAGCACAACAGCCTCGTGCAACTGCGCGGCCCGGACGCGATTGCCCGCTACGCCAAGGAAGCCGAAGGGCGCCGCAGCAGCCACTGGTTGAAAAGCCTGATCCACCAGTACCTGTTCTTCCGCATTCCGCTGGTCCGGCCCGACGCGTTCCTGACCCGCACGCTGCCCGCCGTGCGGCGCCTGTTTCTGTCGCGCGCCTTCCTGCGGTTGACGGTGGCCGCCGGCGTACTCGGCCTGTTTCTTGCGGCGCGCCAGTGGGATCAGTTTCTCCACACGTTCCTGCACTTCTTCACCCTGGAAGGCGCACTGGCGGCCGCCGTCACGCTGGGCGCGGCCAAGGTGCTGCACGAACTTGGCCACGCCTACGCGGCCAAGCATCACGGCTGCCGCGTCGCCACCATGGGCGTGGCGTTCATGGTGATGTGGCCGGTGCTGTACACCGACAGTTCGGGCGCCTGGCGGCTGTCCAGTCGCCGCAAACGCATGTCGATCGGGGCCGCCGGCATGCTGGCCGAAACGGCGCTGGCCGCGTGGGCGACGCTGGCGTGGAGCTTCCTGCCCGACGGTGTGCTGCGCAGCGCCGCGTTCACGCTGGCAACGACCACCTGGCTGCTGACGCTGGCCGTCAATCTGAATCCGCTGATGCGCTTTGACGGGTATTTTTTGCTGACCGACGCGCTGAACGTGCCCAATCTGCAGAATCGTTCCTTCGCGCTGGCCCGATGGAAGCTGCGCGAATGGCTGTTCGGACTGGGCGACGAGCGCCCCGAAGTCTTCGCGCCCTGGCGCGAACGCACGCTCATCACCTACGCCTTCTGCGTCTGGATCTACCGCTTCTTTCTGTTCCTGGGCATCGCCCTGCTGGTGTATCACATGGCTTTCAAAATGCTGGGCATCGTGCTGTTCGCCATCGAGATCGTGGCGTTCGTGCTCAAGCCCATCTACACCGAACTGCGCGCGTGGCGCGAGCGCCTGACCAGCCGTCCCGGCGGCGGTTGGAACCGGCGCAGCCGCATCACCGCCGGCGTCGCGCTCGTCGGCGTGCTTGCCGCCGTGGTGCCGTGGCGCACGCGCATCGAGGCCCCCGCGCTGATGCACGCCGCGCAGCAGGCCCGCATCGTCGCGCCCGCCGGCGCCCGCATTCAGCGCATCGACGTGCACGCCGGGCAAACGGTCAGCGCCGGCGCGACGCTCTTCGTGCTGGACGCGCCCGACATGACCCACGAGATCGACTCGCTGACGCGCCGCATCCAGGTGCTGCAATGGCAGCAGTCGTTCCAGGCCATGACCCGCGACACCGCCGCCGCCGTGCCCGTTGCCGCCGGCGAACTGCAGGCGGCGCGCGAACGCCTTGACGTGCTGTCGCGCCAACGCCAGCAGCTCACCATCCGCGCGCCGTTCGACGGCATCGTCGCGGAACTGGCCGAGCCCCTCGCGGCGGGAGAGTGGATCGCCGAAGGCGAATGGCTGGCGTCGCTGGCCGACCCGTCAGAGGCGGTCGTGCAAGCCTATGCGTCCGAAGACGATCTGCACCGGCTGCGAGCGGGCGGCCACGCGCGCTTTCTGTCCGAAGATCCCGGCGAGCCCGCCGTCGCGCTGGTTGTGTCCGACATCGCCGCCACCGCGACGCGACGCCTGGCCGCCGCGCCCGAACTCAGTTCGACGAACGGCGGCGCCGTGCCCGCGATGCAGGCGCCGCGCGGCGAAGCGCGCCCCGATCCCGAATCGCAGGGCCTTGTGCCGGAACGCGCGGTGTATCGCGTGATCCTGCGCCCGGCGGATACGTCAAACGCCGCCATGCCGCGCCTGCAGGCCATGCGCGGCACGGCCATCATCGAAGGCGACGCCGAAAGCCTGTTGCTGCGCACGTGGCGCCGCGTCGCCGCGCTGCTGGTGCGCGAAACCGGCTTTTGAGGGGCATGCTTCGACCGCGGCGTTTCCAACGCCATCCTTTACACGCAACCGTGTACGGCATCGCTCGCACGGACACGTTTCTTAAGCATCTTTAACGTGTCATTCGGCAAGTCGTAGGAAATAATAAGACTCATCATCATCCATCACCGATGGATCGCCTTCACCCATCACCCACACCGACGATGACCACCGAAACCCTCGAACGTCCCTCGCTGTCGCAGCGCCTGAAACACGAAACCGCGGCGCAGCACGAACGCATGCACCAGCTCATGGAGCGCGGCGCGCCGTTCGCAAGCCGCGATGCGTATGCCCGCTTCGTCGCCGCGCAGTATCTCTTCCAGCGCGACGTCGAATTCCTGTTCCAGGACGACGCCGTCAAGCAGGCGGTGCCTGACCTGGAAGCACGCGGCCGCGAAGACGCCTCGCTGGCCGACCTGCGCGATCTGGGCGCCGCCGCCCCCGAGGTCGGTATTGCCAGCATTGGCGTGACCATGCCCGAAGCGCTGGGCTGGCTGTACGTGTCCGAAGGCTCCACGCTGGGCGCCGCCTTCCTCTTCAAGCAGGCGCAATCCGACCTGGGCCTGTCCGCCGACTTCGGTGCGCGCAACCTCGCCGCCTACCCGGATGGCCGCGCCACCGTGTGGCGCCGCTTCGTCGCCTCGCTGGACAGCGATACGCTCGACCCCGCAACGCACGACGCCGTCATCGCCGGCGCCAACGCGGCCTATGACCGTTTCGGCGCCTTGCTCGAACGGCACTTCGAACTCGGCGCATGACGCCACGCAAACCGTGGGTGCGGGCGCTGTATCTGGCGCTCGCTATCGTCAGCATCGCAGTGGCCGTCGCCGGGGTGTTCATCCCCGGCCTGCCCAGCACCGAATTCGTCCTGCTGGCCTCCTGGGCCGCCGCACGCAGCTCGCCCCGCCTGCACCGCTGGCTGCATGAGCACCGCTGGTTCGGCCCGATGCTGCACAACTGGCACAACGGCCGCATGGTCACGCGCCGCGCCAAGGTCATGGCCACGGTGTCGATGACGGTCTGTATGGGCGTGATGACGCAGACCATCCCCCATCCGTGGGTCGTCTGGCCGCTGTGCCTGACGATGGTGGCGGTGCTGGTGTGGATATGGCAAAGGCCCGAGCCGCCGGGCGAACAAGCCCGCGCATCGGCTACCGTGGCTGCGTGCCAGCAGGCGCAACGGTCGTAAGTCGAAAGCAAAAAAGGTAGGCCACGCACCGTCACGGTGGCCTACCAAGGCCGACATCGTTGCAGCCTGCGCATTGCAGGCCGCGCATTGCAGCCCTTTCGTTGCAGCCCAATTACTTCGGCATCAGGACGGTGTCGATGACGTGGATGACGCCGTTATCCGCCACCACGTCCGTCTTCACGACCTTGGCGTTATCCACCATGACCGTCCCGCCATTAACCGTCACCGTCAGCGGGCTGCCTTGAACGGTCTTCACCTGGCCTGCCTTCACGTCCTTGGCCATGACCTTGCCCGGCACGACGTGATAGGTCAGGACCTTGGTCAGCGCCGCCTTGTCCTTCAACAGCGCGTCGAGCTTGTCCTTCGGCACCTTGGCGAAAGCCTCATCGGTCGGCGCAAACACGGTGAACGGACCCGGTCCCTTCAGCGTGTCCACCAAGCCGGCGGCCTGCACGGCGGTCACCAGGGTGTTGAACGACCCCGCGGATTTGGCGGTGTCGACGATGTCGGCGGCCTGCGCCGTGCCCAGCGCCAGGGTGAGCGAAATACCTGCCAGAAGACGTTTCATGATTGACTCCTTGTCCCGTTAACATCCGCGAAAAGCGGGGTTTGCGCAAAGCGGCGTTGAGGTCGAAAGTGAACCGCTTGAGGAGAAAATTTACGCGTCGGACGGCTTCTCGTCCATGTTTTGAACCGCTATTATTAAAACTTATCGGTTCAATATCGGGTCAACTAAAACCATGGAATCCAAGCAACCGGATGACGGCCGCATCACCTACCGCAGCGGCGTGGCGGCGCGGCTGGCGGGACTGTCGCCCGAAACCCTGCGCGTCTGGGAACGCCGCTACAACCTGTCGGACGCGGAACGCTCGGCGCGTGGCCAGCGGCTCTATTCCGCCGAGCAGGTCCGCCGGCTCAGCCTGCTCAAGCAGCTGGTCGATCAAGGTCACGCCATCGGCGTGCTTGCACCCATGTCCGTGGATCAGTTGCAGCAACTGGCGGGCGCCGCCGCGCACCAGCCCAAGGCGCACGGGCCGTTGAGGCTGGGCGTGGTCGGCGCCAACCTGGCGCGGCGCATTGCCGGCAGCGGACGCGACGGTCTGGACGTGATCGTCCAACATAACTGGCCCCACCTTGAACAGGTCGCGCTCACGCCGCAGGACACCGGCGTCGAGGTTCTGGTGATCGAACAGTCCGAGTTGCACGAGAGCGCCTTGCCGCTGATCGTGGCCGCTGCGCAAGCATGCGGCCAAGCGGCCGTCGTGGTGCTGTACCGGTTCTGCGCCAGCGCGACCATCCGCGCGTTGCGCGCGCACGGCTGCCTGGCCGCCCGCGTTCCCGCCGACACCGGCGAGCTGCTGCAGTTGTGCCGGTCCGCGCTGGCGGGCGAGCGGCTGCCGACCGCGCCGCAGCATCCGACGCTGGAGCTGCGCTTTGACGAGCATGCGCTCCTGACCATCATGGCGTCCGGTAGCGGCCTCGCCTGCGAATGCCCGAAGCACCTGGCCGACCTATTGCTGATGGTGGGCAGCTTCGAACGCTACAGCGTCCAGTGCGCGTCCCGCAACGAAGACGACGCGCAACTGCACAGCGAACTCGGACGCGCAGCCGGGCAGGCACGCGCCATCCTGGAAGTTGCGATGGAACGCCTGGCCAGAGCCGAAGGGCTGCCGTTGCCCGCCGGGATGCCGAAGACGGAAGCCCAAAAGAAAACGCGCTGAGGGCAGGGCCGTAAGACCTTGCCCTCAGCGCGTCGCGCATGCAAAGGAACGAGCCCAGATTCAAGCCCGTTGCCGTTCAGGCATCGGCATTGAACCGGCCGCGCTCCCTGCACCTTAGAAGCGCGTCATCAGCTTGAACATGCCCGACTGCTGGCGGTTGCCGCCGCCAAACTGCGCGTCGTACGCCACGCCAGCCGTCGTGTTGCGCGTGATCGCCACTTCGGCGCCCAGGCCCAGCACTGCCGCGTTCTGCGCAATGGGAACGCCCGACACCGTGAAGGTGCTGCCGCCCTCAAAAGCCAGCTTCTGCGTGGGTTTGACATCGCCCATCGCATGGCGCCAGCCCACCGTGGCCGTCAGGCGGCCCGGCGCGTCATCCGTGCCGATCAGCATGGCGCCGCGCAAGCCCAGCGTGGTGCTCGTCACATCGTCCGTGCTGCCTTGGCCGCGCAGGGCCGCGCTGCCGCCCGTTTCCTGGAAATCGCGCGTGCGGACCTGGTTCCATGCCACGCCGGCAAAGGGTTCGATGGCGTAGGCGTCGCCCAGCGGCAGCTTGTAGCCCAGTTCCGTGAACACCTGCGTCGACGACGCGTTATACGACGACTCGAGGCGCTGGTTCAGGCTGCCGGCCGCAATATTGCGCTTGGAATCGATCTCGTGCCAGGTGTAGGCCGCGCCCACCATAAAGCGCACATGTCCGGGACCGGCTTCGAAATTCTTGCCGCCGAAGACCGTGGCCGTGTAGCTGTCCACGCTCATGCGCGACGACACGTCGGAGATCGAGTTGTGGCTGCCGGTGTACCCGACCGCGCCGCCCAGACGCCAACCGCCGCCCACGTCGCCGTCGCCGCCGACAAAAAGACCGCCCGCGGACTGATGCACGGTGGATGCGTTGCCGTCGCCACGGAAGGTGCTCCAGTTGCCGAAGGCCTGCGCCCAGATCGGCGATGCGCCGCTTTGCGGCAAGGCGTCGGATGACGACGCGCCCAGCTGCGCCGTCGGCCGGCCCGCGCGCATCGGCGCGTCGAGGTTGCCGCGCAGATGCGACAGCGGCAGGGTGGTCACCGCGTCGCCCTGGGCCTGCAGCACGCTGCCGGTGCTGGCGTACGCTTCGCCGGACAGTTGCTTCAGGGCCGCGCGCGCTTGCGCGGGAGACATGGCCAGCACGGCCGCCGTCACCTGGCTTGCACCCGTCGTCTTGCCTGCGCCATTGCCGCTGGCGATCAGCGACGAGTCGGCGCTGGGCGTGACGGGCGTGGTGACGACCGGGGCGGATTCATTGCCGTTGCCGGTGCCTGTCGCCGCCGAGCCACTGCCCGTCGTTGCGGAACCGTTGCCCGTCGATGCCGAGCCGTTGCCCGTCGACGCCGAGCCGTTGCCCGCCGATGCGGAACCGTTGCCCGTCGACGCCGAGCCATCGCCCGTCGATGCGGATCCGTTGCCCGTCGATGCGGAGCCGTTGCCCGCCGATGCGGATCCGTTGCCCGCCGATGCGGAGCCGTCGCCAGCCGACGCCGAGCCATTGCCCGTCGATGCGGAACCATTGCCCGCCGAGGCCGACCCATTTCCGGTCGAAGGCGGCGCTTCCTGATCCAGCGCTCCACCCACGTTCGTTTCGTTCTCAGAACCGCCCACGCTGCCGATCGGCACGTCGTTACGCGAGAGCGTCATGAAAGCATTCTTCGCGTCATAGCTGAGCGACGGCGTCAGGAACGCGTAGTTGCTCGACACGCCCGTGAACCGGCCTTGAATGCCGCCGTCCGCCGTCAGGATGTTGTACGTCGTGCGCGGCGCGTAGTTGCCATTGGGCCCCACATGCGCGACCGTGCCGTCCAGCGTGGCGACGCCGGTCACATGGATGCGGTCGCTCAGCGTGCTGGTCGGATCGGCGTGCACGCGATAGATCGTGTCCTGGCCGAAGTTGAGATTGCCGTTGACCGTCAGCGTGCCCATCGGCGTGCCGTCGTTACCCGGCGAAATCACCGCCGTCGGGTACAGCGTCGTGCTGCCGACCTGGCCGACACCTGCCAGCACCACTTCGCGGCCGATGTCCATCGGGCCGTTCAGCTTGCCGTTGATCTCCAGCGCGCCGTCGGCGATGAAGATGGGGCCGGTCAGGTTGCTGCTGTCGCCGTTCAGGATGATCGAGCCGACGCCCGTCTTCACAAAGCCTTCCGTGCCTTGCAGCGGGTTGTCGATGATGTCGACGAACTGGCCGGCCGCGTACGTGCCGTCGCCGACGACGATGACGGGCGGATTGCCGCCCGTGCCCGCCAGCGTGATCGGCGCGCCTTGCAGGCGATAGCGGTCCGTGGCGAACTGCAAGCCCGACGCACGCACCGGACCGGCGCTGCCGTCCACGGTGACCGTGCCCGCCGCGCCCGTGAAGATCGCGTAGCCGCCGCTGGGCAGGGCGCCCGTGGCGTTGGTCGGGCTGCTCCAGTTGCCGCTCGCCGCGGTCCACGTGCCGCTGCCGCCGCCCGCAGTGGCCGCGGAGGCCGCGCCATTGCCGTTCCACAGATTGGTGGTGCTGGGACCCAGGACCAGGTTGATGTGCTTGTCGCCCGTCAACGTCTGGATCGTCGCGGCCGGCGCCGAGTCGCCGGAGACCGTGCCCAGCGTCAGGCCGCCACTCAACGTGCCGCCGTACGACATGATGCGGTAAAAGCCCGCGTTGACCCCGTGCGTGCTGACCTTCACGTTCAGCGTCGCGTTGTTCAGGGCAACGTTGCCGCCCACCTTGATGTTGTCGCCCGTGCCGGGTTGCGTGATGGGCAGTCCGGCGTAGCCGGTTTCGAAATCAAAGACGCCGTTGTTGATCGACAGATTGCCGTTCACCACGAGATTGCCGTTGGAGACGCCCGTCGGCGTGTCCACCCAGTATCCCGGCGCAACGCGGGAATCTCCCGTCACGTTCAAGTCGCCACCAATCGACCCGAAACCCGCTACCGTGCCGTTCGACATGGCATTGACGTTGCCGCCGATCGCCACGCCCGCACCGCCGCCATTGCCGCCGATAACCGCCGTGCCGCCGTTGACATCAATGCCGCCGGGAAAGTTGGCCGACCCGTCAAACACCTGCGTATTACCTGACCCGATGGTCAGGTCCGCAGCGGTGACGTTCCCCACGTAGGACGCGCTCAGGGCGAGCGTCGCCGTCAGCCACTTCTTTGTGCCGTATGCCAAAACTTCAATCCTCCGGATTAATCGAGCTTCCTTTCACACATTGCCGATATGTTTAAAAAGTATCGGCAAGTAATAATGCAGCCGGCGTGAATTTAGGGTCAGCTCTCGAAAAAAGGAGGCACTGTATAACGGTTCTTTTTACGTCCCCGTTAATAAACGGGGTTATATCCCGTTAATTATCAAAATAGGTCTACGGCATACGACCGATATTTGTAGAAACCACGACACACGGGCTATCCGAATTATTCATATTCGTTAAATGGATACCATCTTTGCGCGGCGCAACGCTTGATTTGGATACCATCCTTTGTCCTGCCCGTGCCAATTTCCGGAACGCGATTCACATACGTTTAGGAAACAAAATGACACGACGGATCGGTCGACCATTACCTTTTTGATTAATCCGGCCGGCGCTGCGTGCCCAAGCTAAAAATGCGTTTCAGTCGGCTGATTAATGCCGCTGGTGAAGAAGCTGTACGGATTCTCACGGTTCTGGAGCCGCATTCAGGACACCGCGTGGCAACGCCGTGCCCCGCCATCAAGCGTTCCACGGACCGCTTCAGTCCACCATTTCGCTGCTCAAGCTGCCGGATCCGCTGCAAGTCGTCCCGGCTTTGGACGGCTCGCAGATAAGCGCGCAGCCCGTCGAACGGTGGCCGTGTCTCACTGCGGCAGTCGGGCGTATCCATGTTCTCTCCACCCGCCTATTCCGCGGGTGAGCCGGCGGCCACGGCATCAGGCAGCGGAAACGTCACGCTCAAGCACACGCCACGCCCCTCGGCGCCGTCCTCCAACGTGACGCGCGCATTGTGCGAGCGGGCGATCCTTGCCACCAGGGCCAACCCCAATCCGCTGCCGTGGCTTGGCGCACCGGGCCCGCGGTAGAAGGGGTCGAAGATGCGCTCGCGCAGCGGCCGTGCGATGCCCGGGCCGTTGTCCGACACCGCCAACGTGACGCTGTCGGCCGCCCGCTCCACCGCCACCCGGATCGAACTGCCGTCGCCGCTGTACCGGCCTGCGTTGTCCAGCAGGTTGCGCACCAGGATGCCCAGCGCGTCGACCTGGCCCAGGATCTGGCCCGGGACGGCATCCACGGTGAGCTGCTGGCCGCGATGGACGAACGACGCCTGCATGTCCCGCAGGACAAAGCCCACGACGGAAGCGAGATTCACGGGTTCGAGCACGATGTCGTTCCTGTCGGTGCGCGCCAGGTCCAGCAGCTGCTCCACGATGCGCGCGCTGCGGCGGGTCGTCTCGGCGATCTTCTGCATCAGCATCTTCGCTTTGACGGGATCGTTGACCCGATATGCCGTGTCCGCGTACACGGCCAGCACCGCCAACGGCGTGCGCAGCTCGTGGGCAGCGTCGCCGATGAATCGCCGCTCGTTCTCGACGAGCGTCAGCACCCGCCGCTGCCGCTCGTTGATGGCGCGTATCAGGGGTCCCACTTCGGCGGGCACCGCGCGTTCGTCAACCGTCACGCCGTCGGTCACGCTGGCCTGCGCGATCTCCCGGCCGGCGCGGCCAAGCTTGCGCGTCGAACGGCAGACCACGAACATCGTGACGCTGCCGATCCCCGCAAACATCAGCAGCGTGATGATCGAGCCCAACTCGAAACGGTCGGCAAGCCCCGCGTAGAACGCGCGCGTCGGCGTCGCGGCAACGATCTCGAAGCGGGCCGTCTCGTCCAGTCCCGCATAAACGCGCCAGGTGTCGCCGCCGAAGAGGACGCACGAGAACCCGATGGAATCGACCTGCGCCATCTGCGTGCGCGGCGCGTCCGTCGACGCCAGCACCAGCCGGTTCGTCACGCGGTCCCAGACCTGGATCTCGGTCTTGCCGATGGACTGGCGCAACAGGAAGGGGGGCACCGGCAGGTCGCGGGTGATGTCCTGCGTCACCGGCACCATCGCCAGAAAGAACGCAACGCTGTCGACCACCGCCCTCAGCTCATGATCGCGCGCCCCGGACTCGCTCCGCGTCAGACTGTTCCAGTACAGACCGAACTGCACCAGCCACGACACCAGCAGCGCGCTGAAGATGCCCAGCAGAATCTGCGCCCGCATCGAATTCGTGACCCGGCGCATCAGCTGCTGTCCCGGGCGAGGCGATAGCCTTGGCCGTGCACGTTCTCGATGGCGTCCTTGCCCAGCTTGCGCCGCAGGGCGTGAATGAACACGGCGATCGTATTGCTTTCGCCGGGCCGGTCGGCGCCGTAGAGATGCGCGCGCAGTTCTTCGGTGGACACCAGCCGGTCGGGATGCCTGAGCAGCATCTCCAGCGTGCGGAACTCCTGCTCGGACAGGCGCGTCGGCGCCTCGTCGACAAAGGCCTCGCGGCGCCCCGGGTCCAGCTTCACATGACGCCAGGCCAGCACCTTGTCGCCCGCCACGCCGCTGCGCCGGAGCAGCGCGCGCATGCGTGCAAAGAGCTCTGTGGGCTCGAACGGCTTGATGACGTAATCGTCGGCGCCCAGATCCAGTCCCCTGATGCGGTCGCTCAAGGCATCCCGCGCGGTGATCAGGATCACCGGCACCGCGTCGCCACGCCGGCGCAGAAAGCGCAGCACGTCCAGCCCCGACCCGCGATGCAGACCGATATCGAGCAGCACGATCGTGAAGGCATGCTCCAGAAGCAGCACCTTGGCGGCGTCGACTTCCTGCACCAACGTCACCGCAAAGTCCAGCTCCTCGAGGGCCAGCGTCAGTGCGTCCGCGAACATCGCGTCGTCCTCGACCAACAGCACCCGCATGTCAGTTCCCCTGTGTGGGCGTTGGCAGCCTCTGCGCGGCGCGGCGGGCTTGCCGCGCATGCCGCATCATAAAGGTCTGCCGCCGGCTCAGGCGTGCGCGGGCGCGGCCAGCGCCAGCGGCTCGTAGCGCGCGCCCGGATGCGCTGCAGTGGTTCGCCGTTCCGTCTTGAAGCGCGCCACGGCCTGCAGCAGCTCCTTCGCCTGCGTGGCCATTGCGCCTGCCGCCGCGGCCGATTCCTCGACCAGCGCGGCGTTCTGCTGCGTCATCGTGTCCATCTGCGACACCGCCACGTTCACCTGTTCGATGCCGCTGGTCTGCTCCGCCGAGGCCGAGGCGATTTCCACCGTCACCTCTTTCAGGCGCGCCACAGCGTCCAGCACCTTCTGCATCTGGTCGCCCGCCGTGGCCGCCAGCGACTCGCCGCCTTGCACCGCGCGCTTGGAATTCTCGATCAGGCCCTTGATCTCCTTGGCTGCCGTCGCGCTGCGTTGCGCCAGCGCGCGCACTTCGGTGGCCACCACAGCGAAGCCACGGCCCTGTTCGCCGGCCCGCGCGGCTTCCACCGCCGCATTCAGCGCAAGAATGTTCGTCTGGAACGCGATGCTGTCGATCACCGAGACGATCTCGCCGACGCGCTCGGCATCGGTCGAGATCGCACCGATCGCGTCCACCACCTGGCCCACCACGTGGCCCGCCTCAACCGTGAGCTGGCTGCAATCCACGGCGAGACTGCTGCCGCTGGCCGCGTTGTCCTGGTTCATCCGCACGGTCGAGGTCATTTCCTCGATGCTGGCGGCCGTTTCCTCCAGCGACGCGGCCTGTTCCTCGGTACGCTGCGACAGGTCGGCGTTGCCTTCCGCAATCTGGGCGGACGCCGTCGAGATGGACTCCGCCGCGCTGATGATGGTCCCCACCGTCGTCGCCAGTTGCATGCGCATCGTCTCCAGCGAATACATCAGGCTCGAGCGGTCGCGTCCGTCCAGCGTGAGCGCCGTCGTGAGATCGCCGCTTGCAATGGCGCCCGCCAGCTTCTGCGCATCGGCAGGCTCGCCGCCAAGCTGACGCAGGATGCTGCGCGTGATCAGCCAGGCCGACAGCACACCGGCCAGTACGGCGATCGCCATGATCACGACGATTGCATTGCGCAGGCGCGCTGACGTCTGCGCGGCCTCTGCGGCCGATTCGTCACTGAGTTTGGTTTCCAGGTTGGCTAGCGCCATCAACTGGTCGAGCCAGGCGTCCTGCTTGCCGCGCAACTCTTCACGCAGAATCCGGGCGGCTTCCTGCGCATTGTTCTGGCGCCCGGCTTCAAGGGCGCGCATGTAGATGGGCGAGGCTTCCTGCTGCGCACGCTGCGCGGCGGCCAGCAGATCGGTCTCGGCGGGCAGCGTCCCTTCGTCCTCGGCAAACATCTTCGCAAGCTGTTCGCTGGCTTGGCGATAGCGCGTCGCCATGTCTTCCGATCGGGTGATCTCATTTGCCACGGCTTGCGGGTCCGTGTACAGCACGATGTTGCGCACCACGATGGCCCGGCCCTGCACCAGCTCGCGCATCTGCAACGCCAGCTTCAACTGCTGATTGTTCACGTTGACGATGTCGGACATCGACTTGTCCAGCGTCCGCACGGCATACAGGGACAGGCCCCCAAGCACCAGCAGCGCCAGGATAAGCAAGAGGAAGCCGATAGCGAGGCGAGACCTCACTTTCATGGTTGCAAGATTCATCATTCGCCTTTGTTGTGATCGGCAACCGGCTCATGACTATTCGCGCTATTGCAGCGCTGGCCCCCCTGACAGGCGCCGCGCCGGCTGACGAGCGCGACTATAGCGAGGCAACAATTAATGAATCGTTAAGCCTCGCCAAGGCTAGAAGCTGTGCCGCAACCCCAGCGCAATGGTCTGCGGGCTGGCGCCGGCAGTCACGCCAAGTTCATTGATGGCGAAATCGTAGGCCGCGTTCGAACGGTTCTTGATCTTCGAGTAGTACGCATACACGGACGTGCGCCTGGACAAGGGCTGCTCGTAGCCGAGCGTGTATTGGACCGCGCCGGTGTTCTCGCCGCTACGGACATAGCCCACCTGTTGCGTGGACGGCCCGGTGCCGTTGGCGGCGTAGCCGACGGACGCGTTGAGGCTGCCTGAACCCAGCTTCTGCACCAGCGACACGTAGTAACCCTTGCGGCGCAGATCGCCGGTGGGCGTCTGGTAGCGCAGCTGCTCGACGACGAGGTTGATCGTGGTGGTCGGGAACGAATACGAGGCGCCCAGCTTGATGGCATCGTCGTGCGAATCGGCCATCTGGTAGTTCCTGTGCAGCTCATAGGCCGCCACCAGCGCCAGCGGACCTTCCTTGTAGGCCGCGGACCACGAGAAGAGCTGGGGATTGCGCGGCGTCGTCATGCGCTCCTGCGGCAGGCCCCACGTGAAGCCCGCGCTCAGGCCGTGCCAGTCGGCCGAGCGGAAATGCACCGAGTTCTTCTGGCGCCGGTCAAACGAACTGGTGTTCTCGATGTTGCCCGAGCTGGAGGCCGAACCGTTGCCCATCAGCGCCATGTACCCGGCCGTCATCGGATAGTACGGGTCCATTTTCATGGTCGACTCGGTGTAGGCCGTGTGCCAATTGCCCAGGAAGAATGTGCCGTAGGGCGATGCCAGCCCCAGCCGCGTGTTCCGGCTGGCGATCTCGCCTTGCCCGGTGTTGAGCGCGATGCCGCTTTCGATCTGGAAGATTGCCGAGAGACCATTGCCCAGGTCCTCTTCGCCGCGCAGGCCGAAGACCGACCGGTTGTTCGTCATGCGCGAGCCGGAGCCGGCATTGTCGCCGCCGCTGATCCAGGCGTACTCCAGTGCGGTGTTCAGCCGTCCGTATAGCGTGACGGATGACTGCGCCGTCGCGCTGCCCACGGCGCCACACAGCGCGGCCACCGCGCATCCAACAATCAGAACCCGTTTGCGCGCGTCGCGGCCAACCTTCATCTCATGCTCCTGTGCTTTCCGTGGGAATCCTGCGCGATGAACCCATGGGCACGGGATACGAGCGACCCCGGAACTGCAAGGCAGCACGCAAACCGAAAGACGATACGCGTGCATGCCGTGCCGGCGCCATTCGTCGATGGTATAGGGTGACGAACCTAATGTCGGATTGCGCCCCGGCGGGCGCCATGAAAACCTAGCCACCGCGAAATTAATCGAGGAGAGTGGCATGGCTTCGCGTCGACAAGTCCTGGGAGCGGCGTCTTCGCTGGCTTCAGCGTTTGCGCTCAACAGCATGTGGGCAGGCCGGGCGAATGCCGGGTCGCAGAACCAGACCGGCACGCCGCTGGCGGACGGCCCCCCGGAAGTGATCTTCTACAACGGCCGTTTCACCACGCTGGACCGCGCCAACCCGGAAGCGGGCGCCGTCGCCGTGAAGGCCGGCAAGTTCGTCGCGGTGGGCAGCGACCGGGAAGTCCTGCGCCTGGCGGGACCGAACACCCGGCTGGTGGACCTGAAAAAGAAAGGCGTCCTGCCCGGGCTCTACGACAATCACACCCACGTCGTGCGCGGCGGCCTGAACTACAACATGGAGCTGCGCTGGGACGGCGTGCGGTCCCTGGCGGACGCCATGGACATGCTGCGCCGCCAGGTCGCCAACACGCCCGCGCCCCAATGGGTGCGCGTGGTGGGCGGATTCACCGAGCACCAGTTCATTGAAAAGCGCCTGCCGACCATCGAGGAAATCAATGCGGTTGCGCCGGACACCCCCGTGTTCCTGCTGCATCTGTACGACCGCGCGCTGCTGAACGCCGCGGCGCTGCGCGTGGTGGGTTACACCCGCGATACCCCGGACCCCGAAGGCGGTCAGATCATCCGCGATTCGAACGGCAATCCGACGGGCCTGCTGCTGGCCAAGCCCAATGCCACGATCCTGTATTCCACGCTGGCCAAGGGCCCGAAGCTGCCGTTCGACTACCAGCTGAATTCCACGCGCCACTTCATGCGCGAGCTGAACCGGCTGGGCGTCACGGGCGTCATCGACGCCGGCGGCGGCTATCAGAACTACCCGGACGACTACGCCGTCATCCAGAAGCTGGCCGACGACAACCAGTTGACCGTTCGCCTCGCCTACAACCTCTTCACGCAAAAGCCCAAGCACGAGAAGGAAGACTTCCTGAACTGGACGTCTTCGGTGAAGTACAAGCAGGGCGACGATTATTTCCGCCACAACGGCGCGGGTGAAATGCTGGTGTTCTCGGCCGCCGACTTCGAGGACTTCCGCGTCGAACGCCCGGACATGCCGCCGGAAATGGAAGGCGAGCTGGAAGAGGTCGTGCGCGTCCTGGTCCAGAACAAATGGCCCTGGCGCCTGCACGCCACGTACGACGAAACCATCTCGCGGGCGCTGGACGTCTTCGAGAAAGTGCATCGCGACACGCCGCTCACCGGCATCAACTGGTTCTTCGATCACGCCGAGACGATCTCGGACAAGTCGATCGACCGGATCGCCGCGCTGGGCGGCGGCATTGCCGTGCAGCACCGCATGGCTTACCAGGGCGAATACTTTGTCGAGCGCTACGGCGCGAAGGCCGCGCAGGCCACGCCCCCGGTCAAGCGCATCCTGCAAAAGGGCGTGAAGACGTCCGCCGGTACGGACGCCACGCGCGTCGCGTCCTACAACCCGTGGATCTCGCTGTCGTGGATGACCACGGGCAAGACCGTGGGCGGCATGCCGCTGTATCCGCACGAAAACCTGCTGGACCGCGAGACGGCGCTGCGCATGTGGACCGAGAACGTCGCGTGGTTCTCCAACGACGAAGGCAAGCGCGGCCGCATCCAGGTGGGCCAATTCGCCGATCTGATGGTCCCGTCCCAGGACTACTTCACGGTGGCGGACGAAGAGATTTCGTTCCTGACGTCCGACCTGACCGTGGTCGGCGGGCGCGTGGTCTACGGCGCGGGCGACTTCGCCAAGCTCGACGAGAACGCGCCGCCGCCCGCCATGCCCGACTGGTCCCCCACGCGCCTGTTCGGCGGCTATGCCGCCTGGGGCGACCCGGAAGGCGCGGGCCGCAACTCGCTGGACTACAAGCGCTTTGCCGCCGCGTGCGGTTGCGCCAGCGCGTGCGGCCTGCATGGCCACAGCCACGCCAATGCGTGGGCGTCCAGCGTGCCGGCCTCCGACCAGAAGTCGTTCTTCGGCGCGCTGGGCTGCTCGTGCTGGGCCGTGTAAGGGACTGAATCCATGTCGAGCATTTCAACCTCGCTGGCCGGCATCGCGCGCCCCGTTCTTGGGGGCCGCATTGCCCGCTTTGTCGCCTATCTGGGCTTGTGCGCCGCGTATCTGCAGGGCGGGCTGGTCAAGCTGACCGACTTTCCGGGCGCCATCGCGGAAATGACCCATTTCGGGCTCACGCCCGCGCCGTTCTTCGCCGTGGTCGTGATCGCGCTGGAGATCATCGCCTCGCTCATGATCCTGACCGGCTGGCACCGCTGGATCGGCGCCCTGGCGCTGGCGATCTTCACGCTCCTCGCCACCTTCGTCGCCCTGCAGTTCTGGGAAATGCCGCCCGGCCAGGCGCGCTTCTTCGCCGCCAACTCGTTCTTCGAGCACCTTGGGCTGGTCGGCGGATTCCTGCTGGTGATCTGGCAGGACCTGAACGAACGGCGGTAACGACCTCTTTCGCAGTGCCCGCCGCGCTGGCCGCACCGCCGGTCCAACGGGCACTGCGTCTTCCACGCTTACCTTGCACATCATGGAACAGACACCCGTATCTCCCCGATTCACCGGCCTCCTGGGCTTTAACGCGGGATACGTCGATACGGCGGGGTTCCTGGCGTTGAATGGCCTTTTCACGGCGCACGTGACCGGCAACTTCGTCACGCTGGGCGCCGCCTTCGTCCACGGCACGACCGGCGCCTTTGCCAAGCTCCTGGCCTTGCCGCTCTTCTGTGCCGTCGTCGTCCTGACGCGCCTGTTTGCGTCCGGCCTCGCTGCTGCGGACACGGCCATGTCGAAACTCATGTGCGCGAAGGTGCTGCTGCTGGCTGCCGCGGCCGCCGTCCTCATCGCCTACGGCCCGTTTTCCGACAGCGACGCGCCCTTTGCCGTGATGGGCGGCATGCTGCTGGTCGCGGCCATGGGCATCCAGAATGCGATCCAGCGCATGCACCTGGGCAGCGCGCCGCCGTCCACGCTGATGACCGGCACCACCACGCAGGTGATGATCGACCTTGCCGACCTCTGCAAGGGCGTCTCCGGCGAGGCCCGCACGGCCGCCGTCGGCCGCCTGCGCAAGATGCTGCCCGCCCTGGCGGCCTTTGCGTCCGGCTGCGCCGTCGCCGCGCTCTTGTACTGGGCGTCGCTCATGTGGTGTTTCGTCCTGCCGCCCGTCGTCGCCGCCCTGGCCACCCTGGGCATCAAGCGCCCCCCGCCTGACCCTACTTGAAGGGGGACGCGCCATACCTTCGAACAATGTCGAAATGCGAACGTTTCCCATATCCTGACGTTCTCGTTAAAGCTCGCGGCACAGCGGGCGAATGAGGCATCTTCATGCAGCAAGGCGCTATGCGTCCCCCCTCTGATTCAATCTTCCAGGTGATTTTCATGTCCCAAGCAAAGCTCGAAGTCCTGACCCCGCAGAACAGCCAGATCATCTTCATCGATCACCAGCCGCAAATGGCGTTCGGCGTGCAGTCGATCGACCGCCAGACGCTCAAGAACAACGTCGTGGGTCTGGCCAAGGCGGCCAAGGTCTTCAGCGTTCCGACCACCATCACCACCGTCGAAACCGAGTCGTTCTCGGGCTACACCTACCCCGAACTGCTGGACGTGTTCCCGAACCAGAAGGTCCTGGAACGCACCTCGATGAACTCGTGGGACGACCAGAAGGTGCGTGACGCGCTGGCCGCCAACGGCCGCAAGAAGGTTGTCGTCGCCGGCCTGTGGACCGAAGTCTGCAACACCACGTTCGCCCTGTGCGCCATGCTGGAAGGCGAGTACGAGATCTACATGGTGTCCGACGCGTCGGGCGGCACGTCCAAGGAAGCGCATGACATGGCCATGCAACGCATGATCCAGGCCGGCGTCGTGCCGGTCACGTGGCAGCAAGTGCTGCTGGAATGGCAGCGCGACTGGGCCCACCGTGACTCCTACGATGCCGTGATGGAAATCGTGAAGGAACACTCGGGCGCCTACGGCATGGGCGTGGACTACGCCTACACCATGGTGCACAAGGCCAAGCAGCGCACGCAAACCGCCCACGACGCCATCGCACCCGTCGCCGCGCCCGTCATCGCCCGCTGATGCCCCACGGGCCCGCAGCCGCTCTTGCAGCGGCCGCGGGCCTTTTTGCTTTCTTCCGCAGCCTGCCCGCCATGACGACCGCCGACATCCGACCCGCTGACCCAGCCCCGCCTTCCTCTCCCTTCGCCTACTCCGCCTTCACGGTGATCTGGGTGGCTACCGTCCTGTCGAACATCGGCACCTGGATGCACGACGTGGGCGCGGGCTGGCTCATGACCTCGCTGTCGCCGTCGCCCATGTTCGTGGCGCTGGTGCAGACGGCGGGCGCGCTGCCGGTCTTCCTGCTGTCGCTCCTGGCCGGCGCGCTGGCCGACACGATGGACCGCCGCAAGCTGTTGCTGATGGTGCAGATCGCGA
>NZ_JAKRML010000046.1:0-35711 GCF_022346505.1 Achromobacter sp. ACRQX
CGGTGGGGGCGGGCGGCCTGGGCGACCTCGCGATCCGCTATGGCTACGAGCGCTACGAGACCCGGGTGATGTTCGAGGTGATCGTCATCCTGATCGCGCTGGTGTCGATCGTGCAGTTCACCGGCGAGTGGCTGTCGCGCCGCGCCGACCACAAGCGGTGAACGATGCGAGCCGCGCGCGTGACATCATCCGGTTCAGCGCAAGGGCGCTTGCGGCATGGCGGCCAGGGACTGCGTCGCCAGCTTCTCCTGCTCGCCGGCCAGCCGGTTGACGGCGTCCTGATGCTGATGAAAGCGCGCCAGATCGGCGTCGCGGCCGAACATCAGCTCGTCGCGGTCCGCGTACCAGAACTGCCGGTTGTCATCGAGCAGCGTGATCATCATCCCGAACTCGTGCAGGATCTGCGTTTCCAGGTCCCAGACGCGCGCCAGCTTTTCGGTGCTGGCCGCCCGCGAGTCCTGCAGCGCCTTCAGGATCTTGTCCTTTTCCGGCTCGGCGATGGTCAGCGAACGCACCAGCGCCGGCATGCCGTTCAAGACTTCCATGCTTTGTTCGCGGTACCCCGGCACAAGCTTTTCGGCCTGTTCCAGGATCAGGCGGCTTTCGATCAGGCCCGAGTCGCGCGCCAAGCGCCGGGCGTCGAACAGCTTGGGCAGGCCGATTTCCTTGAGTTCCTGCAGGTAGGCGCGATGCTGCGCCAGCCGTTTGCCCGCGATGGTCTTCATGGCCCGTTCCATTTCGCCGTACGGGCCGGTGGCTTTGGGGAAGGGGTCGATGGCGGGCACGTCTTCGGGCGCGCCACTGCCGCCGCCGGCCTGCAGGCGCAGCGCGTCGATGGCCTTGCGGATTTCGGTGTTGGCGATGTCGCGCTGGCGGTTGTCGTGGTTGCGCTCGGCCAGCGGCCCGGCCACGGCGGCCAGCAGGCACACCCCCGAGCCCAGCATGATGCGCAAGCGGTTGCGCGGCGTGCGAAAGCGGGTCCAGAGCGAAAAGACGCTCAGGACGACAAACAGCACGAGGCCCAGAAGAATGGCCCCGCCGAAGGCCAGCTTGGCCACGTCCAGCATGGTGGCGGGCCGGCTGCTGTAGACCGCCCACGCCAGCACCCCGGAATAGACCAGACAGGTGGCGGCCTTGAGCAGCCAGCCGGGTTGGGGCGGTGTCGCGGGGGGAACCGCCGGGCCGGCGGCCGTGGCGGGCGCTTGCGGGTCGTTCATGTCGCGCACGAAAACGGGGATACGGCGTTTGACTGTAAAGACTCGCTTCGGCCCCGTCAATGCCGCGGGCTGGCGGCAATTTCCGATTTCCAGGCAGGCGCGATGCGCCCCTGCACCCACCCATGACAGGAGTGAACACCATGACCGACCACGCGCAGCAGGGTTTTGCGACTCGCGCCATCCACCTGGGCTACGATCCGCTGGACGAACAGGGCGCGCTGTCGCCGCCGCTGTATCTGACGTCCACCTACACGCAGGACAGCATCGAGGCCTTCGACCGGATCCGGCTCGGCGAGGCCCAAGGCTATGTCTACGGCCGGACGCGTAATCCGACACAGGCGCTGCTGGAAGAGCGGCTGGCATCGCTGGAAGGCGCCGAGGCCGGCGTGGTCACGGCGTCGGGCATGGCGGCCATTTCGGCCACCCTGTTCTCGCTGCTGCAAAGCGGGGACGAGATCGTGGTCGACCAGATCGTCTATGGCACGGCCTTCACGCTGTTCACGCAGGGGCTGTCCCGATTCGGCGTGCGCGCCGTATTCGCGGATTTCACCCAGCCGCAGTCCGTGGCCGCGGCCATCGGCCCCAAGACCCGGGCGGTGTACTTCGAGACGCCCGCCAACCCGAATCTGCGCCTGGTAGACATTGCGGCCATCTCGGCCATCGCGCGTGGCAAGGGGCTGCTGACCATCGTCGACAACACCTTCGCCACGCCGGTGCTGCAGCGGCCGCTTGAGCACGGTGCGGACATCGTGCTGCATTCGGCCACCAAGTACCTGGGCGGGCACGGCGACCTGCTGGCGGGCGCGGTGGTGGGCCGCAAGCAGCACATCGACGCCATCCGGCTGCAAGGCCTGCGCTATTTCACGGGCGCGACGCTGTCGCCGTTCACGGCGTTCCTGGTGCTGCGCGGGATCAAGACGCTGGAGCTGCGGGTGCAGCGCCATAGCGAGTCCGCGCTGAAGGTGGCCAAGCTGCTGCGCGAGCATCCGGCGGTGGCCGACGTGTTCTATCCGGGCCTGTCCGGCACGGCGGGCGCCGACATTGCGCAACGCCAGCAGGCGGCGGGCGGCGGGCTGGTGGCTTTTGAGCTGAAGGGTGGCCTTGCGGCGGGAAAGACGCTGCTGAACAGCCTGAAGCTGGCGCGCATCGCGGTCAGCCTGGGCGATCCCGAGACGCTGATCCAGCATCCGGCGTCGATGACGCATGCCAGCTACTCGGCCGAGGACCGCGAACGCTATGGGCTGTCGGAAGGCCTGCTGCGGCTGTCGGTCGGGCTGGAAACGCCGGCGGACATTCTGGCGGATCTCAAACAGGGACTGGATCGCGTGTAGCCGGGGCCGGGCATCGGATCTGCTGTCGAGGACAGCAATCAACGAGACGCAAAGGGCGGCAAACACGACGTCGAGGGGGCGGCGATCAGGCCGGCGATGACGGCTGTTCCTCGGAAACGTCGCGCCGCCATGCCACCCATTCGCCTTCGCCTTCGTAATGGCGCAGCCCCCGCGCGGCGGTCGCCAGTCCTGCCCGCAGCACGTCCATGTCGAGTCCCGGCATGTTGCGAAGCAGGGCGGGCGGCAGGTCGTTGATATCCAGCACGCGCTCGTCGAACTCCATCCGCATCAGCCCGCCGTCTTCGTTGGCCACGCGAACGAACCACAGGCTTTCCATGTAGTCGCCAAACCAGGGATCCGGATAGATCGCCTGGGTGAACGCGAAGCCGAACTCATGCACGTCGCGCCAGGGCCAGAACTGCTGCAATCCCATGGCGCGTGCCAGCTCGCCCGACCGCGTGAGGCCGGCGTCATCAAAGCGCACGATTTCCTGCAAGGGATCTTCGGCCGGTGGCGGACCGGCAAACCATCGCTTGATGCGTGACCACATGGCGTCGCGAATGAGGGGATGAGGGACGTGCAGTGTAATGGGGCCGGGTTCGTGAAAAAATGTTACAACCGTTGATCCCCATCAACGCGGCGTGCCGTGGCGCACGTTAGGGTTTGACGTTTGCGCAGCAAGGACAGGACCAATGACCGACAAGACATCGCCAGCCCCCGATCAAGACGCCCCGCCGGCGCCCGCCAAGCGGTCCAGCAGCGGCCAAGGCGCCGCCAAGCGTACGGCAAGCACGCGCCGCGCGCCCGTCACGCGCGCCGCCAAGGGTGTGGCGAAGCCGGCCGGCGTTGCAGGGGCCGCCATCGACCCCGCCGTTGAACCGGCCCTTGAATTGCGCAAGCGCGTGGCCGCGCGGCAGGACGCGGCGCGGCAGGAGACCGCGGCGGTGCTGGCCGATATCGCCAGCCGCTACACCATCGGCAATCCCGGCGAGGCGCACGCGGCGCTGCGCACCGTCATCGACGCGCTGTCGCCCGACGACGCGCAGGCGGTGCATCGTGCGCTGCTGGAAGCCAACCGTCAGACCCCGGGCGCGCGCCGCAATCCCGACGACGAGCTGGCCGGAGATTGGCGCGAGGGCGTCTATCCGTATCGTCACCGCATGCTGCGGCGCAATTACGAAAAGCAGAAGTACAAGCTGCAGGTCGAACTGCTGAAGCTGCAGGCGTGGGTCAAGGCCACCGGCCAGCGCGTCGTGATCCTGTTCGAGGGGCGCGACGCCGCGGGCAAGGGCGGCACGATCAAGCGCATGATGGAACACCTGAATCCGCGCGGCGCGCGCGTGGTCGCACTGGAAAAACCGTCCGATACCGAAAAGGGCCAGTGGTACTTCCAGCGTTACGTGCAACACCTGCCGACCGCCGGCGAGATCGTCATGTTTGATCGCTCCTGGTACAACCGCGCCGGCGTCGAACGCGTGATGGGCTTTTGCTCGCAGGACGAATACCTGGCGTTCCTGCGCCAGACGCCAGATTTCGAGCGCCATCTGGTCAGCAGCGGCATCACGCTGATCAAGCTGTGGTTTTCGGTCAGCCAGGAAGAACAGCGCAGCCGCTTCCAGCAACGCAAGGTGCATCCGCTCAAGCAATGGAAGCTGAGCCCGGTCGATCTGGCGTCGCTGGACAAGTGGGACGACTACACGCGCGCCAAGGAAGCCATGTTTGCCCACACCGACACCGCCGACGCGCCGTGGATCGTGGTCAAGTCCGACTGCAAGAAGCGCGCCCGTCTGAACGCCATGCGTTATGTGCTGAGCCGCCTGCCTTACGAGGGCAAGAGCGACGACCCGCAGATGGCGATCGACTCGCTGATCGTTGGCCGGGCGCTGTAAGGCTTCAGCCGCCCAGCGCAGCCAGGTTCAACACGTGGCTGCGTCCAATCCACACCGCGCAGTCGCGGTGGTCGCGCAGCGAATGGCCGGTGTTCGGGTGCATGAAGACATCCAGCGCTCCGTGGTTCAGCGTGAGCCACGTGGCGATCTCGGCCAGGTGCTGCGGGTCAAAGGCAATCTGGTAGCTCCATTGCGGATGCGGGCCCACGGGGCGCTCATGGAAGCGCCCCATTTCCATCTTGCCGTCAAACGTCGCGACAATCCGTTCGCACAGGGCGAACGCGGTGTCGCGGCTTGCCGCGTCGAAGTACACATGGGCATGCCAGCTCGCGACGTCCGTCACGGAAATTTCCATTGTTCTGTCCTGATACCTGATACGGTTCAGCCGCCCGCGCGCTTGGCGCGGTGGCCCTGTTTCGTCAGCGCCTCGAGGATGCGGTCGCAGTGGTCGCCCTGCACCTCGATCACGCCGTCCTTGACGGTGCCGCCCGAACCGCACGCGGTCCGCAGCTGCTTGCCCAGCGCGTTCAAGGCGTCGGGCGCCAGCGCCAGTCCGCGCACCAGCGTCACGCTCTTGCCGCCGCGGCCCTTGGTTTCACGCGAGACCCGCGCCACGCCGTCACCTGCCGGGACTTTCGCGGCCGCCGCCTTGCATTGACATTGCGCGAGGGGCTGACGGCATTGCGGGCACATGCGCCCGGTTTCGGTGGAATAGACCAGGCCGCCGGTTGCGCCGCGCTTCATCAGGATTTGCCCCGCATCTGGTCGATGAGACGGCGGTCACGCTTGGTGGGGCGCCCCGCTTCGATGCCCAGTGCCGGCTCCGGCGCGAGGCGGCGCATTTCGGCGGCGCGTTCGCGGGCGGCCACGCTTTCGGGCGTCTCTTCGTACAGTTGGCGCGCAACCGGGGCAGGCCCGCGCACGCCGCTGACGGCCACGACGCGCACCTGCACGGCGGGGTCTTCCTTGCGTACCGTGATCATATCGCCCGCGCCGACCTCGCGCGCGGGCTTGGCGGGCTGTCCGTTCACGAACACGCGGCCCTTGCCGATTTCATCCGAAGCCAGGCTGCGCGTCTTGTAGAAGCGCGCCGCCCAAAGCCATTTGTCGAGCCGGATCTTGTCCATCCTGCGGGTTCCTGCGGTAAAGCTAGTCAAGGCGTCATGATAGCGCCGCCCGGAGACCGGAAGCGCCGGCGGGCATGGCATGCACCCGCGCGCGCGTCGCCAACCGTTGCCGCAATGGCGACCGCGCAGGGCAAAAAAAAAAAAGCGGCGCCCCGAAGAGCGCCGCAAACCGGCTACGCGGTGTCCGGGCCGTGGGGCCCGGCAGTACTCAATCCAGCTTCAATCCAGCTTCCTTCACGACGCGCTGCCACTTCTCGATTTCGGCGCGGCGGAACGTGTCCAGTTCGGCGGGTGTGGAGCCGATGGGCTCGGCGCCGATGCCGGCAAGCTGCTCGGCAATCGTGGGATCCTTAAGCACCTTGGCCAGCGCCTGCGAGACCTGCTCGACGATGGCGGGCGGCGTGCCGGCCGGGGCGAACACGGCGTTCCATTCGTAGGTCTCGTAGCCCGGCACGCCCGACTCGGCGATGGTGGGCAATTCGGGCGCGGTCTTGGAGCGTTCCAGCCCGCCGACGGCCACGGCGCGCAGCTTGCCGTTCTTCACGTGCTGCCAGGCCGAGCCCATGCTTGCGAACATGACGGGGACCTGGCCCGACATCACGTCGATCATGGCCGGGCCGCCGCCCTTGTACGCGACGTGCTGCAACTGCGTCTTGGCCAGCAGGTTGAACAGTTCACCCGCCAGGTGCTGGGCGGAGCCGGGGCCGGCCGACGCGAAGTACACCGGCTCCTTGGCATCGGGCTGACCGAGCTTGATCAGGTCGCCGACCGACTTCACTTCATACGACGGCGTCACGACCAGCACGTTGGGCACGCGCAGCAGCAGCGACACGGGCGCGAAGGCCGACAGCGTGTCGAACTGCATCTTGCTGTGCAGCGCGGGGTTCTGCGCGTGGTTGGAAGCGTCCAGCATCAGCGTGTAGCCGTCGGGCTGGGCCTTGGCGACGACCGCGCCGCCGATCATGCCGCCGGCGCCGCCGCGGTTTTCGATGACGACGGGCTGGCCGAGTTCGGCCGCGAGCTTCGGGCCGATCAGGCGGGCGACCACGTCCACGGTGCCGCCGGGCGGGTAGGTCACGACCAGCGTGACGGCGCGTTCGGGGTAGGCGGCGTGCGCGGCGCCGGCAGCGCCAGCCAGCAGGCCGGCGGCGGCGAACAGCGCGCTACGGTGCGCCAGGCGTTTGAACAGAGGGGTCATGGAGCGTCTCCTTGGAATTGGAATAGCCGCAACGGCGTGTCGGCGAGTACGGTGCGCCGTTGCGCGGGGTCGTCGATCCAGGCGTCCAGCCACTGCGTCGCGGCGGGATAGGACGCCAGGTGGCGATGTTCGGTATGGGGCCAGTCGCTGCCCCACATCAGGCGTTCAGGGGTGTAGGCGTCCAGCAATTGCTGCGTGGCCAGACGGCCGGCCGCGGCGCAGGCCGGCGCCGCCCAGTTGCGGTACGGCGCGGCCAGCTTGACCCAGATCCGGCCGCTGTCCGCCTGGCGCAGCAGGTATTGGAAGCCTGCGTCCAGGACGCCGAGCGCGGGATCCGGGCGGCCGAAATGGTCTACCACGATGCGGCAGCCGGCCGCCAGCAAGGCCGGCAACACGCCGTCCAGGCGCGCGGCTTGCAAGTGCACTTCAACGTGCCAGTTCAGGGCATTGACGCGGGCCAGCAGCACCTGCCACGCCAGCGTCTGCAGCGCGGGCGTGTCCAGGCCGAAAAGGTTCAGACGGATGCCGACCACGCCGGCGTCGGCCAGGGCCTGCAGTTCGGATTCGCTGGCATCCTGCGCCACGACGGCCACGCCGCGCAGGCGGGCGGGGGCGGCACGCAGCGCCTCGACCAGATGGCTGTTGTCCGTGCCCAGGAAACTGGGCTGCACCAGGACGCCGTGGGTCAAGCCGTGCGCGTCCAGCAGCCCCAGGTACTCGGCCAGCGTGGCGTCGTAGTCGGGCGTGTGACGGCGCGGGTTGGCCAAGGCGAGGCCTTGGTGAAACACGTGGGCGTGGGTGTCGACGGCGGCGCCTGGAATCGGCGAGGGCAAAGCGGTCTCCTCATGCGGCGCACCGCTCTCTCGGAACGGCGACGCGCTATGTAGTGTTCTGTAAGTCGGGATTCTAGGAAGTCGGGGTATAGTTTTCCATTCTGGAAAGGCGCATTAAATATATTGGAACGATATGGAAACCCGGCATCTGCGGTACTTCCTGGCAGTGGTTGACCACGGCAGCGTGAGCCGCGCCTCGGACTGGCTGGGCATCGCGCAGCCGGCGCTGAGCCAGGCGTTGACGCGCATGGAAAAAGACCTGGGCGTGCGCCTGTTCGAGCGGTCGCGGCAGGGCACGACGCCCACGCCCGCCGCGCAGGCCATCCTGGAGGACGTGCGCGCCAGCGTCGCCCGCATTGATGCGGCGGCCCGGCGCGCCAGGGAGATCGGGCGGGGCAGCGCGGGCCAGTTGACGGTGGGACTCGTGTCCTCGGCGCTCTTTGACACCTTGCCCCGCGCGCTGCGACAGATGCGCAAGCAGGCGCCCGGCGTGCGCATCATCCTGCGTGAAATGAGCAACGCCCAACAGGCCGAGGCTTTGCAGACCGGCGACATCGACATCGGCCTGATGCACACGCCCGTCGCCGTCGGCGGCCGCATGCGAGAGCGCCAGCTGTTGCGCGACCGGCTGGTGGCCGCCGTGCCCGACGAATTCGAGGTCGATGCCGACGGCCAGGTGTCGATGGCGCAGATCGCGCAGGCCGGCCTGGTGATGTACCCGCAGACGCAACTGCCGGCATTTTATGCGGCCATCCTGGATGCCATGCGCAAGGGCGGCCACGATGCGCACGTGAACCAGGAGGCGAGCCTCACGCTGACGGTGCTGTCGTGCGTGGCGGGCGGTTGTGGCGTGGCCTTGCTGCCCAGCTGGATCCGGTCCATGGGATTTCGGGGCGTCCGCTTTTGCGAAGTGCGCGATGGCGAGCGTCTGCCCAGCTTCGACTTGAGCGCGATCTGGCCGGCGCGCAGCGTGCCGACGCTGGCGGATCTGTTCGCCAATCTGGATCTCAGATCCGAATAAGAGCGTCACGGCTTTCAACGGCCCTTCAACGTCCTTCAATCAGGCTTAAGCGACGCTTAAAACCGCGTTTTTGCCGGAACTGCCGTCGATCCCGCCGTCTAACCAGGAACGTCTTTGCGAGGTTCCGGGCTCATGGATCTGAATTGGCAGCAGCAACTCGCGGAAAGCGCCCTGTGGCTCGTGCGCGCATTCGGCATCTCCGCCGTCGCGCTGGCGCTGGTCACGCTCGTACTGACCCGCACCACCGTCTGGGGCCGCAAATTCTGGCGGCTGGCCTGGCCGTATCTCACGCCGCGCCGCAGTTGGCGTCCGATGCTGACGCTGGCGCTGCTGCTGTTCCTGGCGATGTTCGCGGTGCGCATGACCGTGCTGTTCTCGTTTTGGTACAACGGCTTCTACAGCGCCCTGCAGGCGCTGGATCAGGCCGTCTTCTGGCACTTTCTGGGCATTTTCGCCGTGCTGGCCACCGTGCATGTGGTGCGCAGCCTGGCCGACAGCTATGTGGGGCAGGCCTTCGACATCCATTGGCGCGTCTGGCTGAATGATCGGCTGACGCGCGACTGGCTGGGCGCGGGCGCCTACTACCGCGGACACTTCCTGGCCGAACCCGTCGACAACCCCGACCAGCGGATCGAGCAGGACATTGCGCAGTTCGTGACGGGCTCGCGCACGCTGGCCATCGGCGCGCTGAGCGCGATCGTGTCGCTGGTGGCCTTCACGTCGATCCTGTGGGGGTTGTCAGGTCCGTTGACACTCGGCGGCGTCGATATCCCGCGCGCCATGGTGTTCGTGGTGTACCTGTACGTCATCGTCGCCACGTGGCTGGCCTTCAAGATCGGGCGTCCGCTCATCAAGCTGAACTTCCTGTCCGAGCGTCTGACCGCCAACTTCCGTTATGCGCTGGTGCGCCTGCGCGAGAACGCCGAGAACGTCGCGTTCTACCAGGGCGAGGAAGTCGAGCGCGCGACCCTGTGGACCCGCTTCACGTCCTACATCGCCAATCTCTGGCAGCGCGTGTACCGGGGCTTGAAGTTCGACGGCTTCAACCTGTCGGTCAGCCAGATCGCGGTGGTGTTTCCGTTCATCCTGCAGGCGCCGCGTTTCTTCAGCGGGGCAATCAAACTGGGCGATGTCATGCAGACGTCGCAGGCGTTCGGGCAGGTCCAGGAATCGCTGTCGTTCTTTCGCAGTTCGTACGACACGTTCGCGCAGTACCGCGCCACGCTGGATCGTCTGAACGGATTCCTGGACGCCAACGAGGCCGCGCGCGCGCTGCCGCAGGTGCAGACGCAAGCCCTGCCGGATGGGCTGCAGATCGAAGGCCTGAACGTGTCGCGCCCGGATGGCGCGCGTCTTCTGGAAAACCTGAACCTGCGCTTGCATCCCGGTCAGGCCCTGCTGATCAAGGGGCCGTCGGGTAGCGGCAAGACGACCTTGCTGCGCGCGCTGGCGGGCCTGTGGCCGTATGCCAGCGGCGAGGTGCGGCGGCCGCAAGGCGAGTCCGCGTTGTTCCTGTCGCAGCGGCCTTATCTGCCGCTGGGCGACCTGCGCGGCGCGGTGGCGTATCCGGGACTGGCGCAGCCGGCCGACGACGCGCGCCTGGCCGACGCGCTCAGGCAGGTCAACCTGGGGCATCTGGCCAGCCGGCTCGACGAGGTGCACGACTGGTCGCGCGTGTTGTCGCTGGGCGAGCAGCAGCGCATCGCGTTTGCGCGCGTGCTGTACAACCGGCCGGCGCTGGTGTTTCTGGACGAGGCCACTTCGGCCACGGACGAAGGACTGGAACACATGCTGTACAGCCTGCTGCGCGACGCGTTGCCGGACAGCATGCTGGTCAGCGTGGGCCATCGCAGCACGCTGGATGCTTTCCATACGCAGCGGCTGGATCTGGATGGAGCGGGCCATTGGAAGGTCGGCCCGATGCCGGCGTCGCGCCACGGCGAGGCGTTGCGCAGGGCGGCGGCCTGAGGGACTGCGCTGCACATGCAAAAGACCGCACGTAGCGGCCTTTTGCACGTCTTGCCGAAAATCAGGTCCCTACGCGCAGCGGTCCGGTCAGCTTGCGCAGCGCGGCAATCACGCTTTGCGCGGTGATGCGGCCGGTCTTGGGATTGGCGGAGGGAATGTTCTGGATTTCCACCGAGAACGAGGCGGAATCCGACACGACCTCGACGCGATGCACGTTGCGTTCGAGTGAGGGATCTGCCCAGATTTCCAGCGTGGTGCGGTCCGGGCCGATGCCCGCCAGCGACACGCTGACGGCCACGTTGAGGTTGGCCGGAAAGCCCACGGCGGCCTCGCGCGGCGAGCCGCGGAAGATCAGGCGCGGTTCGGTGATGCCTTCGATGTCGATGTTGTTTTCGGTAAGGTAGGGCGCGCCGAGCAGGCCGCGCACCGGTTTGCGGGTGATCATCGTGACCGAGTGGATGACGCCTTCCGCGGCGGCGGTGATGGCGTCCAGCCCAAGAATGGCGCCCGACGGCACGATGACCTGGCCACCATGCTGGCCCGCGATGCCGATCAGGTCTTCGTGACGCAGCAACGCGCCCGAACTGAGCACCACCATCTTCTTGCCGGCACGCAGCACGGGTTCGGCGATGTCGCGGAACACGGCAGCGGGCGCGCATTCCACCACCACATCGCAGTGCTCGGTAAGCCCGCCGATGGTGGTGAACGTGGGCGCGCCGTTCTTCCAGTCGAAGGCGGGCGGGGCGTTGGGATCGCGCACCGCGACGGCGGCGAGGGTCAGGCCGGGCAGGCCCGCATCCAGGGATTGCGCCACGGCCTGGCCGATGGCGCCGAAGCCGGCGATGCCGACGCGGAAGCTGTTCATGGGTATCCGGAGTGTTGGGCCAACGGCGGGACCGCAGGCGGTTCGGGAATGCGGCGCAAAGGCCGTGCCGCAAGACTGCCGGCCACTGTAGCCACGGCATCGCGACGCGTCAATGCGGGATGCCCGCAAGGCTGGGGAGACGTGTGCGCAGGGCCGTGGGTCACGTCGCCCGCAACGCGCCACATGTTGCCGGCGCGGTGTCGCTGCGAGGGCATCTACGACAGCGCGAATTCCTCGCCGTCGTAGTGGCTGGCAATCTCGATCTCGCCGGACGCCAGGCGCCCAGACCAGGCGTCCAGCTCGCGCCGCTCGTAGGCAGTGACGTCTGCGCCCAGCACCAGCCGCAACGAGGCCGCAGCCTCCAGGCCGAAACGTGTGATGCGTCCCACGGCCAGCGCGCCCGCGGCGTGGTCCGCGGCCGCGCGCTCCACGCACAGGCCGGAGTCCGCGAGCGCCGATGCCAGATAGACCTCCGGATCGCGGGCCACCCAATCCAGCACGTTGCCGATCTGCCAGATGCCGGCCTCGCGGCAGGCGCGCGTGACGCCGTCGCGGCCGCCATCCATCATCGCGAACAGCACGCGGGCGCGTTGTGCGGCGAGCGCACGTGTCCAGGCCTCACCCAGGTCGGGGTCGTGCTGATTGCCGCAAAAACCCGTAAGCGGATCCCGGCCGGTCACGCGGCGCACGCCGTCGGCAAAGGCGGCGCGGCCCTTCAGACCGGGCCGGACGCGCTCGCCGGAGAGGTGTGCGGGGCGGCCATCCGCGGGGCGACCATCCGCGGGGCGGCCACCCGCGACCAGGCCGCCCGCGCCGTCTCCCTCCGCCCGCAAGCCGGCCAGAATCCCGGCAAGAAACGCGGAATGCTCCTGCAGAATCTCATAGCTCGCGACGTTGGCCGCCGTATGACTGCCTTGGGTGATGGCGAACTGCATGCGCGGAAAATGCGGCGCCACCTCGGCCACGGGCACGTCGCCCTGGCCGCCGTGCACGATCACCAGATCCGGGTTGCCGTTGCACAACTGCGCAAGGCGCTCGGCACGCGCGGCCGGATCAGTGGCCGCGACCCATTCCTCGTGCAGCGCATGGCCCGCACGCGCCGCGCGCTCGGCGCCCTGCAATGCCGCCTCGTTGAAGCCGCCCCGGCCGGGAAAGCCGAACAGCACGAGCAGACGGCGGGCGCTCACAGGCTGGCTCCCGTCGCGCGCACCACCGGCCCCCAGCTATCGGCCTGCCGGCGCACGAAATCGGTGAACTCCGCCGGCGTCTTCTGCGCCAGCACGAAGCCCTGGCCCTCGAGCTTGGCCCGAATGTCCGGATTGTCCAGCACGGATCCGACCTCCGCGTGCAGCCGCACGGCCACCGCGTCTGGCAGGCCCGCGGGGGCGGAGAGCCCGATGAAGTTTTCCGCGACCAGGCCCGGATAGCCCAGTTCGCCCACCGAAGCGATGCTGGGCGCCTGCGGCACGCGCTCCTGCGTGGTGACGGCCAACAGACGCAGTTGCCCTGAACGCAGGAAGGGCAGGTTCTGCGGCAGGGCATCCACCGCCACGCGGATCTGTCCGCCCAGCAGATCGTTGCGCATGGCGCCGGAGCCCTTGTACGGGATGTGCTGCAGCGGCGCGCCCGTCTGCCGCGAATACAGCTCGCCCACGATCTGCCCCACGGACGCCAGCCCGCCGCTTCCGTATTGCACCGGCTGGTCCTGCGCCTTGATCCAGGCGGTCAGCTCGGCAAGGCTGGACACCGGCACGGACGGGTGCACGACAAACACCGTGGGCACCGCGCCCAGGTAGGCGACATGGCGGAAGCTTGCCAGCGCGTCGTACCCGCCCTGCGGCATCAGCGCCGGCGAGATCGACAGGGGCGCCGAGTTCGACATCAGCAACGTGTAGCCGTCGGCGGGCGACTGTGCGACAAGATTTGCGCCGATGGTCGAGCCCGCGCCCGGCTTGTTTTCGATGACGATGGACTGACCCAGCCGTTCGGCCAGCACGGGCGCAATGATGCGCGCGGCGATGTCGCTCGCGCCACCGGGCGGGAACGTGACGACAAGACGGATGGGACGCGCGGGCCAGTCTGACGCGCGCGCCAGGCGAGGCCGAGCCAGCGGCAGCGCCAGCGTGCTGGCAAGCAGGAATTTGCGTCGGGAGATCGGCATGGCGAAAGCTTCTGTCGTGCGGCCGCATGGCGGCAAAGGCGCACACTGTAAGAAGCGGGGCGGCGGCTGACAAAGAATTTGTAGCCGTTTGCTTATGCCGTCCTGGTAGCCGAAGCGATAGCAGGCGTGAAGCCTGTCGCCACCGTTGCCGATGCACGTTCCGCGATGGACGCGGCGAGAGCATCGGCGATCCGGGTAAGAACGATCAACTGCCCTTGTGCGCGCTCGCCATGTAGTCGACCGTCAGGTTCGACAGCGCGCGCACGCCGTTGATGAGCCCCGACTCGTCAACGTGAAAGCGCGGCGAATGGTTCGGTGCGGCCTTGTCGACATCCGTTCCCTTGGGCGTTACGCCCAGGTAGAAGAACATGCCGGGCACCTTCTCCTGATAGAACGAAAAGTCCTCGGACGCCGTCGACTTGGGTTGCAAGCCATAGTTGCCTTCGCCCGCCACGCGCCGCAGCGTGGGACCCATCTGCTCGGCCAGCGCCGGCGGATTGACGGTGGCGTTGTAAAGCTCGACGACTCGCACGTCCGCCTTGGCGCCCGCGCTTTGCGCGATCATGTCCGCGGTGCGCGCGATGCGTTGATGGATGTCCTTCTTCATGCCTTCGTCGTATGTCCGGATGGTGCCGGTCATCGCAACGCTGTCGGGCACGATGTTCATGCGGTTGCCGCCGTGGATGGCGCCCACCGTGATCACCGCCGGTTCCAGCATGCTGTTGATCTGTCGGCTGGGAATGGTCTGCAAACCCAGGATGATCTGCGAGCTGACCACGATGGGGTCGATCCCGGACCACGGGCGCGCGCCGTGCGTCTGCTTGCCGGTCACGTCGATCCAGAACTGGTCGGCGGCGGCCATTGCGGGACCTGCGCGCCATGCCAGCCAGCCGGCCGGGTAAGCGCTGGACACGTGCAGACCGAAGATCGCGTCGACCTTGGGATTGTCCAGCACGCCTTCCTGCACCATCATCTTCGCGCCCCAGACCTTCTTGCCGTCGGGCTCGAAGTCCGCGGGGCTTTCCTCGGCGGGCTGGAAGATGAACTTGACCGTGCCGGGCAGCTCGTCCTTCATGCCGGCCAGCACTTCGGCGGCCGCCATCAGGATCGCCGTGTGCGCATCGTGGCCGCACGCGTGCATGACGTCGACTTCCTTGCCGAGGTACGTGCCCTTGGCCTTGGACGCGAACGGCACGTCTACCTGTTCTTTGACGGGCAGGGCGTCCATGTCCGCGCGCAGCGCCACCACGGGCCCCGGCTTGCCGCCCTTGAGGACCGCGACCACGCCGGTGCCCGCAACGCCGGTCTTCACGTCCATGCCCAGCGCGCGCAGATGATCGGCGACCAGTTTGGACGTGCGGTGTTCCTGGTTGCCGAGCTCCGGATGCTGATGGATGTCGCGGCGCCACGCGATAAGCTTGTCTTCGATGGCCTTGGCGCGTTCGTCAATCTGCGCGGCCAGCGCGGCGTTGGCGGCGGGTTGCACCGTGCCTTGCGTGCCGGGCGCGCCTTGCGCGGCCGCCGGGCCGGAAAAGATCAGGTGGGCGGCCAGCGCCAAGGGCGCCAGACGGAACAGGGAATTGCGTTGCGGCATGCTCTCCTCCTCGGGGTAGTTAACTTGTTATTGACAAGGATCTTACCCGAGCGCCCCAGCGCAAGGGGCCCTGTTTCCAGTGCTTACGTTGCGCGGAATTTACCGCGCGCCGGTGCTACTGCAGCTTGATGCCCAGCTCCTTGATCAGCGGTCCCATCTCGGCGCGATCGGCCTCGATGGTGGCCGCCAGTTCCTCGGGCGAACTGCCGATCGGAATCATGCCCAGCGTTTCCATCTGCGCTTTCATCGCAGGGTCTTTCAGGATGTCGGTCACCGCCTTCTGGATCTGCGCGACGCGGTCCTTGGGGATGCCGGCCGGTCCCATCAGGCCGATCCACGGCTGCGGTGCGTAGTCCAGTCCCGACTCCTTCAACGTGGGCGTGTCGGGCAGGCCGCCAAAGCGTTGCGGACTGGTGATTGCCAGCGCCCGCAGCCGTCCGCTGTCGATCAGGCCTTTCGAGCTGGACGGCGCGTCCAGGCCCACGTCGAGCTGCCCGCCGATCAGGTCATTCTGCGTTTTGCCCGACGAGGATGACGGCACGTACAGCGCCTTGATGCCGGCGCGCCGCGCCGTCTGTTCCCAGACCAGGTGAAACGCGGTGCCGATCGAGAACGAGCCCACGCTCAAGTTTCGCGTCTTGCTTTCGCGCACGAAGTCTTCCCAGGTCTTGAGGGGACTGTCCTTGGGCACGATGAAGATGAACGGCGTGCGCGCCACCAGCGAGATGGGCTGCAAGTCCTTTTGCGTGTCGAACGGCAGGCTGTCCACCGCAAACGGCACGATGGTCACGGACGACGCGACGACCATGCCGAGCGTGTAGCCGTCTGGCGCGGACTTGACCAGTGCGCCGGTGCTGATGATGCCCGAGGCGCCCGGCTTGTTTTCCACGACCACGGGCTGGCCCCAGGCCGCGCCGAGTTTGCTGGCGAGGACGCGCAGCATGACGTCGACCGGACCGCCGGGCGGATTGGACACGATGATCTTGACCGGCTTGTCGGGATAGGCGGCGGTGGCGGCAAGCGGCAGGGCAAGCGCGAGCGCGAGGAAGGTTTGCTTGAACATGGAATTCCCCTTGTGTTGTTGGTATGCGGGGCGCGGCGGCAAGGCCGGCGCCTGTCGTGTGGCGTAGCGGGCTCAGGCCAGGATCTGCATGTGTGGCGCTTGCGGCCAATCCGGCGCATCGCCGCGGATGAACGCCAGCCATGCGGTCTGCGTCTGGCGCGCCAGTTGCTCGCCCTGCGCGGCAGGTAGTCCTGCCAACATCGGGGCATCGGCAAATGCCTGCAGCGTGTCGAACACGAACGGCAATTCAATGCAGTGACAGGCGCCGAAGCGGTCCGTCGGCGCGACGTCAAAGCGCGCCAGCCAGGCGTTGCGGCCTTGGGCCACGGCCTGCCGGGCCCAAAGCCGGGAGGGCGCGCCGAACACGGCGTCGCCCATCTCCTGGCTGGCGGCGTCGGTGCCGTGGTCCGGGAACGCGGCCATTTCGTCGCGCGTGTAGCAGACCAGTACGTCCGCGCGGCCCGCGGCGGTCAAGAGCGCCGGGGCGATCTCTTTCGGCAGCACCTGGCCGTCCAGCACCGGCGAGAACAGGCTGCGGCTGCTGCCTTCGGCCCGCAGGGCCTGCACGACCTCGGGCGCCTGCTGCGCCGCCAGCAACGCGGACACCGGCAGCCCGCGCGCCACCGAAAGCGAGTCGGCGCCGGCCGCGCGCAGAAAGACCTGACCCAGCGCGTCGGCCTGCTGGGCGCTGCGAAAGCCGCGGCCCAGCGCGGCGCTTTGCAGGATGGCGCGGGAGAAGCGCGGCTGGCGCGCCAGCATGGCGCAGATCGACGAGGCGCCTGCCGATTGGCCCATGACTGTGATGCGCGCCGGATCGCCGCCCAGATCCTGGATGTGGTCCAGCACCCAGTCGATCGCCAGTTCCTGATCCAGCAAGCCGACGTTGGCCGTTTGCCCGGGCACGTACAGCCAGCCCAGCGCGGCCAGCCGGTAGCTGACGGCCACGACCACTACGTCGCCGCGTTCGGCCAGGCGGGCGCCGTCGTACCAGTCGAGCGCGCCGCCGCCGCTTTGCCAGGCGCCGCCGTGCAGCCACACGACGACGGGGCGGCGCTTGCCGTCCGCCGCCGGCGTCCAGATCGTCAGGTGCAGGCAGTCTTCGGATTGTTCGGCGTCAAAATCGCCCATGGCGCCGCGCAGGCGCGAGGGCAACTGCGGCGGGACGGGGCCGGTACCCGTAGCGTCGAATTCGCCGCGAATGTCCGCCGGTTGCGGCGGTGCAAAGCGCAGTTCGCCCACGGGCGCCTGCGCATACGGAATGGCGCCATAGCGGCACACGCCGCCGTCGCGCACGCCAACCAGCGTGCCAGTGCGCAGCGCCGCCTTCACGCGTTCACTCATATTCCTGCCCCTTGTATCGTTGTTCATCGTCCAGCGGCGGCAATCTGTGCTGCCGCCGGACTAATGGTAGGGAGGAAAGTGCCGCGCCGGGCATTCCGGTTTTGAACATAGCCATGCGCAACTCGCATGGCTGGATGGGGGCTGTCCGGACCGTGGCGACCCGGATCCCGCCATCGGAACCTTCCGCTATTTGGCGATGCGTGCGTCCAGGCTGTTGTCCGCCAGCGCCTGCGCCTGCTCGCGCGTCATGCCCAGGTGTTCGTGGAGCGCGTGGAAATTCTCGGTGACATAGCCGCCGAAGTAGGCGGGATCGTCGGAGTTGACCGTGACCTTCACCCCGGCATCCAGCAGCGACAGGATGTTGTGCTCGCGCATGTGATTGAAAACGCGCAGCCGGGTGTTGGACAGCGGACAGACGGTCAGCGGAATCTGCTCGTCGATCAGGCGCGCGATCAACTTCGGGTCTTCGGCGGCGCGCACGCCGTGGTCGATACGCAGCACCTTCAGCAGGTCCAGCGCCTCCCAGATGTATTCGGGCGGGCCCTCTTCGCCCGCATGCGCCACGGCCGGCAGGCCTTCGGCGCGCGCACGGTCGAACACCCGCTGGAAGAGGCGCGGCGGAAAGCCTTGTTCGCTGCTGTCCAGGCCCACGGCGATGAAGGCGTCGCGATACGGCAATGCCTGCTCCAGCGTACGCATCGCCTGTTCTTCGGGCAGATGGCGCAGGAAGCTCAGGATCAGCCCGCTGGTCACGCCCAGTTGCTTGCGGCCGTCAGCCAGCGCCTGGCTGATGCCGTTCAGCACGGTTTCAAACGGCACGCCGCGGTCGGTGTGGGTTTGCGGATCGAAGAAGGGCTCGGTGTGCACCACGTTCTGCTCGTGGCATTTGAGCAGGTAGGCCCATGTCAGGTCGTAGAAGTCCTGCTCGGTGCGCAGGACGTCCGCGCCCATGTAGTACAGGTCCAGGAATTCCTGCAGGTTGTTGTAGTTGTAGGCGCCGCGCAGGGCGTCGATATCGGGCCAGGGCAGCGCCACGCCGTTGCGCTGCGCCAGCTTGAAGAGCAGCTCGGGTTCGAGCGTGCCCTCCAGATGCAGGTGCAATTCCGCCTTGGGCAATGCGTTGAGCCAGTCGTACATGGGTGCTCCGGTATGAATGAGGTGCGTGTTCGGGATGCGGCGCGCGGTTCATGCGGCCAGCGCGATGCCATCGGCCTGGATGGTGCGTTCGAGCTGGGCGGCGAAGGCGCGCGCCTGACGGGTGCTGGGGCGGTCGCGGCGCCAGATGGCGGCAAGGGGCGACCTGCGCAGGGCGGGACGGGCCGGCAGCACGGCGAGTTCGCCGCGCGCCTGCCGGACGGCTGCGACGCTGCCGGGCAGCATCCACAGGTAGTGTCCGTCCACGAGTAATTCGCGGCCGAATTCCAGCGACAGGACGCCGATCATATCCGGAATCGCCAGACCGGCCTGGCGCAGGGACAATTCCAGCTCGCCGCGGATGCGGCTGCCGGGCAGGGCGGTGATCCACGGATAGGCCACATAATCGGCCAGCGTGGCCTGCGGCAGGCGCGTCAGCGGATGGTGCGTGGCGCAGGCCAGCACCACCGGATCCTCCAGCAGGGTGGTCGACCGGTAGATCTCCGGATTCACGGTGGACGAGAAACGGCTGATCAACACGTCCAGCGCGCCGGCGTCCAGGTCCTCGATCAGCCGTTCGTGCGTGCCGATCTCGATGGTGAGCGTGATGCGCGGATGCGCCTCGCGGTAGTCGCGCGCGGCCTGCGCCACCGGCCAGCCCGCAAACATGGAAAAGCAGCCCACGGTCAGGCTGCCTTCTTCACCGCGCGAGACGGCGGCCAGGTCGACCTCGGCCTTGCGAAAACCGGTCAGCAACTGCCGCGCGTGGCGGCACATGGCGTCGCCCAGCGGCGTGCAGGTCGTGCCCTTTGCCGTGCGCTCGAACAGCCGCGCACCCACCAGCTCCTCGATCTCGGCGATCGCGCGGGACAGGCCCGATTGCGTGCTGTGCAACTGCGCCGCCGCCTTGGACAGGTTGCCCAATTCGGAGACGGTCAGCACGATCTCAAGGTGCCGGATGCGAAGTTTGCCTCGGAACGGTGTCATGGCGCAGGGGAGCGGAAGCGATTTGCCGATTATTCTCCCGCGCCGGGCGCTTGGCAACGCAGTGCGGGATTCGGGATATAGTTCGACGCCTGCATGGGCTTCGGCTTGCAACGGGAGAGCGGCATTGACTTTGAAGGAGCGGGGCGGCTGGTGTGCTGCGCAATGCGTCACCCAGCGTGAACGCTGGCCTAACGCCAAACGCGCCGGCGTCCTCGCAACGATCACCTTGCTGGCCGCGGCGCTGGCCGGCTGCACCGCGTCGCGCGTGGACGAGGTCGCCGTGAGGTGGCCGTCCTTCAAAGACAACACGCAAGTCCTGTTGCCGTCGGATCCGGCGCAATGTCCCGACCTGACCGGCACTTATCGCGCCCAGGGCGAACGCCGCGCGGGCGATGCCGACGCTGTCCTGCTCGAAGACCTGCGTGGATTTTTGCTTTACCCCTTGGACCTGCCGGGCATGCGCGATGCGCCGCTTCCGGCGTGGAAGCCGTCATCCCGCTCAACCGTTTCGTTCGTGGCTGATGCGCGCGGTTGGCAGATCGAGACGCGTGATGGGCAAGGTGCGCACGAGGCCGCGCTACTTGCCGTCCACGACGACGGCGCCAGCTCCATGGCCTCGGGCGGCGAGCCCATGCGCCCCGGCAACACGATCTGGCGCGCTGCCGGTTGCACGCAGGGCCGGCTATGGATCAGCGTGCGGCATGATTGGCGCCAGCATGAATCCATGGGTGTGCGGCGTCATGTTGCCGTTCTGCGCAAGGACGCAGGCGGGCTGCTGCTGACGGTGCAACGCGAGTCCGACAGCATCGGAATGCTGCTGCCCTGGTACACCAATCGCGGCGATTTGTTCCAATACTGGTTTGCGCCCGCCACCAATCATCCCTGAATTCCGCGGGCGCGAGCCTGCCTTCACCGAGACCGAGAAAAACATGACCGCCAAACGGCTTTTCACCTGGACCTTCTTTTTTGCGCTATTCGTGGTGCTGGTCGCGATGTTCTGGCGCCAGCTGTTCATACAAACCCCGCCGTCGCTGCGCGAGCTGGGCGGCACCATCGAGGGCGGCAACGCCCACATCTATGGCGAATCGCCGCGCCAGGACGGCATGGCCGAACGGGCGATGCTGGCCGCCGCGCAACGCGGCGAGCCGGGCGCCCAATACATGCAGGGCCTCGTCATGGAGCACTTCGACATGAAGGAAGCGCTGCGCTGGTACGAGGCCGCCGCGGCCCAGGGTTATGAACTGGCGGTGCAGCGCCTGGCGCAATTGCGCGACGCGCCGCAGGCTGCGCAATAACGGCACGCAAACAACGCCGCGCAATGGCCCCGCGCCAGTAATGCCGCTCACGCCTCGTCGCGCAATGGCAGACCTGCCTTGAACGCACCCGCATCCCACGCCCGCTTCGTGACCGGCCCGCTCGGCGGGCACGTGCTCGAGATGATCCTGACCGGCTGGGCCAGCATGCTGGCCGTCTTCGCCGTGGAGTTCCTGTCGCTGCTTTACCTGGGCACGCTCGAGGACGAAGCCGTATTGGGCGCGGTGGGCTTCGGGTCCATGACGCAATTCACCATCACGTCCGTCTGCATCGGCGTCACGGTGGGCGGCGCGGCGCTGGTCTCGCGTGCGCTTGGCGCCCAGGACGCCGGCCGGGCGCGCACGCTTGCGGGCGCGTCGCTGATCCTGATGGCCGCCGCCGCGGTGGCGGCGGGTGCGGTGTTTCTGGCGGCGATCGGCCCGTTCACCGCCGCCATTGGCCTGGCCGAAGACGTGCGCGACCATTTGCTGTCGTATGTGCTCATCACCACGCCGTTCGCGGTGGTCATGGGTATCGGAATGATGCTGTCGAATCTGCTGCGCGCGGCCGGCCAGGGTCGGCAGTCGATGTGGGTGCTGCTGGCCGGCACCGGCACGGTCGCCGTGCTCGACCCCATCGTCATCTTCGTGCTGGACGGCGGCATGGAGGGCATTGCCTGGGCTGGCGGGGTGGGGCGCGTCGCCACCGTGGTGCTGGGCGCCTGGCTGGTGTTCCGCAAGCACCGGCTGGTGACCTGGCCGCCCGCGCGGGAACTACGAGAGCACCTGGGCGCCATCGGCAATATCGCCTTGCCTGCGGCGCTGACCACCCTGGCCACGCCGGCGGCGGTCATCTTTACCGTCTCTACCTATTCCAGCTTCGGTCCGAGCGTGCTGGCGGGCGCCACGGTGGTCGACCGGCTGCTGCAACTGGCCTATTCGCTGTTCTTCGTGCTGCCCGGCGCCATCGGCCCGATCCTCGGGCAGAACCTGGGGGCCGGCCACTGGGACCGCGTGAAGGCCACCGTGGCGCTTACGACGCGCTGGGCGTTGCTGTATGGGTTCTCGGCGGCTGTCGCGCTGGCGGTGCTGGCGCCGTGGATGCCGGATGTCTTCCGGGTCACGGGGCCCGGGCGCGACCTGATCGTCTTCTTCTGCCGCGTCGGCAGCTTTGCGTGGGCGCTAAACAGCCTGTTCTTCGTCGCGATCTCGGTGTTCAACAACCTGGGATACGCCACGTATTCCACCGCTATCGGCTGGCTGCGCGCCACGGTGGGCACCATACCCTTCGTGTGGCTGGGCGCGCACCTGGGCGGGCCCGAGGGCGTGATGCTGGGGCAGATGGGCGGCTTTGCGATTTTCAGCCTGATTGCGATGTGGCTGTGCCGGCGCGTGCTGCGCGCGCCACCGGCGGGATTCCAGCACGGCGCGGCGGCCTAGCAGGGGGGGCGCGTTCGATTTCGGCGGCTGGTCGCGGTACGATCCCGGCTGACTTCGATTTTTCAGGAAAGCCATGCGCCAGAGTTTCTCCCGTCCTCGAATCGACAGCCTTTCCCGCGTGCTGCTGGCCGCGGCACTGACCGCCGCTGCCGCCAGCGCCGCGCAGGCGCAGTCGCCCGGATCGGCCACAGGATCGCGTGTCCAGACGCCCGCGCCGGAACAGCAACAGCCCGTGCTCAAACCCAAACGCAGCTTTGACGACACGCCGGCGCCGGCCGCGCATGCCGCGCCCGCTGCGGCACCCGCCGCTTCTGTGGCCCCCGCCGCCGCGCCGGCTCCGTCTGCCGCGCCTGCTGCTGCCGCTGCTCCGGCTGCACCTGCTGCGTCTGCCGCGCCCGCCGCCGCCGCCGCGCCGACCGTCATCGTCCCGACCGAGCTCGACACCAAGGCCTGCATCGACAAGCTGCGCAAGGGCGCCACGGCCAACGGCCTGACCGTCGCCGACTGGGACAAGTACACGGCCAACGCCACGCTGCTGCCCACGACCGTCGCGTCGGCCAAGGGCCAGCCCGAGGGCCGCGAAAGCTGGTGGGACTACATCGCCAAGACGGTCGACGACGAGCGCGTGCAGGACGGCAAGGCCGTGCTCTCCAAATACGGCAAGGAGCTTGGCGCCATCAGCCAGCAGTACCAGGTTGATCCCGCCACGCTGGTCGCCATCTTCGGCATCGAAACCAACTACGGCCGCCAGGTCGGCAAGACCGACGTGCTCAATGCCTGGCTGACGCGCGCCTGCACCGAGAACAAGCCGCTCTGGGAAAAGAACGCCTACGCGTCCGTGCGCCTCTTGCGCGACGGCACCGTGCCCGCCGACAAGTTCGTCGGATCCTGGAGCGGCGCGTTCGGCATGACCCAATTCATTCCGACTTCGTTCTACGAACTGGCTGCCGACGGCGATGGCGACGGCCGCATCGACCTCTACAACTCGCTGCCCGACGCGCTGGCCTCCACGGCAAACCATCTGCGCAAGCGCCGCGCCCAATGGACGCATGGGTTGCCCGCCGTCGTGGAAGTGCGCGTGCCGGCCGAGCTGGCCGCCGCGATCCCGCCCGAGCCCGACGCCGAGTACGTGGGATCCAAGGACCGCCGCACGATCGCCCAATGGGCGCAGGCCGGCGTCAAGCAAGGAGACGGCTCGGTGTTGAAGCTGCCTTCGGGCAATGACCAGCAGGCGTACCTGTTTGCGCCGACCGGCGCGCGCGGACCGGTGTTCCTGGCCACGGTCAATTTCGACGCCATCCTGCACTACAACCAGTCGCGCCGCTATGGCCTGGCCGTGTCGCTGTTGCTGAACCGCCTGCAAGGCGGCCCGGCGCTGGTGACCGCATGGCCGACCGACGATCCCGGCCTGTCCCGCGCGCAGATCAAGGAACTGCAGAAGCAGCTTTATGGCCGCGGCCATGACATCGGGGTGGCCGACGGCATCCCGGGCGGCAAGACGCGCGATGCCGTGCGGGCGGAGCAGGCGCGCCTGAACCTGCCGCAGGACGGCCGGGTGGGCAAGCGCATCCTGGACGCGCTGGTGGCGGAGCAGCCCGCCGCCATGCGTGCGTATCCCGAGCAATAAGCGAGGCGCCGATGGCGCAGCGGCGGGCCGCGGCGAATCCGCTGCGGCCTTGGCCGGCCTCTGCGAGCACGCTGCGGTTTTCCTTTGGAGTCTCGTGGGGCTGCAGCGCGGGTGAGGGTTAGGCGCAAGTGTGCAAGACCGTGCCGGCCGGTATGATCGGCGGGTCCGTCATCCGGACGGCCAGCCCGTCCCCGAACTTCGTCCGCCATCGCCTCCGACTCCCATGCCGTCCGCCGAGTTTCCCGACGATTTCCAGACCCTGCGCCTGTCCGCCAGCCGGATGTCCCAGGCGCATTTGCCGTTCATGATCGAAATGCACGCCAATGCCGACCTGATGCAGTCCATGGGAGGCACGCGCGACGCGGCGGCCAGCCGGCGCTATGTGGCGCAGAACATCGTCCACTGGACCGAGCATGGCTATGGCATGTATGTGCTGCAAGACCGCGACACCGGTCGGCCCGCGGGCCGCGCGGGGTTGAAGGTGTCCACTGCGCCGGGGCGGGCCAGTGTTGAACTGGCCTATGCCTTGCATCCCGACTGCTGGGGCAAGGGTTTCGCGCCGGAGATTTCGCGTGCGCTGATCGGGCTGGGGTTTCGCCTGCTGCCCGTCGACGTGCTGGGCGCCGTGGCGCTGCGTTCAAACCTGGCGTCGCAACGCGTCATGGAAAAGACCGGGTTGCGTTATGTCGGCATGACCGGCGACGCGCCGGAGCCCAAGGTCTGCTACGAAATCCGCCGGGCGGACTGGCGCAAGCGGGAAGGCGTGTGAAGGCGCGCGACGTGCCCGAGCTGGGTGCGCGGCGCTAACATGACGCGATGAGCACGAAGAAACCGACTGGCGGCAAGTCGAGCCCCGCCGCAATTTCGGGCGGCGACCCGCCGCCTGTTCCGCCCGAGCGTCCCGCGCCTGATGAATGCTGCAACAGCGGGTGCATTCCCTGCGTCTATGACCTTTACGACGAAGCGATGGACCGCTACCGCGAAGCGCTGAAGGCGTGGCGCGCGCGGCACGAGGCGCACGGCAACTGAAGCGGATGCTTCAGCCGGCAAGCTTCATGTGGATGATGGGAAAGGGACGGCCCGAGTCGTCGTAGGCCGAGCGGCCCACGTCCTGAAATCCGTAGTGCTTGTAGAAGCCATGCGCCTGCGGATTCTGCTCGTTCACGTCCACCAGCAGCGTGCCGTGCAGCGATCGCGCAAAATTCAGCAGGCGGCGGCCAGCGCCTTTGCCTCGCTTGTTGGCATCCACGAACAGCATCTCGACCTTGTTGCCGGTCAGACCCATGAAGCCGGCCACTTCGCCGGCATCGTCCTCACAGACCCAGACCCTGACGGACGGCAGGTACGTGTTCAGCACCTGCGGGTACATGGCCTGGATTTCCTTTTCAGTCAGAAAAGTGTGGGTGGCGCGCACCGAACGGAGCCAGATGTCCACCAGGGCCAGATCGTCGCCGTGGTTGCGTTCTCGGATTTTCATTTTCTTGTTGCTTGGGTGTCAGACACCGGTAAGCCGCTAAAGCCCGGCGCGATACAGGTCCGTGGCTGCCAGGACGGTTTCCATCTGCACAGTATGCGCGAAAACGAATCGGTCTCCGTAGACCGTTTCATCCGGAAACTCCGAAATCAGCGCCATGGGTAGTTCCTCGCGATCGGTCTCCGTGACCTGCACGGGGATGCCGTTGAGCACGTCAAACCCCTTTTCGAGCGCATGGGCGTGAAAGAGTTCCAACTGCCGCGCGTTGAACTCCACCAGCCCCGGCACGTTGCGCGCCAGCCGCGCGGTGACGCCTTCGATCAACCGCTGAGCGCGGTCGGCCCATCCCGGATGATGGCGCAGGACCAGGAAGAACCCCTTGGGAATGGTCCACAGCTCGAAGTGGCGCGGCAGGTAACCCGACAGCGGACGCGTCCATTCGTGCGCGGGATAGCCATGCAGGTTGATATGCAACTGCGCGCCGCTGATCGCATGCGCCTGGTGACGGCCGTCCCGTTCGAAGAACGGCGCGCGTTCGCGGTAGGCGATGTCGTCGCCCAGCGCGCTGTAGCGCGACGCGTGCAGCATGTGGCGCGGGTGGTGCTCGCGCAGCCGGTTGAAGAGGGCATAGCCGTCCGGGTTCTCGGAGGCAATCAATGCGAAATGCGCGTCGCCACGTGCGGCCAACGCCTCGGCCGCACGCAAGGCACCCACGACACCAGAGGTTTCGTTGGCATGCTGCGCGCCGGAAATGAAGACGGCCGGGCCGGACCCGCGCACATAGGTGCCCAACACGGGTCGGCCTTGACGTGACACGGCTTGGAAGGTGTCGCCGCCAAAGGCCGCCATGCAGCCGGCGATCTGCGCGGCCGACAACGGCTCTCGGGCTTGCGCCAGCGGACCGGGAAGCGCGGCCGGCGTCACGGGAGCGACCGGGGCGAAGGGCTCCACCGAGATCTGCACGCGCGGCGCGCCGTCGTGACGGCGGATGTCGGGAATGATCTGGCCGGGTTGCAGGCCGCGGTCGCCGGAGGGGCGGCCGGAATGCTGCTGAAAGTGCTCCAGCAGCGAGAAGTAGATGTCCTCGTGCAGCGCTTCGAACGTGCTGACGATTTCCTCGTCCACCGGCAGGGCGAAGTCGATGCCGGGCAGATCCACGCGGATTTCCAGCCGGTCGAAATACGGCTCGTGCGCGCCCCACGTGTGGTTGCGAACCGTGTCCAGGATGCTGCGAAAGAGCAACTGGTACTCGGTGGCCTGCGCGGCATCGGTCTGCACGGCGCCGCTGGCGTCCTGCACGCGCAGCCAGCCGGTAGGCGACAGCTCCGGCGTGCCGTCCGGCGCATGCCCAAGCTGGTTCGGCGCGAACACGCGGGTGTCGAGCGTGCGCCCGTCGGCATACGCCAGGCGCACGTCGTAGTGCAGATCGTCGGCGCCGGGCAGCATCGTCACGCGCACGTCTTTCAGCATCGCCACGAGCGGATAGGCCTCCAGCGTGAAGCGCTTGGCCTGCGCGTGTTCGTGCAGCGGATAGCGGATCTCGGCCGAGACCAGGCCCTCGCGCTCCACCTCTTCAAGGAAATAGTGCACGAGCGGTTTGTACGCGCTGCGAAAGCGCGCCGTCACGCCCGCCTGCTCAAGCTTGGCCTGCGCGGCGCGCCGGGCGTCCACGCCTTCGAACACCCAGCCTTCCACGACCGCGCCGCGCCAGGCCGGCGCCATGTAGGCGTGCGTCCAGGCGTCCAGCGTGCGATCGAAACTCTTGTCCAGCAACGACATACTCAACATTCCTTCCGGCCCGTGGCGCGGATCGATTCTTCAGACCTTGCCGGTCGGGTCCAGGCGGTCGCGCAGCCAGTCGCCCAGCAGGTTCAGGCCCAGCACCGTCAGCATGATGGCCAGCCCGGGAAACACGCTGACCCACCAGGCCGTCTGCATGTACGTGCGGCCGTCGGCAAGCATACCGCCCCAGCTCGGGATCATGGGATCCACGCCCAGGCCCAGGAAGGTCAGGCTGCTTTCCAGCAGGATGTTGTTGGCCACGTTCAGCGTCATCAGGATCACCAGCGGACCCAGCAGGTTGGGCACGATGTGGTGGCGGATCATCGCCAGGTCGCGCACCCCGAAGGCGCGCGCGGCCAGCACGAACTCGCGCTCGCGCAACGCCAGCACCTGCGCCCGCACCAGGCGAGCGTACTGCACCCATTGCGACACGATCATGAAGAAGATGACGTTGAACAGCCCGCCGCCCAGGATGGCGATGAACGTGATCGCCACCAGAATGAAGGGCAGCGCCAGCTGCACGTCGGCAAAGCGCATCACGATCATGTCCCAGAAGCCGCGGTAGTACCCGGCGATGAGACCCATCACGATGCCCAGCAGCGCGCCGCCCAGCACCGAGGCAAAACCCACCAGCAGCGAAATCTTGCCGCCGACGATCACGCGGGCCAGCACATCGCGGCCCAGCGGATCGGTGCCGAAGGGATGCGCGGCCGACGAGAACGGGGCCATCAGGCGGGCGGCCAGGTCCATCGATTCGCCGCCGTCCGGAAACAGCCAGCCGGATGCCAGCACCAGCAGGACCATGACGCCGGTCAGAAGCGCGCCCAGCACGAATTCCAGCGAGCGATAGCGACTGCGCGGCTTCATGGCCTTGGGGGCGGCGGGGGAAGTGGTTGTCTGCATGATGCTCAGCGCGTGCGAATACGGGGATCGACAATGCCGTAGGCGATGTCGACGATCAGGTTGACCAGGACGATGACGGTGGCCAGCACCGTGACGGTGCCTTGCAGCACGGGATAGTCGCGGCCGGAAATGGCGTCGAAGGCCAGCGTGCCCAGCCCGGGCCAGTTGAAGACCATCTCGATCACGACGATGCCGCCGATCAGGCCGCCGAATTGCAGGCCCAGATACGTGATCAGCGGAATGGCGCAATTGCGCAGCGCATGCTTGTACAGCACGATGCGCTCTTTCAGCCCCTTGCTGCGCGCCACCATGATGTATTGCGCCGAGAGCGTTTCCAGCATCGTCGTGCGCACCAGCCGGATATTGGTGGCGCTGAGAATGATCGCCATGGTCAGCGACGGCAGCACCAGGCTGGCCGGCCCGCTCCAGCCGGACGGCGGCAGCAGCGGGAAAGTAATCGACAGCAGCAGCACCAGCATCAGCGCCAGCCAGAAATTGGGGAAGGACAGGCCCACCAGCGACAAGATGCGGATGGCCTGGTCGGTCGCCTTGCCGCGCTTGATCGCCGCCTGGATGCCCAGCGGCAGCGAAATCAGGATGGACACGAGGAGCGACGTGAACGCCAGCATCAGCGTCGCGGGCAGCGCATCGCCGATCAGCTTGGCGACCGGCGTGCCGCCCATGAAGCTGCGCCCGAAATCGCCATGCAGCAGCCCCTGCATATACGACAGATATTGTTCGTGGAACGGCCGGTTCAACCCGAGCGCCTGCCGGATGTTGGCCAGGTCCTGTTCGGTCACGCTGCCCGACCCCTGGCTCAGCATCAGAGCAGGGTCGCCGGTCAGGCGCACGGCATAAGAAACAAGCAGCGTCACAGCCACGATCACGAAGACGGCCTGCAACACGCGTTTGATGAGAAATCCGGTCATAAGGCGCCGCCCCGGCTTGCACCGGTGCGGGTCAGTAATGTTAAGACTGCAACAACCATCGTCACTGCTTCAACGAGGCACACCCCAAGCGGGATGCCGCGGATCCGGGCTCCGCCGGTCCGCAGGCATGCCCCTGGGGGAAGCGCGAAGCGCTTGGGGGGGACTTACTATTCGGGGACTTACTCAATGGCGGTTTCGACGAAACGGAAGCGGATGTCGCCGGGGACTTCCAGGTTCTTCACGCGCTTGTTCACGCCCACGATCGTGTTCAGGCTGTACAGCGGCAATTCCAGCGCCTGATCGGCCACGTACGCGGCGATCTCCTGCAGCATGCCTTCGCGCTTCTTCACGTCATAGACCGTGCGCTGCGCTTCCAGCATGGCGTTCAGCTTTGGGTCGTTGTCGTACGGATTCCACTTCTGGCCCGAGTGGTACATCAGGTACGCGGTGTTGTCGTAGTCGTACGTCCAGCCGCCCCATTGGTTCTGCCACATTTCGCCGGTCTTGCCGCCGGGGATGATGTCGTTGAGCAGCACGCCGGTTTCATACGGCTTGATGGTGGCGCGCACGCCCACGCCCTGCAGGTAGCCCGACACGGCTTGCGCCACTTCGCGGAAGTTCGAATCGCTGCCGCGCACGTCGATCTGCACCGTGGCGCCCGGCTTCACGCCGGCGGCGGCCAGCAGCTTCTTGGCTTCGGCGGGATTGAAGGGCAGGGGCTTTTGCTCGGGGTTGAAGCCAAACGACTGCGGGCCCTGGAAGCTGGCGATCGTCTTGGCCTGGCCCAGCAGCAGCTGCTTGACGATGGCGTCGCGATCGACCGCCATGATCAGCGCACGGCGCACGTCGCGGTGCTGCGTGATGCCGTTCTTGGTGTTGTAGCGCAGCGCGAAGGCCACCGGACCGCCGGTGGAAATCACGTCGGCATTGCCCGACTTCTTCACCGTTTCGATCAGGCCCAGCGGGATCAGCGTGGCGATGTCGATGCGGCCGGCCTGCAGCTCGGCGACCTGCGTGCCGGGTTCGCCGATGAAGCGGTACACCACCTTGTCCAGCTTCGGCTTGCCGCCCCAGTAGTCGTCATTGCGCGCCAGCGTCACGTTGACCTTGGGCTGGTAGCTGTCGAACTTGAACGGACCGGTGCCGACCGGGTGCGTGTTGAAGTTGTCTTCGCCTTTCTCGGTGATGTACTTGGGCGGCACGATCATCGCGCCGTAGCCTGCCAGCTTGGTCAGCAGCACCGGATCCGGCTGCTTCAGGATGAAGTCGACCGTGTACTCGTCCACCACCTTGACCTCGCCGATCGAGTCGTAGTTCGACTTCTGCGGGCCCTTGGCGCCTTCCGCGCCCAGCAGGCGCTCGAAGGTGAACTTGACGGCTTCGGCGTTAAAGGGCTCGCCGTTGTGGAACTTGACGCCTTCGCGCAGCTTGAAGCGCAGACGCTTGTTGTCGTCCAGGTATTCCCAGCTGGTGGCAAGACCCGGCTGCAGCTTGAGGTCTGCGCCGCGCATGGTCAGGCCGTCGTACAGATTGCTGCCGACCGATCCCCAGAACGTCACGAAGGTGTCGATCGGATCCCAGCTGCCCGGATCCTGGTTGATGGCCACGTTCAGCGTGCCGGCGGCCTGCGCCGTCGAAACGGGCAGCGCGGCGGCGAGGGCCAGGGTCAGCGCGGTGGCGGAGAGGGTGGTGCGAAGGAATTGCATGGTCGCCTCCAGGGACGGGAAATCGGGTCGGACCGACGGATGAAAGAGGTTCAGGCGGCGCGGGCGACCTGATGGCCGGGCGCGAACTCGAAGAGGGGAACGATGGCAGGCTCATCGCCAACCCGGCGCACCGGGCTGGGGATCTCGCCTTCGATCAGGGACGTGTCGATGTGGCGGCCGGGCTCGGCCACCGGCACCGCAGCCAGCAGCTTGCGCGTGTAGGCATGTTGCGGCGATTCAAAGATCTGGCGGCGCGTGCCCAGCTCGACGATCTGGCCCAGGTACAGCACCGCGACCCGGTGGCTGACCTTTTCCACCACCGCCATGTCGTGCGTGATGAACAGATACGACAGCCCACGGTCCTTTTGCAGGTCCATCAGCAGGTTCAGGATCTGCGCCTGGATCGACACGTCCAGCGCCGACACCGATTCGTCCGCGATGATCAATTTAGGATTGCTGGCCAGCGCGCGCGCGATGCACACCCGCTGGCGCTGGCCGCCCGAGAACTCATGGGGATAGCGCGTGGCGTGTTCGGGCTTCAGTCCCACCTGTTCCAGCAGCTCGCCCACCCGGCGCGCGATGGCGTCTTCGCCGGTCAGCAGGCCGTGCGTGCGGATCGGTTCGGCGATGCTGAAGGCCACGGTCTTGCGCGGATCCAGCGACGCATACGGATCCTGGAAGATGTACTGGATCTCCTGGCGCAGGCGCTGCCGCCCGGCACTGTCCATCGAGAAAATGTCCTGCCCGTTGTAGCGCACGGCGCCGGAAGTCGGCGCCACCAGTTGCTGCAAGGTCTTGCCGATGGTGGACTTGCCGCTGCCGGATTCGCCCACCAGCGCCAGGGTCTCGCCGGGATAGACGTCAAAGCTGACCTGCTCCACCGCATGCACGCGGTGCGTCACGCGGCCGAACAGGTTGTGGCCCACGTCAAAACGCGTGGTCAGCTTGTCCACGCGCAGCACGGGTTCATCGTAGGAGGCCGTGTCCTGCTCGCGGGTCTCGCCCACCTCGCGCAACGTGTCGCCTTCCAGCACGGTCTGCGGCGTGCGCAGCGGCAGGTCGCGGCCAGTCAGGCTGCCCAGACGCGGCACGGCGGCCAGCAGCGCGCGCGTGTACGGATGCTTGGGTGCGTTGAAGATGTCTTGAACGGTGCCTTGCTCGACCTTCTTGCCGCGCAGCATCACGACCACATCGTCCGCCATCTCGGCCACCACGCCCATGTCGTGGGTGATGAAGATCACGGCCGTGCCCAGGTCGCGTTGCAACTCGCGGATGGTGTTCAGGATCTGCGCCTGGATGGTGACGTCCAGCGCCGTCGTCGGCTCGTCGGCGATCAACAGGCGCGGCTGGCACGACAGCGCCATCGCAATCATCACGCGCTGGCGCATGCCGCCGGACAACTGGTGCGGATAACGGTCCAGCAGTTGTTCGGCGTCGGGCAGGCGCACCTTTTCCAGCAGCTTGCGTGCGGACTGGCGCGCCGCGGATCGTGACAGCTGCTGGTGCAGCATGATGGCTTCGACGATCTGGTCGCCGATCGTGAACACCGGGTTCAACGACGTCATCGGCTCCTGGAAGATCATCGCGATGTCGTTGCCGCGAATCGCTCGCATCTGTTCGTCGCTCGCCTGGGTCAGATCGACCTCGCGATCGTCGCCGTCACGGAACAGGATCTGGCCGGTGGAAATGCGTCCGCCGTTGTAGTCGGTCAGGCGCATGATCGCCATCGACGTGACGGACTTGCCGGAACCGGACTCGCCCACGATCGCCAGCGTGCGGCCGGGCCGCACGTCGAAATCCAGGTTGTCGACGGCGCGAATGCCGCCGGTGTCGGTATTGAAGTCGACCGAGACGCCGCGCACGGACAGCAGCGGAGCGGAAGAAGAAGCGGTGGTGCTAGACAACGTGGATTCTCACAGCGAGGTGGCGGCGCGGGCAGCCTGGTCGTACAGGCCCGAGAGGGCGCGCAGGGTGTTGGCCAACTGATGGCTGGCGTCGTCTGCGGCGGGGGAGTCGATGAACGGCTTGACGAGGCACTGCTCGCGCACCTCGGCGTAGCGCTGGATCGCGGCCGCGCCGGCATCGGTCGTGGTGTAGATCACTTCCTTGCCGGTCTTGGCGCTTTGAACGACGCCCAGACGCTCCAGCTTCTTGAGCGAGTAGTTCACCAGATGGGTGTCTTCGACATTCAGGGTGAAGCAGATGTCCGCCAGTTTCTTGCCCCGTCCCCGATGGAACACGTGGTTGAGCACCAGGATGTCCAGCGACGTGAGTTCGGGCAGTCCCGCGCAGGCCATGCAACGCACCATCCAGCGATTGAACGCATGCGACGCGATGATCAGGCCGAATTCGACCTCGGACAGCTCAGGAGCGGACGAGGCGAGGTGGGAAGACGAAACGATGGCGTCCCGGACGGATACAGGCATGGGTGAGTCAGGCAAAGGGACGGATCGGCGACAAAACGTTGGTGAATTATTGACGATTTGTTGATATGGGTGCATTCGGGTTAACCCGGTCTGAGCTTTCGGATTTCTCTGATTCCGGGGTGATAGGGCGGCGATTTACAAATGCGTTCCTCGCGAAGGCTGTTCTGACAATTGTCAACAGAGACACGGTTCTGAGGCCTGCGCACTCCCCACGTCGCCTATCCCACCTAAGCAAAAAATGCCCAAAAACCATGCTGGTCAACGCTCGGACGCGGCCGTTCCGACGCGGCGGTGCGTACACCAACGCCGCCTGGCGGCTGTCCACACTTGGCCCGGCAGACGATCACGGCAGTGCTGGCTGGCAAAGGGGATCTGGGCGGCAGTGTTCGCGTCTGCAAGCGCCGGCCCCGTCCTGGGCCAGCCGGCACCGCAGACACCTCCTACGGCAACGGAAATCCAGCGCCGGCAGGAACAAGAGATCGACGCGCACCGCGCCCGCGCGGCGGAGCGGCCCGACATCCTGTCGGCGCCGTTCGTGGACGCCGCGCGCGAGTTGGCGCTACCGGAGGAAAGCCCGTGCTTTGCCGTGCGGGAAGTCATCTGGGAGGGCGCTGAACCGCCGGCACGCCTGACCAGCGCCATGGTGGCAGTGCTTGGCGAGTGCGTCGGCGGCCGCGGGCTGCGCGCGCTGCAGGAACACCTGATCGGCTTGCTGCTCGATGATGGCCTGATCACCGCGCGGGTCGTCGTGCCCGAACAATCGCTGGCGGCCGGCTCGTTGACGCTGCGGTATCTGCCGGGCCGCATCTCCGCCGTGCAAAGCCTGGGCGCCATCGGCTGGTGGCGCACGGCGCTGCCCACGGGCCCGGGCGGCGAACTGAACCAGCGAGACCTGGACCAGGCGCTCGAGAACATCCGCCGTCTTGGCAGCCAGACCGACGCCGCCATCGACATCGCGCCAGGCCCCGTCGCGGGCGACTCCGACATCGTCATCAAGCCCGGCACGGGCAAGCGCTGGCATGGCTATCTGGGCGGCGACAACGGTGGCATGGACACCGTCGGCAAATACCAGATCAATGCCGGCCTGACGCTGGATTCCCCGCTGTTCCTGTACGACCAGCTGTCGGTCTCGTGGAACAGCAATGCGCGCAAACTCGCGAAAGAAAGTGGTGTGTTGATAAATACGGCAAAGGGCGGCAAGTGAAATTGAAATTTATAAAGGATGGAAATCTTACTCGTCCTGTTCGCGGGTTGCTTTCTATTTTTGGAATAGCGATGTGTGCTATTGGCTTGTGGTTGGATATTTATTTGTTCGCTTTCGTTGGAATGGTGGTCGGTGCGGTTGGAATGTATGCCTCTAAAGCGGCGGCGGTGGGGATTAAGCCCTTCGGGCGTGAGAGGTGAGGGCTAAATAGTATGATTTATTCACCCAAGAGTGCGTGGTTGGCCTCGCAGTTCTTAACGCTCGTTAATCCAGGCCCGTTCCGCTGGCCGGAAATAGACTGTGTTTAAGTGATTGCCGAAGGTGCGAGGGCGTTTTTTGATCTGAGTTTTCATGCTCTTGAAGGCTGACAGTGATCAACTGTTTTTCAGAAACAATCTAATAAAAATACAGTGAAAATTTTGTGGTGCGCTTAGTCAGGTGATTTAATGGAATTAGATCTTTGCACTAAGGATGATGGGAATGCAATGATTGGCACATCGAAGACCTTTGCAGTAGTTGCTCTATTCGCTCTTTCTGGTTGCTCATTCATCATGGCTTCGCCTCCTGCATCTAACCTCGAATCCGGCGCCGGAAGAAGAAATCAGCCCAGTGTTGCTTTATACATCTGACTGCGATTTCAAAAAAGAAATCGATGGGGTCGGCATGCTCGGGGCGAGAACAGCCTATCCAGCTGCTTATGCAGGCGAGGCGGTATGCACAGCGTTGAACAAGGAGCTTCCAAGCGCAATGGATGCCGCGGGAATCGTGGCGACGATTAGGACCCGCAAGTCGGACCCGAAAACAGCCAGGCCGAGCACACTGAAAGAAGACGCTTCGACTATCGGTGCAAGGTATGTTGTAGCCGTTGAGAAACCCAACGGATTTGCCGGGTACGAACAGTACCCTCCCAGCGTTGGCGTCAACATTCGACTGTACGACGCAGAGTCCGGGGAGTATCGGGGCCTTGCCGAGGATACATATCCGATATCGCTGCGCGATTTTTCCAATCGAGGTCCTTCCACGGCAGCGCAGAACATTGCAGCAAGTGTTGCGGACAAACTGGCGCGGACCATGCTAAAGCGGTGTACTGAAAAACACCCGTATCAGTGCGAAAAGTTTGGGGAAATGCGCTTTGCAAAGCCTAGGGATGCGTACGGCAAGTAAGACACACCGCAAATGCGGATGGTATTTTGCTAACC
>NZ_JAKRML010000047.1:0-34723 GCF_022346505.1 Achromobacter sp. ACRQX
CGGTTGCACATAGACGGGCAGGGGCGGGGGTGGTTCGGGACTGCGGTCGACCAATGCGAGGTTTGCGTTGGCGGGGTCGCCGTCGTCGTACCCGGGCTGATAGGTGGATGGAGCCGGCGCCTGCTGCGTGGAATAAACGTTCGCGCCGGATGGAACCGGCACCTGCTGCGTGGAATAGACGTTCTGCGCGGCAGCGGCCGCGCTGGCCGCCAGGAGCGCAGCAGTGGCCAGGGGGCGCAAGCGGGCGATCTGGAAGGATGGGTTCATGAGAATGTCCTTTGCGCAGCAGGTCCGCGGGTCAATAGCCGCGATAGTAATAATGCGGGGCGGGATACGCCGGGTAGTAGTAATAATGCGGCGTGTAATAGACCGGCGCGGGTCGGTAGTAGGCCGGCCGGGCCGGCACAACCACGCAGCCGCTCAGGGCACTGGCCATCGCTATCAACAACAACACAAGCTTCTTCATATTTCGGCTCCTGCCGGGCGCAAGGCGCGAGATACGCCTTTCCTGCGCTCATAGGGATTAGGCCACGGCCGCGGGGTCGAGTTCGGGACTGTAATCGTTCCGAAACAGCTTTCGCGTGACCAGTGATTGCGCCTGCGTGACGGTCGATGTCGTTCGTATCAATGTCTGCGGACACGCGTGATTTGCGTCGCAAAAAGAAAGGGACCGCATGATGCGGTCCCCTGTCGCCGTGATCGCCCGCGGCAATGCGCGCGGGCGCGACGTAAGGTCAGTTCCAGCGTCCGCCGTTGCCGGCCAGGCTGAAACGGCCGGCGCCCATGAAGGCGATGGCCAGTCCGGTGAAGAGGAACATGCCTTGCAGTTCAAGCGCCCAGCCGCCGTTGTTGGTCATGCTGGCAATGCTGCCGCTGTGCGCCAGCAGGATGGCGACAACCATGTTGATGGCGATGATCAGACCGCCCAGACGCGTGTAGACGCCGATGATCAGCAGGACAGGGGCAATGATTTCGCCCACGTAGACGCCGTAGGCCAGGAACCCGGGCAAGCCGTGGGAGGACAGCATGCCGCTGATGCCGCCGACGCCGCCGCCGGTCAGTTTGGCCAGTCCATGGAGCAGAATCAGAATACCGAGGGTCAGGCGCAGGATCAGCTTGCCGGTGTCATCGGACTTGATCATGGTGAGTTTCTCTTTTGATGGTTAAGGGGGACAGTGCGCCGAGTTGGAACGCACCGCTTGCCTTTGGTTCCGTGCCCGCCGCACATTCGAAAAATCCAGCATACGGGCGTACAGGCGGCGCCATTATGGCAAAGCCGGTGTAAAACCCACAAGCTTTGCGCGCAGTCGGTGGCCGGACGCCTGCCCAGGCCAGTTAAGATGTGTCCCCAATGAACAAGCAGCTGAAAGTCTCATTGGCGCTGACCCCCTGCGGCAGGCGTGCGCCCCAGCCAGATCGCCCGTATTCGTCCCTGCCTTTGACGGCAAAGGAGCCGCGCCGCGTTTCGCCGCCGTCCAGGAGCCATAAAGCATGACGGAGCTGGCCTACGCCTATCTTGCCCCCTCCGACATCGCCCAGCGGCAGGGCCAGGCCGACCTGAACCTGGCCACCAGCGGCGGTCTTGCGCCGTCGGGCGCGGTGGCGCATCCCTTCTTCTTCTCCGGATTTGTCGCGCAGCCCGCCGTGGTGGCGCAAGCGCTGCTGATGCTGGCGCGGGTGGCGCGCACGCGCTTCTACGTGCCGCCAAACACGCTGGCAGCGGTGCTGCGGGCGGCGGATCCGGTCGTGACGTCCACGCCCGAGGGCCTGCGCTTCGAGTCCTTCAGCGTGTGCTGCGGCGTGTACGCGCGCCTGGACGTGGACGTGGCGGCGCTGGACGCCACGCACCTGGCGGCAGGCGTCACCAACGTGGACGTGAATCCGCCGCTGCGCCAAGCGCTGGCGGGGCTGCGCCCGTCGGAGGCCCTGCACCTGAACGTGGGTAGCGATGCGTTGCGGGTGACGACGCAGGCGGGTGAGATCGTCGAAGAGAAAGTGCCGCTGCCCGCGCGCTGGCTCAAAGGCTTTGCCGAGACGCAGATGCTGTCGGCGGACATGGCGTGCCGCCACGCGCTGACGGGGCCGGCCTTGCGTCAGTTCGTGCAGGCCTTGCCGCGGTCGTCGGCGACCAAGACCGTGATGTGGGCGACGCAGGCTGCCCGTTCGCTACGGCTGGCCACGCAGGCCACGCCCGGCGCGGTCTGCGTGGCGGGGCCGGAACGGCTGCGCGTCCTCGAACCCTTGCTGCGACATGCCACGGCGCTGCGCGCGTATGGGGCCGATGTGGCGGCAGGGGCGTTGCCGCTAGCCAGCGCCTGGGTGCTGGAGTTGCCGGGTGCGCGGGTCACGCTGGGCCTCAGCCCGGAGAAATCGCGCGGATTCTCGGGCGAGGGGGCGGTGCTGCATCGGGTCGCGGGCGCAGATGCGAATGAGGATGCGGCGTTCGTATCGACGCTGCTGGCTTTCGAGCCGCGCATCGATATTGCGCGGCTGGCCAAGCGGGCTCTGCTGCCGGATTCGCAGATCCTGTCCGCGCTGAGTGTGCTGGCGTCTTCCGGCCAGGTGGGCTTCGATCTGGCGGCCGGCGCGTATTTCCATCGGCCGCTGCCGGTGCAGGCGGGCCTGCTCGATACGCTGCATCCGCGGCTTGCCGACGCACGCAAGCTGGTGGCCGGCGGTGGCGTCCAGCGGGAAGGCGAGGGGCAGTACTCCGTACAGTCGGCGCAGCAGCGCTACCGGGTTGCGCTGGGCGCCGAGCCCGTCCTGGACCGATGCACCTGCCCTTGGCACGCCAAATATCAAGGCACGCGCGGGCCCTGCAAGCACACGCTGGCGGTACGCCTGTTTCTTGACCCGCTTAATGCATCTGGAGCCGACGCATGACCCTCTGCCTGACCGAACGCCGTGCGGCGCTGCGCGAGGCCGCCGCCGGCGGCGACGCGGCGGATATTGCGTCTTTTGCGCGCGCACTGGATGGCGCGAACGAAGAGGATCGCGCCGCGCTGGCCAAGACCTTGCCGCCATCCCGCCTGTTCAGCGCGGAAGGTCCCACGCCCCGGGCGTGCTTTGTGTTGGCGGCGTTGGGCAAGCCCAAGCCCGTGGCGGACACGCTGGCGCCCGCGGACATGGTGCGCAAGCGCGAATATGCCGGGCGACACGTCGAGATGGCGCCGGCTGTCACCGAAGCCGCGGCGGGCCGGGACGCGCCGTGGCGCGCCGCGTTCGTCGAGCTGCTGGCGGAGCAGCGCTGGTGGGCCGAGGATCTGGCCTGGCCGGTATGCCACGCGCTGGTCCGGTTGGACGGCGATGCGCCGTTACCCATGCCTTATCTGCGCTGTTTCGTGCAACAGGTCAGCGCCATCGGCGGGGACGGACAGCTGGACGTGGATCATGGCCAGTGCATGGCCGCCTATCTGCAGACGCACCCCGATCAGATCGAGCGCGAGTTCTGGGCCCTGTTCCGGGTTGAGGGCATGGGCGCCGATTACCTGCTCATGGAGCGCACCGGTCCCGCCTGGGACGCCGCCGTCCTCACGCTTTGCCAGGACACCCCCGCGTTCCGCGACCGCCTGCTCGCCGAATCGTTGGAAGCGCTGCTGCGCGATTTTCCAGCGAAGACCATTGCGTGGTATTTGCGCATGCATCGCCTGGCCGATCCGGCCTTGCATGAGATCGCGACCCGCCAGCACACGTACTTTGCCGTGCTGGGCACAACGCCCAGCACGGCGGTCGGACTGGCGCTGGACATGCTCAAGCGCGCCACCGGACAGTTGGATGTGGACGCGATGATCGAGGCCGGGTCCGCCGTTTTGACCCGTTCGGAAAAGAAGCTCGTCAAGGCCCAGCTCGAGCTGTTTGCGGCGCTAAAGACAGATGCCGGCCAGCAGGATCGCGTCTCGCGGATCGTGGGCGACGCGCTGGACGGCATGCCGTTGGACCTGGCGTCGCTGGCGCGCAAGCTGGTGACGCCATCCCGCGAAACGCAGCCGGCCGAGGCCAGCGGTCAGGCGCATGGTCAAGCGCGCGCCAAGGTTGGCGGCGACTGTGCATCGCAGGCGATCACGATGCCGGCGCCGCGCCGCAAGCCGCTGCCGGATCTCCCCGAGCAAGCGCCCGGCATCTGCGGCGACGAGGAATTACACGCGCTGATCGCGGCGCAGTTCGAGGGCACCGGGCACGGCGCCGACTTGCCGCGCATCTTCGATTACCTGGCCGTCCGTCCGCACCAACCGCTGCCCGAGGCGTTGCAACACCGCGCCGCCGAGATCATCGAGTCGGTGTGGGAGGAACGCGACGCGTCGCCGCGCCGCCTGCTGGCCGCCGCGCTGCTGGGCCGGGAAAACGTCAGTTTTCGAGGCTATGCCCGGTACGTCGTGGCCATCGCGGGTAAGCCGGATCCCGTCGGCGTGGCATTGCAAGAACAAACGGTCTCCAGCAGCCGCTACGACGCAGAGACTGGCGACTGGAAGGCCGATGAAACCTGGACTTCCCGCTGGGGCTACCAATACCTGCCGACGCATTCGCCGCTGGCCTTGCTGGCCGGCGTCATTCACGACCTGCGGTCGAGCCGGGCGCAGGGCACGCCGTTCCGCCCGCCGGTGGCCGTCCCCGCGCAGCGCGTCGTGTGGGAGCGCGTGCTTGCCGAGCCGGGTGATGGCACGTTTTCGCGAGACCTGGCCGTGCTGGGCGATGGCGCCAAGCCGTTCTGGATGGCGACGGGCGCCGCGGCCTTCACGTCGCCGGCCCTTGATGTCGCCGACGTGCCCGCCGAATTCACTTTCCGCGCCCAGGAGGCGCGCGAGCAGGATGGCTACGACCAAGTCGTGCAATGGACGGCCTGGCTGCTGCAATCCAACCCCGACACGTTGGCCGCGCATTTCCATCCGATGTTGTGCGCGGCGGTGCAGGTCATCAACGTGCGCGGCCTGGGGCCGCTGCTGACGGCGCTGGGCGCGTCCCGGTTGCCGCCCGGCGAGCCCGTGTACTCGGCCTTGGCGCTGGCCGCATCGGCGAAGATGGCCGAACAGCGCGCACAGGCGGCTGAGGCAATCGCGCGGCTGGCCGACGCCGGTTTACTGGACCCCGCGCCGTTCGCCGCGCAGATCGCGGCGCATCTGGCGCAGGGCTTCGCCCTGGCCGGACGGCTCGCGCAGACGTTGGCCGACGCCGCATCCATCAGCGCGATCACCGGCTGCCGCGCGCTCCAGACGCTGGAGGCGCTGCTGCCGCAATTGCTCGATGCCGAAGGCAAGCCGCTGGCCCAGGCCGGCAAGCTCATCGAACTGGCTGCACGCCTGTCCAACGACTACGGTATGCCGATCGTCTTGCCCCCCACGCTGGCGGCGCGGCGCAAGGGCGCGTCCGTGCTGGCGGTAACCCTGCGCAGTCTGGAAGCCGTCGCGCCGCGCGTGACGTCGTTGGCCACAACCGCCGCTGCCGCCGCGCAGCGATCTCTCGAAGGATAGCCCCTCGCATGACCCCCTACAAAAACCTCTGGGACTTCTACCGCGATACGGCGCGGCTGATCGAGGAGGGCGCAACGTTGCGCACGCTGTACGACGCCATGCTGGGCGTGCAGTCGGAAGACATGCGCGCGGTGCAGGCCTCGCCCAAGCGCTTGCGCGAGATGGCGCAGGGCTGGTCCCAGCGCCCGAATTTTTTGCCGATCCGCCTGAACGAGCTATTCAACGGGCTGCAGGTCGACCCTACGGATGACTACGTGCTGGCGATGGTCGGCGGGCTGGGCGGACGGCAGGAACAGGAAGTGCGCCTCTTCATGCTGCGCCACGATCATGCGCTGCGCGATGGGGCGTTCTGGCGGATCTTCGAGGTGGAGGGCGGCGGCGAGATCTCGCTCGCCAACATCGACAAGTTCTCGCGTGAGGAATTGAACTGGCACAACACGGTCGTGCTGCTGACCAACGAAGGCACGCTGGATCGTCGGCGCGTGCTGCGCAGCTGCCTGGAGGCGCTCAACCGGGATTTCTCCGCCTATCGCGCCGGCTGGTTCTCGCGTCTGTACGTAACGCTGGCCCCCGCGCCCGACGAGGCAGCGGCGGACCAGCCGCTGCTCCGCCAGAGTCTAGGCTCGCCGATCACGGCCACGGTCGCGCTGGCCGTGAAGCAGTTCGAAGCGCTGCACAAGCAGGGTCTGCTCGACGCCGCGCCTTTCGTGGACGCCTGCGGCGGCGCTTTCTCGGGTTCGAAGGCCGCGGCGGTGTCTGTGGTGCGCCTCCTGGAGGCGCTGGGCGCGCAGGCGCGTGCCGAACCCGAATCCGTGGCGCAGGCGCTGGCCTTGGGCCTCGCGCATCCGCATGCCGACGTCCAGCGAGCGGCGGTGAAGGCTCTTGCGAAGCTGGGGCGGACAGACCTGGCGCAGCAGCAGCGCGACGCGCTGGCGCCGGCGGTGGCCGTCCTGCTGCCGGATGGGGCCGCGGAAGGCGCCCATGCGCATCTCCCGTCAAACATGCCGACCGGCTTGCCCTCGCCCGGGCCGCTGCGCCCGTGGACCGACACTGACGCCCTTGAACGCTATGCGGCGCTGCTGGAAGCGCCCGCCGACGTGCTGGAATTCGAGCTGGCGCTGGCGTGGCTGGCAACGTCCGGACAAGTGGCTGCCACCGTCGCGCCCTTGGCCAAGCGCGCACGCCAACTGGCGGAGCGCGACGCCCAGCACTACGCGGCGGCACTGCTGCTGGCGGCGCACGATCCCAAGGCCCCATTCCTGCCGCAAAAGTATTGGCAGAAAACCACCAGCCAAGTCGTCAACGGCGAGTGGGTGTATGAGAACGTGGGCGAACCCCAGCCGCTGCCGAGCGCCGAGCAATCGTCCCTCCTGCCCAGCTTCATTACCCGCCTGCGCGAGGTGGTCGAGATCGTTCAAGGCAGGGCGCCGCGCCGGCCGCTGCTGGCCACGCCCACCGACACGCAGGGCTGGATCGACGCCGATGTCCTGCTGGCCCGATTCGCGGCAGGCAGGGACAGCGGCGCGCCGCTCCCGGTGGATCTCGTGCAGGCCTTGTTGCGCGTACATCCCGAGGACCGCGCGAGGGTGGTCGAGGCGACCGGCGGCGCAGGGTCGCAGATCACCGATTCGGTGCGGATCGAGTGGCGCAGCCGCGGATCGAGCGCCTTGAAGGCCGATGGCTCGCCGCAGTGGGTGTGGTGGAGTCCGGTGGTCCATGCCGAGCCGGCCGAGGCGCCGACGGCCACGCAGCCAGCGCTGATTCCGTCAGGCCCGCCGCAGCACCAGGAAGGCGTCGACGCCCACGCGCTGGTCTGCGCCGAACTTGGTCTGGCCAATCCGGCATCGACCCTGCCGCTGGCCGCGGCCAGCGTGGAGATCATGAACGCGGCGGCGGGCGATGAGGCCGAGCATCGGGCGTCTGCCGTCTTGCGCGTCCTGGCCGTGCATCCGGGCGTCTGGCAGCCGGAAACGGTCCAGTTGCTGGCCCTGGGAATGTCGGCCAAGCAGGCCGAGGTGCGCGCGCAAGCGGTGGAAGTCTTTGCGGCCGCGATCCCGCACCGCGTGGACGCAGCGGTCGCGGCGCAAGCCTACGCCGCCTGCGCGCCGGCGATCGTGCTCACGCGCTGGGCGGCGTCCTTCACCGACGCGGCGACGCTGGCGCCTGCTGCCGTCATCGCTGTGCTGAGTGGCCTGTTGCCCCACCTGGATCACAAAGCGCGCGGTATCGGATCGTTGCTTACGGTGCTGCTGGATGAGTCGCTGCGCCATTCGCATCCTGTCGCGGATGCGGACCTGCGCGGCTGGCTGGCGGGCTTTACCGGCGCGTCAGCCGCGGCCAAGGCTGCCAAGGCACTATTGGCGCTGAAGACGCCATAGCGCTGTCAGTGCCCGCCGGGCGGAAAGAACGCCAAGGTGTAAACCCGCCTTCAATCCGCTTCGGCAGCAATTCGCTCAGAACTCTTCCAGAAAGCGCATGCGAAAGCGCCGTCCCTTGATGTTGCTGTTGGAAATGCGCGAGAACGCCTGCTTGGCGATCTGCCGGTCCAGGGCCACGTACGAGTTGAACTCGGTGATGTTGATCTTGCCGACCTGCTCGAACGTCAGGCCGCCGTCGCCGGTCAGCGCGCCCAGCAGGTCGCCGGGACGCAGCTTGTCCTTCTTGCCACCCTGGATGCTCAGCGTGACCATGGGGGCGCGAAGCGGGCGGTCGGCCTTGGGGCGCAGCGATTTGAGGTCGGCCCACTTCAGCGGCGCGCCCTGGTATTGCTCGATCAGGTTGGCCCAGCGCATTTCCTCGGGCGAACACAGGCTGAGCGCCAGTCCCTTTTGATCGCCACGGCCGCTGCGGCCGATGCGGTGCACGTGGACCTCGGTGTCCTTGGTCACGTCCACGTTGATGACCGCGCCCAGGTTCTGAATGTCCAGCCCGCGCGCGGCCACGTCGGTGGCGACCAGCACGGCGCAGCTCTGGTTGGCGAACTGAATCAGGATTTCGTCGCGTTCGCGCTGTTCCAGGTCGCCGTTCAGCGCCTGGGCGCTGATGCCTTCGGCCTGCAGGCGTTCCACCAGATCGTGGCTGCGGATCTTGGTGTTGCAGAAAGCCAGCGTGGACACCGGCCGGAAATGCGCCAGCAGCTTTGCCACCGCATCCAGGCGTTCACCTTCGTTGATCTCGTAGAAAATCTGCTCGATGCGGCTGGCGTCGTGCTGCGCCTCGACCTTGACTTCGGCCGGGTTGCGCAGGAACCGCGCGCTGAGCTTGCGGATGTTGTCGGGGTAGGTGGCCGAGAACAGCAGCGTCTGGCGCTTGGCGGGGCAGTGCGAGGCGATGGCGACGATGTCGTCGTAAAAGCCCATGTCCACCATGCGGTCGGCTTCGTCCAGCACCAGCGTGTTCAGTCCCGACAGGTCCAGGCTGCCGCGTTCCAGGTGGTCCTGGATGCGGCCGGGCGTGCCCACCACCAGATGCGTGCCGCGGGCCAGCGATTCGGCCTGCGGCCGGGCTGCGGCGCCGCCGCACAGCGTCAGGATCTTGACGTTGGGAATCAGGCGCGCCAGCCGCCGCAGCTCTTGCGCGACCTGGTCGGCCAGTTCGCGGGTGGGGCAAACCACCAGTCCTTGCGGGACCAGGCGGTTCACGTCCAGGTTCTGAAGCACGCCCAGTCCGAACGCGGCGGTCTTGCCGCTGCCGGTCTTGGCCTGTGCGATCACGTCGCGCCGTTCAAGAATCAGCGGCAGGGCCTGCGCCTGGATCGGCGTCATCTGTTCGAAACCCAGGGTTTTCAGGTTTTCAAGCAGGGGCGGCAGGAGGGGGAGGGAGGAGAAGGCGGTGTCGGTCACGGCGGGGCGGATCCCGCAAGGGATCGGAAAAAGGCTGAGTTGCGCGCTAGTGTAAAGCCTGAGTCGGTATGATCTGCCGACGGGCATGGCCGGCTGCGGGGCGGGCCTGACCCGATCACAACAAGCAATCGACGCCAGGGTGGATCATGTTCGACAAATTGAAGGCGCTACGGGAAGGCGCGGCCGTCAAGGCAAAGGCGCTGACCAGCCGCACGGCAGGCGCGCTCGAAAGTTCAAAAGCCCAGTTGGGCGAGGCCGCGGCGAGTGCGCGGGCCAAGAGCCTTGAGCTGGCGGGCGCCACGGCGGAAAGGGGGCGTGAACTGGCAGGCGCCACCGCGGAAAAGGGCCGGGAATTGGCCGGCGCCACGGCGGAAAAAGGCAGCGCGCTTGTTGAGCAGCATTGGCAGACCATCGAGCGCGTGACGGTCGACGGCCTGCTCAGCGTGTCGGCCGAAAAGCTCAAGGATGATGCGATGGTCAAGGACGTGCTGGAACGCGCTTACGAGGCGTTGCCCACCGTCATCAGGCTGGTCCTGCCCCGGGAACGCTATCTGGAAATCGTCATCCAGAAGAAGCAGCCGCTGCTTGCGAAGATTGAAGGGGCACGTAACCGCCGTCAGGAGCGCGCGCAATCGGGCGCCGCAAACAAGGACCGCGACGGCTGATTTACGGCGTTACGCGGACGCCTCATACGTCCCCGCCAGCGCCCGCGCCGCCTCCTGCATGCGCGGCAGCCACGCCCGGGCGCCATCGATCGACAACCTGGCCACGGGCGCATGCAGCGCCACGGCCGCAATCGCCCGCGACCCGTGCAGAATCGGCACCGCCATGCAGACGATGCCCAGCAGGAATTCCTCCCGGTCGAAGCTGGCGCCTTCCTTCTTGATGACCCGCAGCTCTTCTTCCAGCGATGCCACATCGCACAGCGTGTTAGGCGTGTAGCGCGGCAGTTGCGCGGCGGCCAGCATGCGCTGGCGGGTTTCACGGCGCATGTAGGCCAGGAACAGCTTGCCGCTGGCCGAACAGTGCAGCGGCACGCGCGATCCGGATTGCAGGTTGACGCGCAGCGGCCAGGCGGTTTCCACGCGGTCCAGGTAGATGACCTCGTCGCCGTCGAGCATGGTGCAGTTGCAGGTCTCGCCGATTTCGTCGACCAGGCTGTCCAGGATCCGATGGCGCTCGCCGCGCAAAGGCGAATTGAGCAGCGTGTCGCGGGCCAGCGCACCCAGGCGCGGGCCGCTGACATAGCTTTTACCGGCGGGCTCGCGCAGCAGCATGCCGGCATCGACCAGACGCGACAGGATCCGGAGCACGGAGGGTTTGGGCAGACCGGTGGCCTCGGTCAGTTCGGCCAGCGACACGGGCTGGGCCGAGCGCGCCACCTGTTCCAGCAAGGTCAGCGCGCGCAGGGCGGCGGAGGATTCGTCTTTCATCTTTCAATAATTGAGATTTCAGCGATCGGCTGCCCATCCTCGCACAGAAACTGCAGAAAATGGAACGCGCGGGGGTGGGAAGCCGCGGGTTTCTGGCGCAGTATCGGATCACACCGGCCAATCAGCAATCGGACAAGCGCCGGCCCGCCAGGAGAGAGACCATGAGCAGCAAGCAACACATGACCCCCAGCGAAGCGTTTGTCGAGACGCTGGTCGCGCAGGGCGTCAAGGATGTCTTCGGCATCGTCGGTTCGGCCTTCATGGATGCGCTGGACCTGTTTCCCGCGGCCGGCATCCGCTTTGTGCCGACGGTGCACGAGCAGGGCGCGGCGCATATGGCCGACGGCTATTCGCGCGTGACCGGCCGGCACGGCGTGTGCATTGCACAAAACGGCCCCGGCATCACCAACTTCGTGACCGGCGTGGCGGCCGCCTACTGGGCGCACAGCCCGGTCGTGGCGATCACGCCCGAGACCGGCACGTCGGGCATGGGGCTGGGCGGCTTCCAGGAGACCGAGCAGCTTCCGATTTTTTCGCGCATCACCAAATACCAGGCGCACGTGAACCGGCCGGATCGCATGGCGGAATTCACTGCCAAGGCGTTCGACAATGCGATGGCCGAACGCGGCCCCGCGCAGTTGAACATTCCGCGCGACTATTTCTACGGCGAGATCGACGTGGCCATCCCCGAGCCGCGCCGCATCCGCCGGGGGCCGGGATCCGAAGAGGATCTGGAAGCCGCGGCGCGCATGCTGGCCGAGTCCAAGTTCCCGGTCATCGTGGCGGGCGGCGGCGTGCTGTTCTCGGACGGCCAGGCCGAATGCGTGGCGCTGGCCGAGCTGCTGGGCGCGCCTGTCGTCACCAGCTATCTGCACAACGACGCCTTCCCGGCCAGTCACCCGCTGTGGTGCGGCCCGCTGGGTTACCAGGGCGCCAAGGCGGGGATGAAGCTCTTGTCGCAGGCGGACGTGGTGCTGGCGCTGGGCACGCGGCTGGGGCCCTTCGGCACCTTGCCGCAGCATGGCCTGGAATACTGGCCGCAGAACGCGCGCATCATCCAGGTCGACGCCGACCACCGCATGCTGGGCCTGGTGCGCCCGGTATCGGTGGGCATCTGCGGCGACGCCAAACCGGCCGCCGCCGCGTTGACGGCCCGGTTGCAAGCGCGCGATGTCGCCTGCACGCGCACCAAGGAAGGACGCGCCAGCGAGATCGCCGCCCAGAAGGCCGAGTGGGAACAGGAGCTGGACAGCTGGTCGCACGAGCGCGACGACTGGAGCCTGGACATCATCGAGCAGGGCGGCGGCCGCATGCACCCGCGCCGCATGCTGCGCGAGCTGGAACGCGCGATGCCCAAGCATGTGATGGTGTCCACCGACATCGGCAACATCTGCTCGGTGTCCAACAGCTACCTGCGTTTTGACGAGCCCAATTCCATGCTCGCGGCCATGAGCTTCGGCAATTGCGGCTATGCGCTGCCCGCGCTGATCGGCGCCAAACTTGGCCGGCCCGACCGCCCGGCGGTGGCCTACGTGGGCGACGGCGCCTGGTGCATGAGCTTCCAGGAACTGCTGACCTGCGTGCGCGAGCAGATCCCGGTGACCGCAGTGGTATTCCACAACGGCCAGTGGGGCGCCGAGAAAAAGAACCAGGTGGACTTCTACGGCCGCCGCTTCGTCGGCAGCAACCTGCTCAATCCGAATTTCTCGGAGCTTGCGCGGGCCATGGGCGCCGAAGGCATCCGCGTGGAACATGCGGACCAGGTCGGCGCGGCGTTGCAGGCCGCGTGCCAGGCGCAGCTGGAAGGCAAGACGACCGTGCTGGAAATGATGGTCAGCCAGGAACTGGGCGATCCGTTCCGCCGCGATGCGCTCAAGCAGCCGGTGCGCTTCCTGGACAAGTACCGCAAGTACGTGAACCAGCCGTTCCAGGCGGGCGAGGTGCCGCTGCCGATCGACCCGGTCGGACGCTGACCGGCGCGCGCGGCGCGGATCGGGGCGAGTTCTGTCGTCCTGATCCGCGCCGGTCATTCACCCGGCCGCCGCACGCGCGGCCGCGGCAGGAGCGAAGACATGGCTTTCGACCGTTTGTTCGAGCCGCTGCGCGGCGCCGCGCTGGCGGCCGGGCGGCTGCGCACCGCGGTGGCGTATCCGCTCTGTCCCGTCAGCGTGCGCGCCGCCGTGCAGGCCAGCGAGGCCGGCTACATCGAGCCGGTGCTGGTTGGGCCGGCCGGCCGCATCGCCGCGCTGATGGCGCAGGAAGGGCTGCGTGCGGGCTCGATGGAAATCATCGACACGCCGGACGACGAACTGCTGGCCGCCCGCGCCGCCGCGGCATTGGCCCGCGATGGCGCGGTCAGCATGCTGATGAAGGGCAGCCTGCACACCGACCATTTCATGTCCGCGGTGGTGACGCGCGAATCGGGACTGCGCACCAACCGGCGCATCAGCCACGCTTTCGTGATGGCGGTGGCGGCCTATCCGAAGCTGCTGATCCTGACGGATGCGGCCGTCAACATAGCACCGTCGCTGCAGGAAAAGGCGGACATCGCGCAGAACGCGATCGACCTGGCGCGCGCGCTGGGCGTGGAGCGGCCGAAGGTGGCCGTGCTGTGCGCCACCGAATCGGTGAATCCGGCGATGCCGGCCACGCTGGATGCCGCGGCGCTGTCCAAGATGGCGGACCGATCGCAGATCCGCGGCGCTGATATCGACGGACCGCTTGCGTTCGACAACGCGATCTCGCGCGAAGCAGCCGACCAGAAGGGGATCGTGTCGCGCGTGGCGGGAGACGCGGACATCCTGCTCGTGCCGGACATCGAGGCCGGCAACATGCTCTACAAGGAACTCACGTGGCTGGCGGGCGCCGGCGCGGCGGGCCTGGTGCTGGGCACGCGAGTACCGGTGCTGCTGACGAGCCGGTCCGACTCCATGGAGGCACGCGTCAACAGTTGCGCCGTCGCAGCGCTGTACGCGCACGCGCTGGACAGTTGACAGCGGGAGCCTGGCACCACCAAGTCTGGCGGTTTGGTACTAAGCGCGCATCCGGGGGATGACTACGCTAGACCGCAAGCCATCCATGAATGGTTCACGCGACAACATCAAAGGGGTAGCACATGCGCAGCGCAAGACTAGGCCTGGCCACGATTCTGTCAGTGTTTGCAATGGCGGGGGGCGCCGCCGCGGCGGATGCACCCAAGGCCGGCGGCACGCTTGTCATCGGCTCCACGCAGGTGCCCCGGCATCTGAACGGCGCAGTGCAATCGGGCACCGCCACCGCGCTGCCCAGTGCGCAGCTCTTTGCCAGTCCGCTGCGCTACGACGCCGACTGGAATCCGCAGCCTTACCTGGCCGAGTCGTGGGAACTGGCGCCGGACGGCAAGTCGCTGACGCTGCACCTGCGCGGCGACGCGATCTTTCATGACGGCAAGCCCGTGACGTCCGAGGACGTGGCGTTTTCGATCATGGCGGTCAAGCAGAACCATCCGTTCCAGACGATGTTCGCGCCTGTCGACAGTGTGGAAACGCCCGACGCGCGCACCGCCGTGCTGCGCATGAGCAAGCCGCATCCGGCCATTCTGCTGGCGCTGTCGCCGGCGCTGATGCCCGTGCTGCCCAAGCACATCTACGGCGACGGCCAGGACTTGAAGACGCACCCGCGCAACTCCGCGAACGTGGTGGGTTCCGGGCCGTTCATCTTCAAGGAATTCAAGCCGGGCCAGGAGATCGTGCTGGAACGCTTCGACAAGTTCTTCATCAAGGGCAAGCCGCTGCTGGACCGCGTGGTGGTCAAGATCAATCCCGATGCGACCAATCTGCTGATCGGGCTGGAGCGCGGCGACATCGGCGCGCTGCCGTTCATGACCGAGCCGACGATCCTGCGCCGCGCCAAGGACAATCCGTCCATCGTCATGACGAACAAAGGCTATGAAGGCATCGGCGCACTGAGCTGGTTGGCGTTCAATACGGCGCGCAAGCCGCTGGACGACGTGCGGGTGCGCCAGGCCATCGCGTACGCGACGGACAAGGGCTTCATCACCAAGGCGCTGAACGCAGGCTTTGCCGCGCCGGCGCACGGCCCCATCGTGGGCACCAGCCCCTTCGCCAGCGACGACGTGAAGAAATACCCGCTGGACCTGAAGCAGGCGGAAAAGCTGCTGGACGAGGCCGGCTTCAAGAAGGACGGCAAGGGCGAGCGCATGACGCTCACGGTGGACTACATGCCGGGCAGCGACGTGCAGGGCAAGAACGTCGCGGAATACCTGCGCAGCCAGTTGAAGAAGGTGGGCATCAACGTGCAGGTGCGCGCCTCGCCGGATTTTCCGACCTGGGCCAAGCGCATCGCCGGCAAGGACTTCGACATGACCACAGACATCGTCTTCAACTGGGGCGATCCGGTCATCGGCGTGCATCGCACGTACATGTCGTCCAACATCCGCGACATCATCTGGACCAACACGCAGTCCTACAAGAATCCGAAGGTCGATGCGCTGCTGGAACAGGCGGGCACCGAGACCGACGCGGACAAGCGCCGCGCGCTGTATGGGGAATTCCAGCGCCTGGTGACCGAGGACGTGCCGATCGACTTCCTGACCGTCATTCCGTACCACACGCTGTCGTCCAAGAAGGTGCAGGGTCTGCCGTCCGGCATTTGGGGCCTGCTGTCGCCGCTGGATGAAACCTCCGTGCAGTAGCGGGAGCCGACATGCTGCGATATCTCTCGCGCCGCCTGGTCTACGCCGCGATCCTGCTGCTGGCCGTGGTGACGCTGAACTTTCTGCTGATTCATATTTCGCCGGGCGACCCCGTGGAAACCATCGCGGGGTCGATGGGAGGGATCAGCGAAGAACTGCGCGCCCAGCTGCGGGTGCAGTACGGGCTGGACAAGCCGTTCCTCACGCAGTTGGGCATCTACCTGGGGCAGGTCGTGCGCGGCGACCTGGGCTACTCCTACTTCTTCAACGTGCCGGTCGCCCAGCTGATCTGGGACCGCGTGCCCGCCACGCTGCTGCTGGTGGTGACGTCGGTGACGGTGGCGTTCCTGATCGGCACGCTGCTGGGCACGCTGGCCGCCAGGAAGCCCAACGGGCTGCTGTCGCAAGGCATCACGCTGCTGTCGGTCGTGGGCTATTCGGCGCCGGTGTTCTGGACCGGCATCATCCTCATCATCCTGTTTGCCTCGGTGTGGCCGATCTTTCCGGTGTCGGACATGCGGTCGGCGGGCGGTCCGCAGGACGGCTGGGCGGGCGCGCTGGACGTGCTGCATCACCTGGTGCTGCCCGCCTTTACGCTGGCCTTCGTGTACCTGGCGCAATACAGCCGGCTGGCGCGGGCCAGCGTCATGGACGCGTTGCAGGCCGATTACATCCGCACCGCGCGCGCCAAGGGGCTGCCCGAGAACACCGTGCTGTACAAGCACGCGCTGCGCAACGGGGTGCTGCCGGTGGTGACCATGCTGGGCCTGCAGTTTGGCAACGTGCTGGCCGGGGCGATTCTGGTGGAGACGGTCTTCAACTGGCCCGGATTGGGACGCTTGGCGTTCGACTCCGTGCTGCGCCGTGATTATCCGACGCTGCTCGGCATCCTGCTCTTTGCCTCGTTGCTGGTCGTGGTGATGAACCAGCTTACCGATCTGGCGTATCGCCTGATCGATCCCCGGATCAAGACATCATGAGACCCGCACCCATTGCGCTGCCCGGCGCCGCCGGCGCCGACGCCCGGCCCAAGCCGCCGCCCCGGCCAACCTATGAGGCGCTGCGCGTGTTCGCGCGCAACCCCAGCGCGCTGGCCGGCGTACTGCTGCTGGCGACGATCCTGGCCATCACGATCTTCGGGCCGATGCTGATGCACGCCGACCCGTTTGAAATCGCCGCGGCGCCCATGGAGCCGCCCGGCGGCGAGCTGCTGCTGGGATCCGACTACCTGGGCCGCGACGTGCTGACCGGCATGATCTACGGCGGCCGCGCAACGTTGCTGGTGGGCGTGGTGGCGGCGGTGCTGTCCATGGCCATCGGCATCACCGTTGGCGCACTGGCGGGCTATTACGGCGGCTGGGTCGACGAGACCCTGATGCGCATCACCGAGTTCTTCCAGGTGCTGCCCACCTTGCTCTTTGCGATGGTGCTGGTGACGCTGTTCAGCCCGTCGCTCGCCACCATCGCAGTCGCCATCGGCGTGGTGAGCTGGACCGGCACGGCGCGGCTGGCGCGCGGCGAGTTCCTGCGGCTCAAGCGGCGCGAGTATGTCCTTGCCGAGCGCGTGATCGGCGCCGGAGACGCGCGCATCATCTGGCGCGTCATCCTGCCGAACGCTTTGGCGCCGCTGATCGTGTCGGCCACGCTGGCCATCGGCACGGCGATCCTGTTCGAGGCAGGGCTGTCGTTTCTTGGCTTGGGCGATCCCAATGTGATGAGCTGGGGCTTGATGATCGGCAGCAACCGCCCCTACATCCTGACCGCCTGGTGGGCGGTAACGCTGCCCGGCGCAGCCATCTTCCTGACCGTGCTGGCCGTCAGCCTGATTGGCGACGGTCTGAACGATGCGCTCAATCCAACGTCGCGAGGCCGTGCATGAACGCCGCCGACATGGCCCCCGTGCTGGAAGTGGACGGCCTGAGCCTGGAATTCCGCACGCGCGGACGGGCGGCCGAAGTGCTGAGCGACGTGAGCTTCGACCTGCGTCCCGGCGAAACGCTGTGTCTGGTGGGCGAATCCGGCTGCGGCAAGAGCATGACGGCGCTGGCCATCATGCGGCTGATTCCGCCGCTGGCGCGCGTGGGCGCGGGCCATGTGCGCCTGCGCGGCGCCGACCTCGCCATGCACGATGACGAGGCGATGCGCCGGGTGCGGGGCAACAACATTTCGATGATCTTTCAGGAGCCGATGACGGCGCTCAATCCGGTGTACACGGTGGGCGACCAGATCGGCGAGCCGCTGCGCCTGCATCAAGGACTGTCCAAGCGCGACGCACGCGAGCGCGCCATCGAGATGCTCAAGTCTGTGGGCATCCCATTGCCGGAGCGCCGCGTGGACGATTATCCGCACCAGCTTTCCGGCGGCATGCGGCAGCGGGTGATGATCGCGATTGCGCTGGCGTGCGACCCCGACGTGCTCATCGCCGACGAGCCCACCACCGCGCTGGACGTGACGGTACAGGCGCAGATCTTCGACCTGTTGCGCGAGCAGCAGGCGCGCCGCGGCACCGCCGTGCTGCTGATCACGCACGACATGGGCGCGGTGTCCGAGATGGCGGACCGCGTGGTGGTGATGTACGGCGGGCGGGTGGTGGAGCAGGGCAGCGTCGGCCAGATCCTGGCGCAGCCGCGCCATCCGTACACGCAGGGCCTGATCGCCTGCCTGCCCGAACTGGACCGCGAACCCGATGACGTGCGGCCCGACCTGCCCGAGATTCCGGGCGTGGTGCCGTCGGTGTGGGAGCGTGGCGTGGGCTGCCCGTTCGTTGACCGCTGCAACCGCGCCATGGCGCGTTGCAGCCGCGAGTTTCCGCCCATGACCGTGCTGGATGGCGGGCAGGGCGTGTCCTGTTGGCTTTATCCGGAGGCATCGCAATGAGCCAGGCGCAATCGTCATCCCTGTTGTCGGTGCGCGACCTGTCGGTGCATTTTCCGGTGGGCGGGCGCGGGCGCGATGGCAAGCCGGTGGTGGTGCGGGCGGTGGACGGCGTGTCGTTCGACCTGGAGCGCGGCCGCACGCTGGCCATCGTGGGCGAGTCGGGCTCGGGCAAGACCACCACGGCGCTGTCGGTGCTGCGGCTGGCGGACCCCACGGGGGGCAGCATTCACTTCGACGGCAGCGATCTGACCGCGATGCGCGGTTCGGCGCTGCGGCGGATGCGGCGGCGCCTGCAACTGGTGTTCCAGGATCCGTACTCGTCGCTCAATCCGCGCCAGCGCGCCGAGGAGATCGTGCGCACGCCGCTGGACCTGATGGGCATCGACCCGCCCGGCGGCCGCGAGGCGCGCGTGGCGCTGATGTTCGAACTGGTGGGGCTGCGGCCCGAACAGCGGCAACTGTTTCCGCACCAGTTTTCCGGCGGGCAGCGCCAGCGGCTGAATATCGCGCGGGCGCTGGCCAGCGCGCCGGACCTGATCGTCTGCGATGAGCCTGTGTCGGCGCTGGACATCGCCATCCGCGCGCAGATCCTGAATCTGCTGCGGCGCATCCAGCGCGAACAGGGGCAGTCGTTTCTTTTCATCTCGCACGACATGGCGGTGGTGGAGCACGTGTGTGACGACATCGCCGTGATGTATCTGGGCAAGATCATCGAGCGCGCCTCGCGGCGGGCGTTTTTCTCGCGGCCGCTGCATCCGTACAGCGTGGCGCTGATGTCTGCCGTGCCGACCGTCAAGGGCGGCCGCGAAACGGCGGCGCGCCGCGTCAGGCTGACCGGCGATCCACCCAGCCCGGTCAATCCGCCGCCCGGCTGCCGCTTCGCGGGACGATGTCCGGCCGCGCAAGCGCTGTGTTCCACCCGTGAACCTGAATTGCGCGAGGTGGCGCCGGCGCATCACGTGGCCTGCCATTTTGTCGAGACGCGCGATGGCGTGACGGTGTCGCCGTTGCAAGGCTGACGGGCTTGCCGATGTGCGTGTCCCGATGTGCGTGTCCCGATGTGGGCGTACCGATCTTCCAGACTGACAAGGAACCCCGATGACCCAGCCTTCCGGCTCCACGACGCTTTATCTCGCCCGATCCATCCTGACCATGAACCCCGCGCAGCCGCACGCCACGCATGTTGCCGTGCGCGATGGCCGCATTCTTGGCGTGGGCAGCCGGGAGGATCTGGCCGGCTGGGGGCCGGCAGAAGTCGATGACCGCTTCGCGGACAGCGTGCTGATGCCGGGCCTGGTGGAAGGCCATTGCCACCTGCCCGAAGGCGGCATGTGGAAGTTCGTGTACGTGGGCTTTTACGACCGGCGCGGTCCGGACGGCAAGCTCTGGTCCGGCCTGAAAAGCTTTGCGGAAGTGGCGGCGCGGCTTCGGGATGCCGAGGGCGCGCTGGCGCAGGGCGAGACGCTGATCGGCTGGGGCTTCGATCCCATCTTCTTCGGCGGCGACCGCATGAGCATTCATGACCTGGACGCCGTGTCGGCGGAGCGGCCCATCGTGGTCATGCACGCCAGCATGCACCTCATGAACGTCAACTCGCCCATGCTGGCCCGGGCGGGCATCGATCGCGACACCGACATCGAGGGCGTGACACGGCTCGGTGATGGAAGACCCAGTGGCGAGCTCTGCGAATTTGCGGCCATGTTTCCGGTCATGCGGCTGATCGGCAGCCCGTTCCGCACGGTCGGCCTGACGGAAGAAGGGCTGCGGATGTTCGGCAAGGTGGCGCAGTGGGCCGGCGTGACCACCGCGACGGATTTGGTCAATGAGTTGAATGATGAAGGCCTGGCGACGCTGACGCGGGTGACGGGTGAGCCGGATTATCCGGTGCGCATCGTGCCCGCGGCCTCGGCGCTGACCTACGCGGGCAACGCGGCGGGCTGCTTGGAAAAGCTGGCGGCCGCGCGGCGGCTGAATCACGGCAAGCTGCATCTGGGCATGGTGAAGCTGGTGGTCGATGGATCGATCCAGGGCTTCACGGCACGCGTGCGCTGGCCCGGCTATTTCAACGGCGCGCCCAACGGCATCTGGGTCATCGCGCCGTCCGAACTGGATGCGATGGTGCAGACCTATCACGACGCCGGCGCGCAGCTTCACATCCACACCAACGGCGACGAGGCCACGCAGCTTGCGATTGAAGCCGTGGACCGCGCGTTGCAGCGCACGCCGCGGCGCGACCATCGCCACACGTTGCAGCATTGCCAGATGGCCGACGCCGCCCAGTTCCGCCGGATGGCGAGCCTTGGCATGTGCGTGAACCTTTTCGCAAACCACATCTACTACTGGGGCGACGCCCACTACGCGTTGACGATGGGACCGGATCGCGCCAACCGCATGGACGCCTGCGCATCGGCCGCGCGCGCAGGGGTGCCGTACGCCATCCATTCCGATGCGCCCATCACGCCGCTTGGGCCGCTGTTCACGGCATGGTGCGCGGTGAACCGGCAGACGGCCTCGGGCCGCGTGCTGGGCGAGTCCGAGCGCATCGGCGTCGACGCCGCCCTGCACGCTATCACGCTGGGCGCCGCGTACACGCTGCATATGGACCATCTGGTGGGCTCGATCGAGGTCGGCAAGTACGCGGACTTCTGCGTGCTGGCGGACGATCCGTCCGAGGCCGCGCCGGAATTCTTGAAAGACCTGAAGGTGCTGGGCACGGTCATCGGCGGGCGTCCGCTGCCGCTGCGGGAGGCCTGACGTGGCGCGCATTCCGCTGACGGTGGTGGGCGGCTTTCTGGGCGCAGGCAAGACCACCTTGCTGAATCATGTGCTGACCGCCAGCCCGCGTCGCGCGGCGGTGCTGGTGAATGACTTCGGGCCCGTGGACATCGACGCAGGCCTCATCGCGGATCGCGCCGACAACGTGATCCGGCTGGCCAACGGTTGCGTCTGCTGCTCGATGGCGGGCGGAATGGATGATGCGCTGGCGCGTGTGCTGGCGCTGGATCCGTTGCCCGAATGGATTGTCATCGAGGCGAGTGGCGTATCTGATCCCGGTCGAATCGCGCAGGTGGGGATGGCCGATCCGCTGCTGCAACTGGAGGGCGTGGTGGTGCTGGTCGATGCGGGGGCCATCCGCGAGGTGGCGGCGGATCCGCTGTTGGCCGATACGGTGCAGCGGCAGCTTCGCGCGGCGGATTTGCTGGTGTTGAACAAGATCGATCTGGTGGCGCCGGATGCGCTGGCGGCAGTGCAGGATTGGCTGCGCGAGGCTAGCGGCGGCGCGCCCGTGGTGCGGGCGTGTGAGGGGCGGGTGGATTTGGGGGTGTTGATCGGCGTGGGTGAGGGGACGGCAAGCGGGCATGAGGCGGAGCATGGTTGCGGCCATGGCGACAGGCACGGCGATGGTTTTATCTGCGGCCACGGCCATGGCGGCCGCGTTGTCGGCGCCCACGGCGACGAGTTCGGCGGCGTTCGCGTGGGCGGACACATGCCGCGCCACGTCGACCCGTCCGATCCCGCCCATCCGTTCCAAACCGGGTTATGGCGAGCCCCCGCGTTACTGGACGCCGACATGCTCGCCGAGCGCCTGAAGCAGTTGCCCCGCGACGTGCTGCGCGCCAAGGGCTGGGTCCGCACCAGCCGGCACGGTTGGGTGCTGGTGCAATTCGCGGGACGGCGCGTGCGCTTTGACACGCAGGCGCGCGCGCCGGCGGTTCGATGCGAACCCTCGCTGGTCGTGATTGGTATGCGCGGCGTCACCAACATGCCGGCAATCGCGACGCTTCTGGACCGGGCGGCGCCGCACGACATCAATGTCGACGTCGCACTGAACGCGGCCCACGCCGTGCCGCTGCGCTAGTTCTGGTGCAAGCGATTCCCCGCGTCTGGTCCTACCCGCGCGCATGCCGCGCACGTACCTTGAGGGTTCAGCGTGGACGCATCTTGCGCCGCGCCAGCGAAGGAGGGTAGGCAATGCAACAGACCGTCACCGTGGAAATGCTGGCCGAGTTTGCGGCCGCCTGGAACCGGCACGATATCGACGCCCTGATGTCATTCATGAGCGAAGACTGCGTGTTCGAGACCGTCGGCGGCCCCGAACAGTACGGCAGCCGCCATGCCGGCCCGGAAGCGGTGCGCGCGGCCTTTGCCGCGGCCTGGAAGAACTTCCCGGACGCGCAATGGGAGAACGGCCGGCACTGGGTGGCCGGCGATCGCGGCGTCTCCGAGTCCACGTTCCGCGGCACGGCGGCGGACGGCTCGCGGGTGGAGGCCGACATGGTCGACGTGTTCACCTTCAAGGACGGCAAGATCCAGGTGAAGAACGCGTTCCGCAAGCAGCGTCCCGCCTTGCCGGCACGCGCCTAGCCGCCATCATGGATACGCAAATGTCGGCCGGTATCTCCCGCCCGGCGCCCGCGTCCGGCGCCGCCATCAACGCCTACAACCCGGCCTACGATCCGCTTGTGTCGCCGCCCGGGCAGGGCCAGGACTACGCGCCCACCTACTGGGTCGCGACGGCCGGCGCACCGCCCGAGGACGACGGGCCGATCCGCGGCGACATCGACGCTGACGTGGTGATTGTCGGCTCCGGCTTCACGGGCTTGTCGGCGGCGCTGGCGCTGGCACGCGATTTTGGCGTGAAGGCCGTCGTGCTGGAGGCCAACCGCGCGGTGTGGGGGTGCACCAGCCGCAATGGCGGCCAGGGGCAGAATGCGTCGGGGCGCCTGTATCGCTCGCAGTGGATCGAACGCTGGGGGCTGGACACGGCCAAACGCCTGGACGCGGAGATCCGCGAAGGCTTCGAGTATTGGAAGAGCCTGGTCGCGCAGGTGGACTGCGACGCGCAGCCCGGCGGCCATCTGTACACGGCGCATCGTCAGAAGAAGATGGCCTTCCTGCAGAACGAAGCGCGCGTGATGCGCGACGTCTTCGGCTACGACACGAAGATGCTCAGCCGCGCCGAATTGCACGAACGGTATGTGGATGATCGCGAGGCGGTGGGCGCCATGCACGAGCCCGATGGCGTCGGCGTACATCCGCTCAAGCTCGCTTACGGCTATCTGCGGCAGGCGCGGGCGCTGGGCGTGCGCGTCCATCCGTCCAGCCCCGTGCTGGGCTGGCGCGTGGAAAACGGCATGTACCGGCTGCAAACCCCCGGCGGCACGGTGCGTGCCCGGCGCGTGGCCTTCGCCACCGGCGGCTACACCGCGCAGGGCGTCAACCGGCTGCTGGACAACCGCATCATGCCGGTGCTGTCCAATTCCATGGTCACGCGCGTGCTGTCGGCCGAGGAGCGCGAGGCGGCGGGGTTGAAAAGCACGGTGTTCATCACCGACACGCGCACGCTGCGCTTCTACTACCGCCTGCTGCCCGATGGCCGCATGCAAATCGGCAGCCGCAGCGCGCTACGCGGTGCAGACGCTGAAAACCCGCGCCACCTTGCGCTGCTGCGCGAGGGCCTCGCCCGCAAGTTCCCGGCGCTGCGCGGTGTGGACGTGGCGTATTCGTGGTGGGGCTGGGTAGACGTCAGCCACGACATGATGCCGCGCGTCACGCAACCGGACCCGGCGCAGCAGGTGTATTACGCCTTCGGTTATGGCGGCAACGGGGTGGCGTTTTCGGCGCATGCCGGCAGGCGGCTGGCGCAACGGATGATGGGCAAGGATGGGATCGCGTGGAACCTGCCGATCTACGACACGCCGCTACCGGGACACCTGTTCGCCCCGTTCCGCCGCATCGGGCAGGGGTTGTTGTATCGCTGGTATTACCTGCGGGACGAGTTGCTGTAGCAGTACGCGGGCCTCTGGCACCTTCAAGACTTGTAGGACTGATTGAGGTGTCAGACACCCCGTCAAAACGTAGGACGGATTCAGGTGTCAGACACCCCATCAGAACGTAGGACTGATTCGGGTGTCAGACACCGTCAAGCACGAGATCCTGCGCCACCCGCCGCTGCGCGTCCACCACCTTTGCCAGCCGCGCGATGCCCGGTTCGATATGCTCCGGCCGGATCGACGTAAACCCCACGCGCAGGAAGTTCCGCGGCGCATTGGCGCCGTCCATGAAGAACACATCCCCCGGTTCGACCACGACGCCTTCGGCCAGCGCGGCTTCGGACAGCGCCGCCGCATTGAGCCACGGCGGCCCCTGCAGCCAGCACGATGACGAACCGGTGATGGGAATGGTCGTGAAGTCCGGCAGGTGCCGCGCCAACGCCTGCGCCAGTTCGGCGCCGCGCTTCTGGTAAGCCTGCGACTGGCGGCGCAGCAGCGAATGGTGATGCCCCAGCGAGATGAACAGCGAGAACGCGCGCTGGATGTACGCGGACGGGTGGCGCAGCATCAGGCGGCGCAGCGCGCGCAGCTCGGCGGCCAGCTCGCGCGGCGCGACGATGTAGCCGATGCGCAGGCCCGGCGCGAAGGACTTGGCCAGGCTGCCCACGTAGATCACGCGGCCGTCCCGGTCCAGGCTTTTCAGCGCGGGGATCGCGCCTTCGCCCCAGCGGCTTTCACTTTCGAAGTCGTCCTCGATGATGAGGCTGTCGGCCTGCCGCGCCATTGCCAGCAGGGAGGCGCGCCGCTCCATCGACAGCGTGACGGTAGTCGGACACTGATGGCCCGGCGTGACGAACAGGTAATCGCATCCGAGCAGTTGCGTCCCCGTGCGCAGCCCCTGTTCGTCCACGGGCAGCGGCAGCAGATGGCGCGTGTGGCTGGCGAAGATATTGCGCGCGTCCGGATAGCCCGGGTCTTCCATGCCGACCACGGTGTCTTCGTTCACCAGCAGATCGGCCAGCAGATAAAGCGCGTGCTGCGCGCCGACCGTGATGACGATTTCCTCGGCGTCGGCCCACACGCCGCGGCGCGGCAGCACCTGCGTGCGGATCTGTTCGATGAGCGCGGGGTCGTCGTGCGTGATGAGGTCCGGCGCCCAGCTGCGGATGTCCAGCACCGACAGCGCCTTGATGCAGCATTCGCGCCATTCGGCGGTAGGGAACAGGTCTTGGTCGAACTGGCCGTAGACGAAGGGATAGGGCTGTTTCTGCCAGTCGCGGGGCTTGGTGATGTTGCGTTGCCGCGAGGGGCGAAAGCGCAGACGCTCTTCCCAGCGCACGCCACCGGTTTCGGGCGCGTCCGCCGGTGAAGCGTCCGTCGCGGGACCCGAGTGGCCTTCCATGACGGTATCGCTGACGAAGTGGCCGCTGCGTTCGCGCGACACGAGATACCCTTCGCACACGAGTTGCTGGTACGCAAACACCACGGTATTGCGCGCGATGCGCAACTGGTCGGCGAGGTAGCGGCTGGACGGCACCGGCATGCCGGGCGGCAGGTGGCCGCTCAGGATGGCCGACACCAGCATCTGGCGCACGCGCCCCTGCAGGCTGAGGTTGGGCGCGCTGGCCTTTTCGAACAGGCGTTCCCACAACACAGGCTTGAGCATCGAGGCCTGGCTGGACATGGCTGGCTCCTTTTGACTGCGGACCTCACGGGCGCCGCGCTGCCGCGCCCGGGGTGTCCGAGTCTCAGAATAAAGGAGCCGGATGGGGGAAGGAATGCGGGATTGCCCTGTCAGATTCGTCCCTTCCACGGAATGGCGAAGCGTTCCAGGTAACGCACCAGCAAGTCGAAGGCGAACGCGAACAGCCCGATCACGATGATGCCCATGATGACCGTGTCGCTGGCCAGGAACTGCGCGGCGTTCAGCACCATGAAGCCCAGGCCCCGGTCGGCCGCCACCATCTCGGCGGCGACCAGCGTCGTCCAGCCGACCCCGATACCGATGCGCATGCCCGTGAAGATTTCCGGCATGGCCGCCTTCAGGATCACGTGCCAGACGATCTGGCGGCTGGTCCCGCCCATGGCGTAGGCGGCGTGGATCTGTTCGATCGACACCGACCGTACGCCCGCGCGCGCGGCGATTGCCATGGGCGCGAAGATGGCCAGGTAGATCAGCAGGATCTTGGGGAATTCGCCGATGCCGAACCAGATGATGATGAGCGGCAGATAAGCGAGCGGCGGCAGCGGGCGGTAGAACTCGATCGGCGGATCGAAGACGCCGCGCGCGTAGCGGTTCACGCCCATCAGGATGCCGACCGGAATGGCCGTGACGCACGCCAGGAAGAACGCGCCGAACACGCGGCCCAGGCTGGCGAGCGCGTGCTCGGTCAGCGTGGAATTGGCCACCCCTTCGGTCATCGCAAAGACGAACTTGTCGTACACCGCGATGGGCGACGGCAGGAACAGCGGCCGCACCCAGCCGGCGCTGGTCACCAGGAACCACAGCGCGATCAGCGCCAGGCTGGTCAGCAGACTGATGTGCCCGCTGTAGCCCGCGCCCGGCGCCCCGTACACCTTGCCCGGCGCCGCCGGCGTGTGGCCGATGCGGCGCTTAGGCATGGAGGGCGTGCGGGGAGGCGGCGCGCTCGTCCCCGTAGATGATGCCGAGGACTTCTTCTCGCATGGCGATGAAGTCGGGACTGGATTTGATGCCACGGCCATCGCGGGTCTCCAGGTAGCGCCGGTTGAAGGCCGGCTCGAACGTGTGCGTGATCCGGCCCGGGCGCGGCGACATGACGATCAGCCGCGATCCCAGGAAGAGCGCTTCTTCCACGCTGTGGGTGATGAAGAAAAACATCTTGTTGGTCTGCCGCCAGATATCCAGCAGCAGCTCCTGGATGGTTTCCCGGGTCAGCGCGTCCAGCGCGGCCATGGGCTCGTCCATCAGCAGCATGGCGGGGTCGCAGGTCAGCGCGCGCGCGATGCCCACGCGCTGCTGCATGCCGCCCGACAGCTGGTAGATCATGTGCCGGTGAAAATCCTGCAGGCCCACCAGTTCAAGATTGCGGCGGGCGCGCGCACGGCGGGTCTCCTTGTCCACGCCTTGCAGCTTCAGGCCGAATTCGGTGTTTTCCAGCACGTTCAGCCAGGGCAGCAGGGCGTGCTTCTGGAACACCACGCCGCGGTCGGCGCCCGGCCCGACGATGGGGTTTCCGCCCAGCGTGATCTCGCCCTCGGTCGGCGACAGAAAGCCCGCCAGCAGGCTGAGCAACGTGGTCTTCCCACAGCCTGATGCTCCCAGCGCGACGACGAATTCGCCGGGCTGGATGGTCAGGTTGACGTCGTGCAGCGCGATGACGGGGCCGCTGTCGTGCAGGCCGGGATAGGTGACGCTGACGCCTTCCGCGCACAGGCGCTGCGCGGCGGATGTGGACTGCATGGTCATGCTGTTCCCCCTGATCGTTGTGGCGAGGCCTGCGGCGGCAGGCCTCGTCTTCGCGCTGCGGCCGGCGCCGGGGTGGCGCCGGGCCGGGTCGGACGGGTCGCGTGAATTACTTCGCGGCCGCCTTCGCGTACTGATCCGTCACGAACGGGCTGTAGTCGTCCAGTGCCTTGTCAATCTGCTTCTGATCCTTCAGGAACTTGGCGCTGGCCGCGAAGGCGCGCGCGGCGCCCGAGTCCTTGCCGCCGCCCAGCCAGGTCTTGGAGGCTTGTTCTTCCACGGTCGGGAAGACCAGGAGGCCCAGCGCCTCGACGATGTCCTCCGGCTTGCCGCCAATCAGCTTGACGATGCCCTTGACCTGCGGCGAATCCGCCGTCCACTTGGCGCTGTTGGCGCGATAGTCAGCATAAGACTTGGCCAGCACGCCCGTGAAGGCGGCCATGAACTTCGGGTTCTTCTGCGCCCAGGCCTTGTCCACCACGATGCCGTCGAAGGTCGGCACGCTGGCCGCGCCGATCTGTTCGGAGTCGGCGATGATCTTGCCGGTCTTGGCGATCTCGGTCAGCGCGGGCGGCCAGACGTAGGCGGCGTCGATGTCGCCGCGCTGCCAGGCGGCCACGATCTGCGGCGGCTGCATGTTCAGGATGCGCACGTCGCGCGGCGGCACCTTCCACACCTGCTCAAGCCCGACCAGCAAGTGAAAGTGCGACGTCGACACAAACGGCGTGGCAATGCGCTTGCCTTTCAGGTCTGCGGTGCTGTTGATGCCGGAGCCGTTGCGCGCCACCAGCGCTTCGGATTTGCCGATGTTGTCCAGGATCCAGAAGAGCTGCATGTCCACGCCGCGTGTGGCGGCCGAGGTGATCCCGGTCGATCCCAGCACGCCGACCGGCACGTTGCCCGAGGCCAGGGCGGTCGAGATGTCGCCGCCCGAGGTGAACTGGCGCCAGTCCACCTGGTAGCCGGCCTCTTTCAGGGCCTTGTCGAAACTGCCGTCCGCGATGGCGGACAGGAACGGCCCGACGATGAGCTGGTAGCCCACCACGAGTTTGGTCTGCGCGTAGGCGGGCGCAGCCAGTAGCGCGGCGGCCAGGCCGGCCAGGGTGCAGCGGCGAATCAGGCGGTATATCGCGTTCATGGAGATCTCCGGGAGAGAACGGCCGCGCCCCGGCGCGACCGGCTTGCTGGTGCCAGTTTGCCCGGATGGGACCAGAACGCTAGGGCCAGATGTCCGGATCAGTAGGTGCCAAAAGCAACCGGGCCCGCCGGCTGCGCCGCCCATGCCCGAACGGGCATCGTCGTCGCAGCGGGCGGGCCCGCGATATGCGCCAAATGGATGAGATGGCTGGCAAGGTGTCTGACACCCTGCAGAGAGCGCCGTCAGATCACGGCTGTGCCCCTAGGGAGTCAGACACCGATCAGCGGATCAGGCTGAGAAACTCCGCACGCGTGGACGGGTTTTCGTGGAATTCGCCCAGCATCACCGACGTGACCATGGAGGAATTCTGCTTTTCGACGCCGCGCATCATCATGCACATGTGCTGCGCCTCGATCACGACCGCAACCCCAGCCGCGCCGGTGACGCTTTGCACGGCTTCAGCCACCTGGCGGCTGAGGTTTTCCTGAATCTGCAGGCGGCGCGCGTACATCTCGACGATGCGGGCCACCTTGGACAGGCCCAGCACCTTGCCGGCCGGCAGGTAGGCCACGTGCGCCTTGCCGATGAAGGGCAGCATGTGGTGCTCGCACAGCGAGTACAGCTCGATGTTCTTGACCAGGACGATCTCGCGCGTGTCCGACGTGAACAGCGCGCCGTTGACGATTTCTTCCAGGTTCTGGTCGTAGCCGCGGCACAGGTGGCGCATGGCCTTGGCGGCGCGGGCCGGCGTGTCGGCCAGCCCTTCGCGGGACGGATCTTCCCCTAGTGCTTCGAGAATGGCGGTGTAGTGCTTTTCCAATGACATGGGGACTCCTGGCGGCGCGCCCTCTGGCGCGCAGTGATGCAAAGGGTGATGCGTGGCGTAACGCTGGGCGTAATGCGTAGGTGTCGCAAGTCTACCTCAGCGCGGCGGGCGGACCGCGGGCTTACCCGTGGCGTGTGGGGGTATTTCCCGCGTTCAGACGCCCCGGTTTTCGACCGCGTACTTGATGAGTTCGGCCTGTCCGTCGATGCCCAGCTTGCGCTTGATGTTCAGACGGTGCGTCTCGACGGTACGCACCGACAATCCCAGCGTCTGCGCGATCTGCTTGTTGGCATGGCCGTCGGCGATGTGGCGCAGCACGTCGCGCTCGCGGTGCGTCAGCAACGTGGCCAGGGCGCTGGCCTGCGACAGCCGCACGGCCGCTGCAGCGCTGAAATAGCTGCGGCCGGCCATGACGGCGTCGATGGCGGTGATGATCTCCTGCGCGGGCTCGTCCTTGAGCAGATAGCCGCGGGCGCCGGCCTTGACCGCCTGCACCATGTACTCGGGGTTGTCGTGCATGGATAGCACGAGCACCGCGATCTGCGGATAGCGCTCGTGCAGCAGCGCCGTCAGCTCCAGGCCGCCGACGCCGGGCATGTTCAGGTCCATCAGCGCCAGATGGGGCAGGGTGCCGCCCTGCGGATCCTCAGCCATGCAGGCGGCCAGAAAAGCCTGCGCGGCCGCGGCGTTGCTGGCTTCACCTACTACCCGCAACGTCGGCACGGTTTCAAGGCGCAGGCGCAGGCCGTCGCGCACCAGGGGGTGGTCATCGATCAGCAGAAGGCGGACGGCGTCGGGTTTGTCGATCATGCTTGGGGAGGCGTCGGAAGGGGGCCGCCGGAAGGCGGCAGGGGAAGCCAGGCCTGCAAGGTCGTGCCTTGCGCGGTGGAATGAAAGGTCAGGGTGCCGGACAGCGCGCTCATGCGTTCTCGCATGTTGCGCAGGCCGATGCCGCGATGCGGGTCCTGCTGGACCTCGGCGTCGTCAAAGCCGCAGCCGTCGTCGGTGATGGTCAGGCGCAAGTCGCGCACCGAATACGCCAGCGTCAGATCCGCGCGCGTGGCGCCGGCATGGCGCATGACGTTGGTCAGCGCCTCTTGCGTCACGCGGAACAGCGCCGTCGCGTAGGCGTCGGGCAGCTTCACTGGCTGGCCGACCGTGTGCAGGTCCACCGCCAGCGGCGGGGCGCCGTCCTCGGGGCGGATGGCGAATTCCCGGCCCAGATGCTCCAGCGCGGCGGGCAGGCCCAGGTCATCGAGCAGGGTGGGACGCAGGTTGTGCGAAATGCGGCGGACCTCGCCCACCGCCATGTTCAGACGGTCCAGGGCGCCGCCCAGCGGCGTATCGATGTGCGCAAGCGCGCGCGAATCGTCCGAGTGCGACTGGCGCAGCCGCTCGCGGGCGGCCTCCAGCGACAGTTTTACCGACACCAGCACCTGGCTGATGCCGTCGTGCAGTTCCCGCGACAGGCGGGCGCGCTCGTCTTCCTGCGACCGCACGATCTGGCGCGCCATCAGCCGCAGCTTGGCGTCGGACTGGCGATGGTCGCTGATATTGAGGGCCAGACCACAGGCGGCCACGCCCAGGATGGACACAGCCGCAATGCCCGCCACCCACGCGAACATGTCGCGGATATTGGCCTGCGCCGCGGCGTCGATGCGCACCAGGGCCTCTTGCACGTCGTCCAGGTAGATGCCGGTGCCCAGCATCCAGCCCCAGCGTTCCAGCACCACCACGTACCCGAGCTTTTCAACGGTCTGGTTGGTGGACGGTTTTTCCCAGAGGTAATGCACCACGTCGCCTTGCTGCCCGCCGCGCCGGGCGGCCGTCAGCAGGTTCTGGATGACGGCCTGGCCCTTGGTGTCGCGCAGGTTCCAAAGGTCTTGCCCGACCAGCTCGGGCTGGCGCGGATGCATCAGGTTCTTGCCCTGCAGGTCGTAGACGAAAAAGTAACCGTCGTGGCCGAACTCCATCTGCGCCAGCAGGTCCAGCGCACGCTGGCGCGTGGCCGCGTCGTCGCCTGCGGCCTGCAGCGGCGCGATGGCGCTGTACGCCAGGTTCACGTAGTGGCGCAGCTCGCCCTCCTTGCTGGCCAGCCAGGCGGTTTCGACCACCTGTTTTTCGCGCTGCGCCAACTGCAATCCCTGCACGTAGACGGCGACCGTGATGGCGGCGACGGCCACCAGCAGCGGGACTGCCGCAAGCAGCAAGATTTTGAGACGCAGCTTCATAAGGATTTGTATCAGGCCGAAGCGAATTTGCTGCGACGCATCAACCGGAAGGGTATCGAGGCGGGAACGCGGAAAGTTCGGAGATTTTACGGTTTCCACGGAAATTTGCTGCGGCGCATGACGTAGTAACACGTAGCTCGCTTGCGTAGTTCCGCGCTTGTTGGCGCGATGGCCAGAGCGCAATACTGGCGCCCGCGTCGACCTGACGCAGCGCGGACGCGTGCGTCCGCCACCCCACAACAATGAGTCTGCCTTCCGCGGGACGAAAAAAGCGTTTCACGCCAAGAGCATGGCGGGAGGCAAGAGGAGCACTTATGCACACCAGCAGTAAGGGACTGGGTCAGCACCTGGTCTGGCTGGCGGTTGCGGTACTGGGCGCGTTTGCGCTGGGCACCGTGGCGCTGGCCAGAGGGGAGACCATCAACGCACTATGGGTGGTGATTGCCGCCGTCTGCGTCTATCTCATCGCCTACCGTTACTACAGCCGCTTCATCGCGCGCAAGGTCTTCCAGCTTGACCCGACGCGCATGACGCCGGCCTGGAAGTACAACGACGGCCTGGACTACGTGCCCACCAACAAGCACGTGCTGTTCGGCCACCACTTTGCCGCCATCGCCGGCGCGGGCCCCCTGGTCGGACCGGTGCTGGCCGCGCAGATGGGCTACCTACCCGGCATGCTGTGGATCCTGGCCGGCGTCGTGTTCGCCGGCGCCGTGCAGGACTTCACGATCCTCTTCATCTCGACCCGCCGCGACGGCCGCTCGCTGGGCGACCTGGTCAAGTCGGAACTGGGCAAGATTCCGGGCGTGATCGCGCTGTTTGGCGCGTTCATGATCATGGTCATCATCCTGGCCGTGCTGGCGCTGATCGTGGTGAAGGCGCTGACGCATTCGCCGTGGGGCACCTTCACGGTGGCCGCGACCATTCCCATCGCGCTCTTCATGGGCGTATACCTGCGCTACATCCGTCCGGGCAAGATCGGCGAGGTTTCCATCATCGGCTTCGTCGGCCTGATGGCGGCCATCACGTTCGGTCAGGACGTGGCCGCGCATCCGGTCATCGGCCCGATGTTCGACTTCGACGGCAAGGGCCTGACCTGGATCCTGATCGTCTACGGCTTCATCGCCTCGGTGCTGCCCGTGTGGCTGCTGCTGGCCCCGCGTGACTACCTGTCGACCTTCCTGAAGATCGGCACGATCGTCGGTCTGGCGATCGGCATCGTGGTCGTCGCCCCGGAACTGAAGATGCCCGCGCTGACGCAGTTCGTCGACGGCACCGGTCCGGTGTGGTCGGGCAACCTGTTCCCGTTCCTCTTCATCACCATCGCCTGCGGCGCGGTGTCGGGCTTCCACGCGCTGATCTCCTCGGGCACGACGCCCAAGCTGATCGAGAACGAAACCCAGGCCCGCTACATCGGTTACGGCGGCATGCTGATGGAATCGTTCGTCGCCATCATGGCGCTGGTCGCGGCTTGCGTGATCGAGCCGGGCATCTACTACGCAATGAACAGCCCGGCGGCCGTGATCGGCACGTCGCCTGAGCAGGTCGCCCAGGTGGTGTCGAGCTGGGGCTTCGTGATCACGCCGGCCGATCTGGTGCAGACGGCCAAGGACGTAGGCGAAAGCACGATCATCTCGCGGGCCGGCGGCGCTCCGACGCTGGCGGTGGGCATGGCCCACATCCTGCATCAGGCGCTGGGCGGTCCGGGCATGATGGCGTTCTGGTATCACTTCGCCATCCTGTTCGAAGCGCTGTTCATCCTGACGGCCGTTGACGCCGGCACCCGCGCGGGCCGCTTCATGCTGCAGGATCTGCTGGGCACGTTCGCGCCGTCGCTCAAGCGCACGGATTCGCTGCCGGCCAACCTGATCGCCACGGGCCTGTGCGTGGCGGCGTGGGGCTACTTCCTGTATCAGGGCGTGGTGGATCCGCTGGGCGGCATCAACACGCTGTGGCCGCTGTTCGGCATCGCGAACCAGATGCTGGCTGCGATTGCGCTGACGCTGGGCACGGTGGTCCTGTTCAAGATGAAGCGCGACCGCTATGCGTGGGTGACGGTGCTGCCGACGCTCTGGCTGCTGGCTTGCACGCTGACGGCCGGTCTGCAGAAGCTGTTCCATTCGGACCCGCGCGTGAGCTTCCTGGCCCACGCCGACAAGTACAACGCCGCGATTGCCGAAGGCAAGGTGCTGGCGCCGGCGAAGTCGCTGGGCGAGATGTCGCGGGTGGTGATGAACGACTACATCAACGCCGGGCTGTGCGCGATCTTCATCTTTGTCGTGGTGAGCATCGTGGTGTTCGGCTTGAAGTCGGTGCAGCGCGCCCGCAACGAGAACAAGCCGACGTCCCGCGAAACGCCTTACGAATCGCTGCCCGCAGCCGCTGCGGCTGGCGCGGACTGACCTTCATCCAGGAGAAGCCGCATGCTGTTCAGCAATATGACTTCAGCGGCCGGCGCCGCCGGCCGGTATCTGGGGCAGACGCTCCGGTTGATGGTTGGCGTGCCGGATTACGAGACGTATGTCGAGCATATGCGGCGGACGCATCCTGAGCAGGAGCCAATGAGCTATGAGGATTTCTTCCGGGAGCGCCAGGAGGCGCGATACGGGGGGAAGAAGCGGATTGGGTGCTGCTGAGTGTTTTGGATGGAAGGCCTTGCTGATGCAGGGCCTTTTTTTGTGGGTGTTGCTAGGCAGTTCGTAGAGGTGCGGTTTTTGTTCGCGTTACGTTCTTCGTAGGCTGCATTAGCTTCGTAGGCTGCATTAGATCTTCGTAGGTCGCCCGACGCCGCGGTCACCGGGGAGGCGATCGCCCACGATTGCGGTCCGGAGCCTTCGCTCCGGACTGCCCCCTCGTCATCTTCGTCCGCCTTCGGCTCCCTCTCAAGAAACTCCTCCTAAGCTGTTGATATTTCATTGGCTTTTTCTGGGGTGGCCAACGGTACCAAGCTGTAGCCCATGGTCTCTGCGCGCTTTGTCAGGTGGTGCAGGACGCGTTGG